>NZ_BDMN01000440.1 GCF_002189065.1 Bathymodiolus platifrons methanotrophic gill symbiont
TCATGATAGCAGGTAACGCGGAGAAGTGAACTTTATGCGACAGAACCGAAAATCCCCCGATATGTTTCGAGCTGAACTTTTAAAAAATCATGGTACAACCTCGTGAAACCTGACAGGTTATGACCAATCTTTACCGTCATAATAAGTTCTTGCGACAGAACCCAGAAATTGCACTTCAGAGTTGAATCCACCTTTTAAACTCTTCTTCCGTTCTTTAGCGTCACCCCAACTTTCCCCTGGTTTAGCAAAATCAGACATCAATGTACCAGTCAAACGTGCAACAACAGCCGCCTTAGTTTCGCCAGGCTTAGCTAAACTATTAATTTCTTCATCGGTTAATTTTTTTCTTTGCTTTGGTTGATCTTTCACACCAAATTGGAACTGAAAGTGTGTCACCGTCCTGCCAGACTTCCTTTGACCATACTTCACCCATAGATTGGAATGCTCGTTAATTTCAGCTATAGCTGGTTCAATCACACGCCTCTTTAAGTCACCTAAGCGACTATATTTATTGCTAACCTGGAATTGATTTTTAAGCCATTCAACTTCAATTTCACGTTCCCCTGTAGAACTCCATTGCACTAATAACTCATATAAACGAATAGAATAAATACTTTCAAACCTAGCAACATGTTTTAGCTTATATTTAGTGAATTCTTTAGATAGTTTAGAAATGTAAGGAATAATGCCTGAAGCAAAACTTAGAACTAACTTTCCTTCTCCAGGAATATAGTCGATACTGCTTATCCATCTGGTTTTACGTTGTGCTATCTTTGGATTTTCTGGATCAGGGTCATCAATAGTTACACTACGATCATACAACTTTTCAGCAGCCTTCTTTAAATCTCGATACGCATTTGAAAAGTTATCCAAGCCGACCAAATCAACAATTTCAGAAGCTGAAACTTCAAACTGATATTGCTCTGTTAACTCGGACATAGAATCAATTTGAGCTATACAAGCCAACAACACACGTTGCTCAGAAAGGCTCAATAGATAACTGGCCTCAATAACTTTATTGGACTTAACGACCGTTAGGTGATTTTTATTTTCCAAGATAATATAACGACAAGAAAAAGATATTGCCTGACTATACTCTGATTTAAAAATAAAACAACGACAGATAAAATACAATGTCGTTATGTGGCAATCAATTTGTCGTCATATAAAAAATTAAACCTACCTTAACAATCAATTTGTCGTTATATCAATGTTACACCCCTTGTAAATAAAGGCTTTATCTCTCAAAAAAATTAAAAAACATACCTTAACGATCAATTTGTCGTCATATAAGATCAATCAGTCATCTTACAACGCTCAATTTGTCGTTATTAAACGCTCAATCTGTCGTTATTAAACACTCAATTTGTCGTTATATAGCCTCTACATGCATTAATCTACCTACTCTATAGCTCTCTTAAAAAAGAAAAAAAGAAAAAAAGAAAAAAACAGGCGCGCCATGCTACCTCACAACATTCTGGGACTCCTGTCACCAACATTCATTCGCCTACGCAGCGAATGGGAGATGCCCTGGTCGCCCTGCGTCCGTCTCAACTACGCACAAAACCCTGCTCCGTTAAGACTACCTCAAATGGCTGGACGGCTATTCGGAATGCAATTCTTGCCTCCCTCGCGCGCTACTAGCGCACTTCGGATCAGCGAATTGCCCTGTCGCCTACCAGGGACTAAAAATCATCACTCCGCTTAGGCTCCGTTTCCCTGATTTTATTAATCAAACCAATTTAGATAATATACCCGATAAATCCAGTATTATTGATGCTTTCTTTACCTTTGCCCAAGCTGAACAACAACGTGAAGCAAGAGAATTAATTAGTGCCGAAAGCCTGAATGAAGAAGCGGCTAAGCGCTATATAACAGCATCGTTAAAACGAGAATATGCCAGTGAAAATGGCACTGATCTAAATGCAATTCTGCCTAAAATGAGTCCGCTTAATCCACAATACTTAACTAAGAAACAAAGTGTGTTTCAAAAGATTGCCGACTTTATTGAGAAATTTAAAGGCGTGGGTGGCAAGGTTTAATACAGATATTGTAATGTGGTAACGCAAAGGAATAGCGTCACTCACAATCCATCACTTAAATAACTTTGAGAACAACCCTCTAATAACTGGTTCATCTGATGATGTTTCGCTTTGTGTCGTATCAATTTTATGTTCAAGTAATGCCATTAATCGAATTTCACGAGCTAGGGAATCGTCTCTAACTTGTTTTATATCGTCCCTAAGCCCATCGACCTGTTTCTCAAGCCATTCTATATGAGACCTCTCAACCTGCACCACTGGGACGGATGTTTTTGTAACCTTTGACGTTGTA
>NZ_BDMN01000441.1 GCF_002189065.1 Bathymodiolus platifrons methanotrophic gill symbiont
GGGGGGGGCAGGATCCTTCACAGTGGTGGGGGTGAACATTAGGCTCGAGGACTCCTCACGCAGAGACTTAGACCCCTTAGAAACAACATTCATAGCTTCCATCGCTATTAATGCCACATCATAATCATTTGCTAATGTATACCCCTGTTTTTCCATGTCGGAAGTCCAAATAGACACTTGCTTATCATAAATAGCGGAGGGGTCATTCTCTCTTTTTTTTAGGTCCCGATCGCGTTCCTTATATCTGGGACGGTCAGTTTTATTAATAATGTGATTGTTCTTGGGAGATTTTATTATTCGACTGTTTTTATACTCTCGGATCTTATTGCCAGAGAGGTGTCTATCCCGATGAGAAGCCTTAGATTGAGGAGATTTTTCAGATTGAATATCCGAGTCCTTCGTAGCCGAGTCCCCACGGGCAGGTGAACCTCCACCTCCACCCCCACTAAAAAAAGGTGTATACAAAGCCGTAGAGGGGTTGTTCTGTAAAGAATACGCTGCGGCAACAAACGACCCTAACACCACTATCGTAATAATGGATCTCATAGTCTTAAACCCCCGGGTTAGGTAAAGATTCGGCCAGGCTAAAAAAGTATTCCTTCGCTTGCGGATCCGTTCCTGTATTCCGTTGGATAGACATCGAATACATATTTTTGTCATTGACCCACAATAAATTAGCAAAAGGCAATCCGTCAGGCCCTACGGATACCGTATAGCTCGCAGGCAAGCCATTTACAGTTTGATTTAGCTCCTCCGGCAAAACGTATTCTGTATGCCCTCCGGGGCCTGATTTCATCTCGTCGAGTCTAATCACACCGAGTTCCGGGTCATCAAAAAGATGTTTTATCGCTGACCACCTACCCCCAGCGCGGGAGCCATAGGTGTTGCTGGATATACGCGGGATGCTAGAAAATAACGAATTGTTTAGGTCAGTCGGGTCGAATCTCAAATGACTGCTAATACTCTTGATGTCCGGATGAAAACTCCCGGGATCAAGAATCTTAGACATCCTCTTTAATTCAGAAATCAAACTCAAATGGTGTGTCAAATCCGTATTGTTACTATCGACTTCATAATAACCTTTAACCTTCATATCGTGGAAGTTATTGTGGATGTCCCTCAACACAGACTCCGGAACACCCCTCACCTCAGGAGGCACAACAATTAAACCGCCCTTTAAATAGAAATCCCTTGTCCTAATCTGAGCCACCGTTAAATCATCACCCCAAGAAGCAATTTCCTTTAAGTTACGTTCCATCAAGAAATTCTCGAGAGACTTAGCTTTAGCAGCCCTCTCTTCTTTCGCTCTAATCTGGTTGGGGGTAGGTTTTGGTATCGCTACTTCAAACTCACCTTCATCCTGATTAAGTAAGCGAAAGGCAAAAAACACAGTACCCGCCAATAAACCAACAGCTAACCAATTATTTTTTACCATATTACTGTCTCCTGGATTTAACAGAATTAAAAATCACGCGCCAATCATGTATCTGAAGTTTCCCAATTATTGAGTAGCTGAATGTGACGCTATTACTTTGCGTTACCACATTACAATAGCTTAGAAGTTACGCATTGACAGGCAATGCTAAACTATGAACATTGAAAAC
>NZ_BDMN01000442.1 GCF_002189065.1 Bathymodiolus platifrons methanotrophic gill symbiont
TCACAGTTGATTTTTACACAAACATTTGTTTTTTTGCGACAGAACCATTTTGGGAGATGTAGTGGCAGTGGTACTAGAAACTATTGAAACTCACATACAATGCTTTTTTATGCAAGCCCTACAACTTGATCCGAAGACTCTTCGGCTTGAGACGTTATAAATCAATGGAGTACAGTTTTCCTTGAAAGTCAAATGAACTCCGAAACTTTAGTAAGTTAGTAGCAGCAATTAATAAAGTCCAATTGAGGCGTTCATTTTTCAACAATTTCTGACCGATGGTTATCATAACGATAATTAACAATATCACCATTCATTAGAAGTTGAATAGCTGTCTCTATAATATGCAGCGGAACAATAAACCATTCTCTCGGAGTGTAACGCATCCCTTCAGCATCAAAAACATCGAGGTTTAAACAAGCACTTGCAAAAAAGGTATGTAATAGTAATTCTAATTTTTGCGGGTTTAAGTTAAAAGTTTGAAGCTCAGCCACTACCTTTACATCAGCCATCAAATAAGTAGGCTCCTGAACCGCATTTTTAATGCGTTCTTGAACAAGTTGACTTGAAAAGCCTATCTTGAATAAATTCCCAATCTCTTTTATTTTAGGATCTTCACTCAAGGAGCGTAATATATAAATATACCCCGTTGGTTTATCTTCATATGTCACTTGTTCAGGCTCATTAAGATAATCTTCAGGAGCGCTTAATACACGACGACCTGATTCATCCTTATAAAGTTCAGTCGCTAAAGAGCGTAATAGCATATTTGATTCAGTCCCATTCTCAAATATACACTTCAACCTGGCGTTCACCTTGCCACGCTTCTTTCCCTTCTCTCCTACTTCAGAAACATACACCATCACCCCATGCAACACAAAGAAATGTCCTGCGGAGATCTGTTGTTCGCCAGTAAATTGTCTAAGCTCACTTTTTCCTGAAACCAAATCCAAGTGACACTGTTTAAATAAGTGCTCATATAATTCAAATTCTTTACAGGGTTTTCGTTTAGCAATATTTTCAGGCATATCAATTGCCTTAGGTACATGCCTGAGTGTAAAAATATCATCTGAATCGGCTAATAAGCCAAGTGGATCATCGAAAAAAACATCATCAATTGTTTTTACTTCTTCTGGTTCAGTAACAGATACATCACCCAATAGATGAAAAACATCCGAATCTTTTAATGCCAATGCTTTTTCAGGATTATTACGTAAACCTTTTAGTCGGCTAAAAAGTTTTCGTTCATTAATATCTCCACTTGCTGTAGGCTCACGGCCTTGTTCATTTACAAAGGCATTAATCTCATTAAATGATATAAGCAAGCGTTCATCAGCACTAATGATAGATGAGACTTTAGGCTTTACATGCAGCAAACCTAAGGGATCAGACTCTAAAATAGACTCTAATTCTTTGGCAAAATTAATCATGTCTCATTTTTAGCTGCTTGCTGCCGTTTTTTATCTCTTAAATATACCAGTGCTTCAGCTTGCCTTCTTTCCAATGGGGCTGAAGAATTAATATTAGGCTCTCTTCCATGAGCTTTCATAAAGTTACCAATTTTTTGATACAGTACAATGGCCTCTTCATCAGTCATAATGATGCGGCCTGCATCAATCGTTTCCTGGATAGTTTTCAATAACTTCGCAGTGACTGATTTTGATAACACTTCAAATGCCTTTTGGAATGGGTTCACTTGGCCTATTAAATCAATATGTAAATCCTCAATATTGACAAATTTTCCTGCCATTCTGACAAACTTCTTATCACCAACCTCTTTTACTTCACCATTCTTAATAACTGAATCAACAACCACATGCTGACGAATTTCTTCTATCTCTTCATCACTTAAATCAGGGTACTTGGTCTGAATAATCTTAGGGATCATTACTTTATTAATGACTTCAGGATCAATAAACTCACCAGGTAGGGCTTTAATAAGTTGACTATCCTGCAATATAACAGCCTTTAAGTCATTTAAGTCAGTCTCAACAATATCCTTAACTCGTTTAGAACTTGGCTCTTTAAAACCACGAATTTTAATGGCTCCTTCTTCCTGCCCTTCATCATCAAAACGTTTTGTTTTAAATTTAAAATTTGGTGCAAGCACTTGCTCCATTAGCAATGAAGCCGTAATAGCCTTAAGCATATTATTAACAGAAAGCTTTACTTCACTATCGGCAGTTTCAGGTTGAGCAATTAAATTAGTAAATTGAGAATGGGTTTTATTACTACTATCACGAGTCGCTCGCCCAATAATCTGAATGATTTCAGTTAATGAACCTCTATAACCCACAGTAAGCGCATGTTCACAATATGGCCAATCAAACCCCTCCTTAGCCATACCTAAAGCAATAATCAAATCTAGATCATCTACATCGTCCATCTCTCGAAGATAAGCAACAATTTTACCCCTGTCTTTCTGATTATCATTGACTAAATCAGCCACTTTAATTGTTCTTTCATCCTTATGCCGTTTTACAAAAATAACTCCTGTCTCAGCATCCTGATGAGACACGGTACCGATAATATCTATAATCGAATCAACTTCATTATGCTTATCTTTAGTTGACTCCCCTGTATTAACATTAGGGATATGTAGAATTGTTTTTTTATCTGTATCAAGAATTTCATCAATTGCGCTTAAATAGCGCCCTTGATAAAAATGGTATCCAATACCCAGTGTTTTTAAATATGTGTAGCCATTAAGTTGCTGATAATAGTTATAAGTAACTTTGGTAAACTTTTCTTCATTTTCAGGTAATAACACGGGTATGCTATCACCACGAAAATAAGATCCCGTCATAGCAATAATATGTGCCGAGGTATTGTTCATAATGGATCGTAATACCTCGCCTAGGCGATTATCAACATCAGCTGATACATGATGAAACTCATCTATTGATAATAAGGTATTATTAAATGCACTTTCATCGACTACATCAAAAGCAAAGCGTAGCGTAGCATGGGTACAAATTAAAATAGTAGCACTGGTATCATTAAGATATTTCTGAAAAGCCTTAACTTTGTTTGGCTCACCTCCTGGTGTACAAAGATTGTAATCAGAATCAAATTTCCAATCAGCAAAGAAACCGTACTGCGTAAGATCAGTACAATCAAAAGAAGCTCCAATAGAACGCTCAGGAACAGCGACAATGACTTTTGTAATTCCCTGGTTATAGAGCTTATCCAACCCCAAAAACATTAACGCCCTTGACTTCCCTGATGCAGGTGGTGCCTTTAATAAAAGATATTGAGCATTACGTGCTTCGAAAGCACTTGCTTGCATCTCCCGCATACCCATATTATCAGTCGCTGTACTTTCACCAGTTTGGGCGTATGTCACGTCAACCAGATTAGGCATTAATTTTTACCTGTGACTTCTTGAATTAAAGAAATATCATTACGCAATAAGTCATTAATTAAAGATTGTAAATTAACCACTTTAGCTTTTGCTTTTTCAGCAAACCAGCTTTCAATATCCTGGTCTAAATAAACAGGGATATTAAGTTGAGCATCAGGACGATAAAAGCGTCCACGTTCTGCATTGTAAAAGTCATACTCTTCTTTCATTATGAATCCTCATATTGTTTTTGTTCATGACGTGTTGCAGGTCTTGCTGAAATAATGCGTACTGTTACTTGGTCTTGATGATACCTTAATAAATGTATGCACAGCCAAACGTAATTTATACGCTTGAGTATTGCCTAAAGTAATTCAGCGTTCTTCCTGCTCACTATGCTCATTATCAGGTATGGATAATTGCATGCTACCTAAATCCTGCAAGCATTATACACAATAAACATAAAAATCCCATATTAAACAATGATATAATATCATTTTTCTGATTTTACTACCTCATTGTT
>NZ_BDMN01000443.1 GCF_002189065.1 Bathymodiolus platifrons methanotrophic gill symbiont
TAATCTATGGGCACCGAACGTGCTAAATTTAAGAATTCATCCTTCATGTCTTCATTACTTGACGCGTTTTTCTCCATGATTAATTTATAATATTTAGAATCTGTTGCCCACACTAGTGAAGTTACAGCTTTTCCACTTGGGCTTACTTCCACTTGGAATATAGCGGGGCTCCCATTAATATTTTCATTAATGGAATCTTCGGCAAATACCACTTTACCATGCCCTGAAACATAATCGTCTTCCGAAAATTCAACCAGGCTTAAATTGTCAAATTCATAAACTCTTGATAAAGTAGACCACTTCCCATTATTATAAGCCCCGCTCACCTGCCGGGAAACTACCTTTTTATCAAAAAATGGAGTCCCTTCTAAATTAGAGGGTTCTACCGATAAAAGTCCAACCGCCTCCTCATAGGTCTTCTCATATTTTTTACTTTTTGGCGTCAGCTCGTCTCGGATTGGAGTTATACGAGTTTCAGGAGTATCAATATACCCTCGTTCTTTCATTTGCCGTGTAGCAAGATCCGCTTCCTCCTTAAATCTTTCGGGTACAGGAAAATCATCTAGTGGGGCAGCATAGACTGCAGCGTTCTCAGGATCCCCAAAGAAAGCTTCTAGCTCTGCAAGCTCTGGATTTAAGTCCTCATTATGGTCATGGGAATGTTCAGCATCAGAGGTTGATTCCCACGGTGTAGATTCGGTATATCTAATATCTGATACAGGGGGGGTGTGTTTTTTAGAACTGATTTTTTCTGGGACAAAAGTAAGTGGAACTTTTTTAACTTTACTTATTTTTTCAATTACATTCCCCGCTTCAGTAGTATCTTCGTTCACGGGTAATGGGTATATCTCATAAGCTAAAGCTGAAAACAATCCAACTAGAAAAAACACAGTTAACCAGTATTTTTTAAGGGTATTCATTGCGCTAACCTCTCGGTAGTTAATTATCCTCAAAACGATGTACAGATGCCTACATCGTTTTGAAGGTTAAGTTAAATAAAATTTACAATTGTCAACTGTTGTAATTACATGTCCGGTACTGAAAAGTTACAGTTGCCAACTGTGGTAGTTTTAGAGAGGAACACTCTACCCTTATAATCTTTCATGTAATGGAATCCTATAACCCACCATAAGGATTGATCGATAGTATCTTTATGGGTTCTGTCGCATAAATCCCCCTTCCCGACGTTATCTGCTATCATAATTATCAATTTCAATAAAAGGTGGATCACATGCTCAGCTTCAAAGGCACTCACTTTCAAAAAGATGTCATTCTTTATGCTGTTTTCTTTTATGTCAGGTATGGCGTTTCGTATCGCGACCTTGAAGAAATTATGGAAGAAAGAGGTGTTGAAGTGGATCATGCTACGCTCAATCGTTGGGTTATCCGTTATTCTCCTGCCATTGCTGTAAAAGCTAAATCTCAGAAACGAGAAACCAATAAGTCGTGGCGCATGGATGAAACGTATATCAAAGTGAAGGGGCAGTGGACCTATTTATACCGAGCTGTTGATAGTCGCGGGGATACGCTTGATTTCATGCTTTCTGAGCGCCGTGATGAAGAGGCTGCAACCGCATTTTTCAAACAAACGATTAACAATAATGGCTTTCCTGATAAGGTCGTTATGGATAAAAGTGGCGCTAACTATGCAGGATTAGCCAATATTAACCTCT
>NZ_BDMN01000444.1 GCF_002189065.1 Bathymodiolus platifrons methanotrophic gill symbiont
TGATTTCCCTAGCTCTGCAACAGGCAGTGTTATTCCTCATGGGTTTTATGACCTCAAACGAAACACAGGATATATCACGCTTGGAACGAGTCATGATACCAGTGAATTTGCCTGTGATAGCTTATTTCAATGGTGGGTAAACGAGGGTATTATTCATTATCCTAAAGCAAAATCATTGTTGATCCTTTGCGATGGTGGAGGGAGTAACAGCTCACGGCACTACATTTTTAAAGAAGATTTACAAAAGACTGCGAATGCACTTGGATTGGAAATTAGGATTGCCCACTATCCTCCTTATACCTCCAAGTATAATCCCATTGAACATCGTTTTTTTCCTCATGTGACTCGTGCTTGTGAAGGTGTTGTATTTGACTCGGTTGAAACAGTTAAAACATTGATTTCTAGAACATCAACGTCAAAAGGACTAACAACAATTGTTCACATACTCGACAAAATATACGAGACAGGACGAAAATATGCCGCTGACTTCAAAGAAATAATGCCGATTGTATTTGATACACATTTACCAAAATGGAATTACCGTGCAATTCCTCAAGAATAATTAATATCGGGAAGTTGTTTCGTGCTTATTCCTTAGCGATTGCAAGCAACGGATTTCGCGTTTAATTCATTCCTTCAATAAGCACATTCCTGTTGCTTTTCCTAATAAAGGTTTGCCTGTCCTATCTCAAAAAGCAAAAGCTAATCGTTTTTATACGACTATTTTCAGGAGCATAATGGAGTGGTATTACTTTAATAAAATTGATTGGAGAGCCCAAGAAATGCTCTTTGCAATCAAAGGTATTCCAAAGTTATTTGAATATTATACGATATTAAAAGTGCGTGCATACTTGAGTTTAATTTGTGATTTAAATGCTAAGCTTCAGGAGAATTCAAGTAGTATTTTACAAGCATATTATCAAGAAATTTTGGTTGAACTATATTATGAACCTGATTATTGGATGGTCGGACATAAGAATGCATTCGATCAAAAATACCTGAATACGGAAATAAGAACTTTTGAACAAACATCAAGTGGAAAAGTATTTAAAGCATCAAACCATGAAAACCGAAGAAGAGCGCCTGATATTGTGATTGAATTAACACCGCCATCTGGAGAAAGTATTTTATTGGTTTTAGATGCTAAGTACTCAAAAATGGAAACAGCTTATAAAGAACGATTACCTGAGTGTGCAATGAAGTATGTTCATGGCATACATGGCGTCAATGGCACATCTCCCGTTAAGGCTATGATACTAATAAGTCCTACACAAGCTACAAAGGCTTCTTTAGCTGATATGCACGTATCACCTTATGGTTTGTTTGATGATAAAACGGTTACTCCTGTATTGGGAGTGCAAGGTGTACAGTTAAATGATCAGCATATAGAAAACAATGATTTTACTTTACGGCATACACTCGAGAATTTGTTAGATTTAATGGTTTAAAGGTAAAAATCAAGAAATAACCTAAGTTGAAAAAAAGAATTTATAAGGCTCTTAGTTTAGGTTAATAAGGGTTTCTTGGCCGAGCGTAAGGATTCGTACATAATAGGTAAAGGGGTTTGAAGTCCAACGGTACGAAAAGTCCAGCTAGTCTCTAGGTTGAGTTTTCTTTACTGATTTAATGGGGTTAATTAATTAAAAGGCCGATAAGTTTCATGAACACCCTATAATCCTTGATACTAAAGACCCTCAGAAGAATTATTGTTTTCAAACTCAGCAAGCAGGATCTTCATAATATATTGAATATAAATAAATTCTTTGTTGTCGTAAAATTCATTATTTTCAATAAACCAGATAAATTTCTACCTGTTGGTCTTTGCTCCCTTTTTACCGTCGTTGATACCCTTTATGTATCTTTTCCTGACTGATCTTCTGAAAGGCTAAGTCCGCTAGTGCTTGGGTTTCAAACCAGTCTTTTTTAACCGTTCCTGGGCTGGCAATACGGCCCCATTCACGGACTAATGACCAATCATCAAACAGCGTGGGCACGACAAACATCTGATAGAAACGGTGTTTGTTCTCTGCATCCTGGTGGTACTCTAAATAGATTCGGTTCATAGCTCGTAACCACCTTAAGATTTCATGACTTACTGAATAATCCTGATTATTCTTTTTGTCCTAATAGCTGCCTCAAACGCTGTCAGCCCCGGACGGGATGATAGTCTCCAGAAGGCGCAGGGAAATTTG
>NZ_BDMN01000445.1 GCF_002189065.1 Bathymodiolus platifrons methanotrophic gill symbiont
ACGTCCTGCGTACGTGCCACTTCGCCACTACCATCGTAAACTCGGTGCTGGCTTCGTAACACTCCCTCAAATGACTGGACGGCGTTTCGAAATGCCTTTTATTTTGTCTCCACCTACGCTAGCGCTACGATTCCGACAAAACAACGGCCCTACGCCTTCTGGGGACTACCAGCCCTCGCGTTCGCTCTCCATGGCTGGCAGCGAAAGAGTGTCGTTTAACTGTACAATCAGTGGCTTTGAAAAAGTTAGGCTAACCAATGTTATTGTTCCCGTTCGATGAGGTATCTGAGCAATTATAAGCTTATTTTAACCCAGTCTTTTTCGACTTTTTGGGAAGTTATTTTTCTGAAAGTCTATAAGTGTGTAGCAGCCAAAGCCTTGCACTAAAGTGCATAGTTTTGACTAGCGATCTGGGACCAATAAACCCCGGGATTCTAATATTAGGATTTTATTATTTATATGTTTTTACATAACACTCTAATTATTAAAGTATTTTTAATGTAGAAATCAGAAAATAGACCCGCTCAATGTAAGTAATATAGTTACTATTCCAAATTATCTTAACAAAGGTAGCACACACCCTGATTGCAGCGGACAGTCTTTCGACTCTGGCTACCTTGAAGTCAGGGTATGTGCTAGGTTCTAGTGAGTCTATTTGAAAGGCGTTGTCATTTGTTCTGGTGAATAACATGCGAACGAAGGTGGCCAGTCCTTTAGATGATAAAGGTTGATTGAACCAATCCTACACATCACTCTGATTCCATCTGGCTGACTTTTAATCACGACATTGCTATGTAGACATGCTTTTTTCTCTGGGTCGTCATCCTGTAGTTCGCAAGGATTCTGACCATTGACAAGGTGTTTAAAAACGGAAATATAAGTGTCATATCCTTCGGGAAAAGAGAATGTAGGGTCAAGTTCATTATAGTTAGTTCCATAGACTGTACCATTAGCCTTTACATTTCTTCTGAAACATTCCGCCGCTTCACCATAACCACACTTATATGAATACCATGTAACTATAACGTCTGTGAATGTATTATTAAATATCCCCACTTGGTAGGCTGATGCCTGCGTGGGTACAAGTGATACTAAGATAGATACGGATAGAAATAGTACTAGATATAATTTTTTCATGATAATTTACTCCTTTGATTAATAATAAGCATAAAATAACTTCGACAATTCATGATTGCTCCGCACTTGCAGGCACAGCCACATAATTCCATCGGCTCAAGTGCCCATCAAAAACGATTTGCATGGATTCTTTAAAACCATCAGTAACTTTTCGGGTCTCCTATTCTGAGTGAGCTAAATTAACTTAAGGGGGTAGTCAGTTAGCACCTCCACCTCCTATATATTGTGCTGGTGCCAATTAAATCCATGAGCAATTTCTGTGGTTCTGTCGCAATAATTATCAAAATCGCAGACCTCCTGGTCTTCAGGCATAACTATTCTGCTAAAGCCATAAATTGCTTATAAGCAGGAATTTTTTCCTCAGACAATTGTCGCTTTCAGATCATATGTGCCGTTTCAATTCCATCAATGGTTGCTTGAGCGGAGTGAAACGCTTTAAAGCCCATAATCGGTTTTGTTATTTTTTTGATAAATCGATAGTCCTGTTCGATGATGTTATTCAAATATTTAATCTGTAATATGTCGATCATGGTGGTAAACCCTGCTAGGATTAACAAGAGGTTAATATTGGATAATCCTGCATAGTTAGCGCCACTTTTATCCATAACGACCTTATCAGGAAAGCCATTATTGTTAATTGTTTGTTTGAAAAATGCGGTTGCAGCCTCTTCATCACGGCGCTCAGAAAGCATGAAATCAAGCGTATCACCGTGACTATCAACAGCTCGGTATAAATAGGTCCACTGACCCTTCACTTTGATATACGTTTCATCCATGCGCCACGATTTATTTGTTTCTCGTTTCTGAGATT
>NZ_BDMN01000446.1 GCF_002189065.1 Bathymodiolus platifrons methanotrophic gill symbiont
TCCTCCTCCACCTCCTGGGTATCCCATTTCCCAAATCCGGTATCTCCATCCGCGGATCCAAATCCTCCCGCAGTCACATTCATGCTATTTAGAAATGCAAATAGCATAAGATAAATCTTGATTCTACTTCTTGTATCTTTCATTTTATTATTCTCAATTTCATTTTAATTATGTTTTTAATCTTTAGATCCTGCCTTTTAGCAGTAGAAGAGCACTGTGTGGGAATCTTCTACTGCTAAAATTATATGGTTTGGTCTAAAGATTGCAACCTTTTAGATGAATTAAGCAGAGCCTCTAAAATTCTCGAGTTGGTCTTGCTCGGAAATTAAATGTTTTCTCAGCTAAGTTTGACCATCCATTCCTGAAATCGCGTATATAACTGAATCTTAGGGAGTTTTGATATATCTCATTAGTTGTTGAAGTCCAATACATTGTATCCAGTCTTCCTCCAGTCTTTTGAAAGTTTCCTATTTCATTAATATTGCTGTACATCAGGTCAAGCTCCCCATGACTTGGCAAGTACCAGTCATCGTAACCATTTACCGCATATCTATCAACAGTGGCTGCCACACCAAGACATTCGTATTCTATCATGTCTAATGTGTTTTCTTTCCCTTCACCTAGTCCACGCCTTAACGCTTTACCTTCGAGGCTTTTGTAATGACAAAGCCATTGTCCGCGGACATCCTCTGGTGCAGCTTCTAGTCCATGAGAACCATCTTCATTTACAAAAAACACCCATCCACCTGCGGGACCAACATCACCGACATTGTATTCTATTGAGCACTCAGAGTTCTGAATTTCCTTCCTATCATCAATTGATAAAATATCAACAAAGTCTTTCTTTTCTTCGTTATTCAAGTTATCAAGATGATCACATATATTATCCTCCCATGTGAATCGACGAACCGGGCGGGTATACAGCTTATATCCAGCGTATACGGGTCTATATTTTACCCGGGAGTCTACTTGCGAATATTCATCGGGGTAGAAAGAATAAATATAAGCCGACCATTCATCATCTTCATTATGAAAAGTTGTACCACTCCAATACAAAGATTCTTTCATGTTAGTTTCTAAACCAGAATCTTGAATATCTTTTATTATCTTAAGTTCATCGATAGACGGCAACCTCCAATCTAGGTGTTGATTATGATCCCAGTGATTCTCTAGGTATTCTTTAGCTTCAAACCATGTTAGCTCAAACTCTGGATAATCAGGGTAGTAATCATCGAGGTCAAAAGGTGCTGCTTCTACCCCACTATTACCAGAAATAGACACTGACAACACCAGACCTCCAGAAGGCCCCATATCTCCAACCCGATACTTATTCGTCAGTTGAGTAGGTCTAAGGGGTTCAAACCCCGACGCATTTACGCTTTGAAAACTTAATAAAACCAGTAGTAACGTTATTTTTTTCATGTTAGCCCCCTTTTTTAAAAGATATTCCTTAATCATGACATGTGGATAGGTTCTCTAAGGCTACGCCAAACATGCACCCAAGCGAATTCCTCATCACCTAAGTCTTGCAGGTATACCTGGTGGTGGGTTAAATCTGTTATTAGGCATGAATATCTCGTCCAAATTCGACTTTATTAATTAATAGTCCAATGACAATATCATGCATTTGTTCTATTTTGGAAAAACAGATTGTTCGACGCGTTAAGCGTTTAATCCATGTTCTAAAATTTAGGTTTTTTCGTTCAATTTTTTGAGTGTTTTGTTTGCCTATTTCATGTTCATTTACATCTAAGTTTCGCTCATAAGCCCCCCAGTCATCTGTATAATATCTGCTTATTTCAAAAGGAGTCAGTAAGGCTTTTAGCTCTTTGAAAACATCATCTTTACGCTTGCCAAATACATAAGCA
>NZ_BDMN01000447.1 GCF_002189065.1 Bathymodiolus platifrons methanotrophic gill symbiont
TTAACCAGATAAAGGGCAGTGATAACCAAGTTTGGTTCTGTCGCAAAAAATAAATGTTTGTGTAAAAATCAACTGTAACCTATTTTTATGCGACAGAACCTGCCTAAGTGATCGAGGCGTTCAATTGAGTAGCTTGCAGCATTATTTTTTTTGGGCATGCTTCTACATATAAAAGTTATAATAGAGGGTATTTTAAATCATTTCTTAAGAGATAATAGCCGCTCAATGTGAGTTGAGTATGTGAACCTTCTTTGGCTGAAATTAAATCTTATGATCGTAGGCAATAAGGTGATTTTATTTTTTGCGACAGAACCCGTGCTTCATTGAGCTTACAATGAGATAAAAATGTTAGAAGCTGAAGAAACTAAAGAAGAGCTGTCCGAAGATGGTTCAAAGATTGGTATTGAATCTGAAAATCAAGAAGAGAATATTCTAGAGCCTTTTGACCCTGACTCAATCTCTATTGAGTCTAAGGTTATTGCCATGGATACTGTTATACGTCGTTTAGAGCATAAAACAATTCAGTTAGCCCCTAATTTTCAACGTAGTGAAGTTTGGGACCCGACACGTAGAAGCCGATTGATAGAGTCATTGATGCTTAAAATACCTTTACCCATGTTTTATGTTGCAGCAACAGAAGAAGGAGCTTGGGAGGTCGTAGATGGTTTACAACGCTTATCAACAATTAGAAATTTTATGCTGGGTGATAAAGAAGGAAAGAAATTAAAATTAAGTAACCTTGAATTTTTGGGTAATAAATTTAATGGTAAAACCTTTGATGATATTGAAAATGATCCTTCACAAGTTCGGTTGATTAATACCATCAGAGAAACTGAAATGCGATTTACCGTGATTAACCCTAGTACACCTGAGGAAGTCAAAAGGAATATTTTTAAGCGTATTAATACGGGAGGACTACCTTTAACAGGGCAAGAAATTCGTCATGCACTTTATCAGGGGAATTCTTCAGATCTGTTAATTAAGTTGGTGGAATTAACTGAGTTTAAAAATGCAATTAACAAAAAAATTAATGATACCCGTATGGGGGCTAGAGAATTGGTACTTAGATTTTTGGCTTTTCTGATTATACCTGTGGATGAGTACCAATCGGATATGGATAGGTTTTTAAGTAATGCCATGCGTATTATTAACTGTATGCCAGAGCTGGAACATAAGAAATTACTTAATATTTATGGCAAAGAAGAGGCGATTCCGACAATTAATTATAACAATATAGCTGACATAGAAAAAATGTTTGTTCAGGGAATGCTCAGAGGCCACGAGCTTTTTGGTGATCATGCCTTTAGAACGTCATTGCCTGATAGTCCGCGTAAGTCACCTATAAATAAATCATTATTTGAAAGCTGGTCAACAATTTTATGTACATTAAGTGAAAAAGAATTTGAGATGCTACGTAGTAAAAAAAAGGAATTTTTCATTGCCTATAAAGATCAGTTAGAATCTGATGCTTTTAGTCATTCTATTAGTAGGTATGCAACAAAAAAGACCAGTGGCGTGATGATGCGATATAAAGTCATAAATAAAATTGTAACTGACATATTGGTAGAGAATCCTGATGATAACTAAAATTGAATTAAATGCATTTAAATCTTTTCCAGAAAATAGTATAGAATTTAAACCTCTTACTTTATTGGCTGGGTTGAATAATAGCGGTAAAAGTTCTGTAATTCAGGCATTAAGAATGTATTGTGATACTGCACTTTTAGATGGGCATGGTACGGTACATGATATACGTTCAAATTTTTCATCCACAAGTGAATCGGTTCTGGTTACTTGTCATTTTTCTGATAACAAAAGTGACACTCTTAAACTCGATAATTCAACGCTCGTTAAACCAGACAAAGCACCTTTGTATCGTTATATAAGTGCGGATAGGCTGGGGCCACAAACTTCACTACCTTTATTACGTTCTTTAGGTGTATTCCCTCAGATTGGTAATAAGGGTGAGTATGTTTTGGATTTTTTACAGCAATTTGAAAATACCATTATTCCTGATGTATTAGTGCATGAAAAGGCAGAAGGTAAAACATTAGATTATGTTCTAAAAGGCTGGCTAAATGAAATATCACCAGGTGTTAAATTTCAGTACCAGACTAATGCAAAAACGGATTCTGCTTATGCTGAAATAGATGGTTTTAGACCAGCAAATGTCGGCTTTGGCTTAAGTTATACCTTACCTATTTTGGTTGCTATTTTAGGGATGAGCGCACAAGCCCCTTCAGGTGGGTGGGAAGGAAGCTGGGGGGAGGAGTGGGAAGAGAAGAAAAAAGACCAAGGAGTATTAGTTATTCTTGAAAACCCTGAAGCTCACCTACACCCACAAGGACAAACTGCAATGGGTAAATTGATTGCTTTAGCTGCTTCTTGTGATATTCAGAATTGGCTTAAGTTATACCTTACCTATTTTGGTTGCTATTTTAGGGATGAGCGCACAAGCCCCTTCAGGTGGGTGGGAAGGAAGCTGGGGGGAGGAGTGGGAAGAGAAGAAAAAAGACCAAGGAGTATTAGTTATTCTTGAAAACCCTGAAGCTCACCTACACCCACAAGGACAAACTGCAATGGGTAATTTGATTGCTTTAGCTGCTTCTTGTGATATTCAGATAGTTGTGGAAACACATAGCGATCATTTAATGGATGGTATTCGGATTGCAGTTAAAGAACAAATAATTGCAGCTGATAAGGTGGCTTTTCAGTATTTTACGAAAAAGTCGAATGAGCCCAGTGAAGTTGAAAGTCCTAAGCTTCATGAGAATGGAAAGTTAGATTTTTGGCCAGAGTGTTTTTTTGATCAAACCTTGAAAAATAGAGCCATACTTGCGCGAAAAGGTTGAGTTATGGAACATATTTTTTGTTTAAATTCTAATAGCTTTCCTGCGCTTGATTCAGATAAGGCTTATGATTTATTTAGTGATTCGTTGCAAGGAGTATTAGCTTTAAATACTGGTACAGACCGATATGTTATATACCATGATTCTGCCTCTTCTGAGCCATTAGAAAAAGTTGAACTGTCCGAAACGTTTACTTATTTAGATTTTAAGGAACGACTTCTTGAGAATGGTGAGCAGGATGTTTTTTTGTTTCTTGAAGAAATAGAAGACAAAAGTCCAGCTATGGATCATTTACCTGATGACATTATTGATGATCTAACAAGTTATAGTTTTTATATGCCTAATTATGGTATTGCTAATAACCCCGAAGTATTTGGAATTGCTTGGTTCATGCATGCCATTTTATTAAGTATTGATACTGACGAGCAATGGTGTAATCATAAAATTCAAATAGCGCGTACTTTTGATGGGAAATATATAGATGAAAAGTTACTTATAAAAAATATTGCTCAGTATAGGCATGGGAAACTATTGTCCGATGAATTTAATAAAGTAGATATTCAAGATAGTTGTGGAGAGTGTTTTTTTTCGGAAGACTTTTTAAGTTGGTATGAAGAGCAAACTGATGATAATAAGGTACGGGTTAGAGATAAATTAAGCTTGGCTTGTGAAAAAGGTTTTAATGGTGGTAAGCCTTTATTTAAAAATCTGGCTGATGCTGAAGGGTTGAGGGAAATTAGGTTTTCGGCATACCCTGGGGGGGCAATTCGTATTCTATTTAAATCGTTAGGTGGTTTAGAACACGCTATTTTGGTTGGCTTTATTAAGAAAAATGATAATGAGGGGTATGAAAGCAATATTGTAAGAGCAAATGATCTGTTTCAGGCGGGCAGCTTCTCCCGTCGATTCTGTCGCAAAAAACAAAATCACATTATTACCTAGACTATCATAAGA
>NZ_BDMN01000448.1 GCF_002189065.1 Bathymodiolus platifrons methanotrophic gill symbiont
CATAGTTTCAATTTTACCATAAATAATTATTGGGAAACTTCAGCTCTTAATATACTGATTCTTATGTTTTATTTTAAATGACTGTGAGTTTCACGTAATCAGGTACTCTTTTGAAAAGTCCTGAAACAAGCCATTTAACAAAAGCTGACCTACCTCAATTTTCTGTTTATTTATTCTGAGTAGTTAGCTCTTCTTTAACTTGCTTAGCAAACCCAGCACCTTTTTTTGTTTTTGCTTTCAGTTCTAAACTTTCGATCAGTGGCCGATAGTCCATATTCGTTTTATTCATTTCTGCAAAGCAACAGGCAACAACAGCAATCGCATTAGGCACCTCATCTTTTTTCTTATACGACTGTAAATTTTTATCGCTCACCTTAATTAGCTTACTAAACTTAGGTAAACTGATTTCCGCATCCAGTAATAACTTCTTAAACTCTATAAAACTCATAAATCCCCTGACAAAATATCTATTCACTATATTTTATAACTATTAGACATATTTCATTGACAAATATAAACATAAAAACTACTATTGCAACAACTTATTATTATTACTATTAGTAAGTTTTTTTATACTTAAATTAAGGAAAAATCATGTCAAAAGTAGTTAAGAAAAAAGTTGCTCTAAAGGTTGCTAAAAAAGTCACTAAAAAAGCCGTTGCTAAAAAAATAATTTCTAAAAAGAAAGCTAGTTCTGTTGTTAAAGCAGCGGCAAAAGCCATTATAAAGAAAAAAGCTAGCAACAAAAAATCAGCGAAAAAAGTTGCAAAAAAAGCAGTAAAAAAAGCAGCCTAAGAAATAAGGCGTTAATTTTACAAAATAATTTGAGCGGCTTTCTCTGATATCACTTCAGTTATAAACGCTCAAATTAATTTCCATCCCCCTTGCTACACACCTTCCCCCTCCGCGAACACCCAATTTTCCAAGCCCCTCTGAGAGTGTGTTGAAAAAAATCAAGTAGCTTTGATTAATACTGAAAAAACTGCGAAGTGTAAGGAGCTATCATAATTGACTGACTCATAACGGCCATTATGCAGAGTTCTACATAATGGCCGAAACCAGCTATTCAATATAAGATTTAATTATGCGTGACAATAAAAATATATCATATTAAATATGAGTAAATACTCCACATATCAACACGCTTTCAGAGGGGCTTGCCAATTTTCTTACCTTTTTAAATCAGCAACTCCCTTTCCCTTATTCCTTTCAAGACCAACACCAGACTCAGCTGAATCAACATTTTTATCGAATAATTTACGAGCAAAACAAAGGAAGCAAAGTTTAAATAATACGAGAAAGTGAGTGCCCTTCCGGTATTCCACAAACTGCGCACAGACTACATTAATATTTATGTGCCTATTTCACTTCCTTACATTCGACAAAAAACAACTCGTTATAAATTCCACATCTGTGACCACACGAAATATAGTAGAATGCTGCATAATTCGTGTGGAATTAGATGATTCCCTGCATAAAAACTCGATGGAATAACACATACCTTTGCCCTTTCGTCAAAATTATTACCCAATGGACACTTTCGCATACTTGCCTCATTAACACTGGGAATTATAGAAAGCGCTAATAGCGGCTTGGCAACGCAATCAGGTAACGCCCACCATGATTCTCCATAGTGAATGAAACTATTTTATTAGCTGGCCTCGTGATCTTGATGAGCAATGGAGCCACTACCAAGGCAGGTAAAAACGAAGTAGTTATTTAACTAGACCTGGAACACGAAAAAAAATTATTAGCGCATCCAATTTCGAGAAAGTTTATAAACTCTCCTAGCCGAATGCGATAGAACACATTTATTTTTTATTACCTTTTAGGAGTCCTAAACTATGCTGTCAAAAGCAAACAAACCAACAAAACCGAAATGTTTTGTTAAAGCCGTACTATCCTCAGCCATTCTGGCATCGATCGTCATTCAGCCTGCTGTCGCTGAAGAGACCTATATTGATATTTTTGATTATCAAACCGAAAATGCCTTAAATTTTGAGGATGAGACTGGCAAGTATGGTCAGGTTAAATTTAACTTACGTTACCGTTTTGAAATGGCTGATGTGGCCGACAATGGTAGAGAAACAGCCTATGCCAATACCTTACGCTTACGTTTTGGTTATCTAACACCTGAATTTTATGGCTTACAGGCTTATGGTGAATTTGAGGGTAACGTTGCCATGCAGCGTGATTACTTTTCGCCAAAATCAGACTGGAAAGGAGATCTGGGTCGTGAAGTCATTGCTGACCCTCAGTCTGCTGAACTTAACCAGATGTATGTAACCTATAAGGGGATCCCTGATACTGAACTGAAAGCAGGTCGTCAACGCATTAATATTGATGACCAACGTTTTATTGGGGCAGTGGCCTGGCGTCAAATGGAACAAACTTTTGACTCCGGTTTAATCACCAATAAATCGATTAAAAACTTAACCATGAAGGTTGGTTATATCGGTCAGGTGCAAAATATCTGGTCTGAACTAGATACCGTTCAATTTCCCTTTTTAAATGTTAATTACAAATTTAAAGGCCTTGCAAATATTTCAGCCTATGGTTTATGGCTGGCCGACTTTGATACTGGCCAGGCTGGTAGATCAGCGCAAACATACGGAATATTAGTTAACGGCTCGCCAAAAATCACAAAATCAGTCAAGCTGCATTATCATGCTGAATACAGTTATCAGGCTGATTATAAAAATAACCCCAATAGTGTTAGTTTAAGTCGTTACAGCTTAATGGGGGGCGCTAGCTATATGGCCATCACTTTGAAAGGAGCCGTTGAAGAGCTAGGTGCAAGTGGCGGACAGGCATTCCAGACTCCCTTTGGAACAAATCATAAATTTCAGGGTTGGGCCGATAAGTTCTTAGTCACACCTAAGGATGGTGTCCGTGACATCAATGCAACTCTAACAGCTAAACCTTTTGGCGTAAAAATGGCCTTTGTTTACCATAACTTCCAGAGTGTCACTAACAGCATAGACTACGGAAACGAGTATGATTTCCTGGTTACTAAAAAGTTTGGCAAGCATTATCAACTGCTAGCTAAGTATGCTTATTATGATGCTTATGCTGTCAATGGAAACGCAGCTTATAATAGCGCTTTATCACAAAATACTCATAAATTCTGGCTACAAGGAAGTGTTTTCTTCTAAGCATTCCCATGTTAATAGAGACAGGGCAGGCACGCCTTGTCTCTATAGTACCTAGGTGCTTATTCTTCTTATCTTGAATCAACTATCGTTAAATCACCTGCTAATTTTTCGTAAGGAGCGCACATCAAAAAACTCTTGGATTATCAAAGCTGCGCCAGAAAGTTGGCTCTATGTGAAATACAGTGGGTAGTCGAATTTTAACTTACCACAAAGAAAGTAAATCATATTGATAAAATTATTAATATTACGATAACCTCTTGCTCGTCGTTTGGCCAGTTGGACCTTGCTATTAATTCCCTCAAGAATTCCATTTGTAATCTTCGTTTCAACGAAATGAATAATGCCAGACCAATGGCTCCTAACGGTCTTTACAAACTTCATAAATGCTGAGATTTTAGATTTTTCTACTTCTTCACACCACTGCTTTAGAAAGGCTTCAGCCGATACTTTATCGGGCATTGACCATAAGTCATTAAAAAGCTCTTTCAATCG
>NZ_BDMN01000449.1 GCF_002189065.1 Bathymodiolus platifrons methanotrophic gill symbiont
AAGCAACAATTGATGGAATTGAAACGGCACATATGATCCGAAAGGGACAACTGTCTGAGGAAAATACTCCTGCTCATAAGCAGTTTATGGCTTTAGCAGGATAGTTATGCCTGAAGGCCAGGAGCTCAGCGCTTTTAATAATTATTGCGACAGAACCCTTGACGCCGTGTCGGATGGCCTTTTATTTTGCCTCCACCTTCGCTAAAAGAGCTCCGTTTCTAGGATTTTCAGCGAACGAGCCTCCACACCGCCTATTGGATGCTACCATCCATCGCTGCCCGCGGCGGTATAATAGCCATTTGAAGAAATCCTCCTGTAGCGAATACAGTGACCCTGAAATCCAAATTTTCTTCTGTAATATATGCTCTCTTATAGAACACTAAATCCCTTCTTACCTCTAGTCCTTTTCCAGTAAGTATAATTGATCCACTTCCTTTGGAAGAAGTATCCCAATTATAGTTAATTAAGAATGAATATTGATCCTTCCCTAATTCAATAAGATACAAAAATGATGATTTTGATTTATTAAAAGTGTTCACTACGAACATACCAGAATCAATTTCATTCTTAAATAAAATGTCTTTATGTGGTACAGATCTGGAAGAATGGACCATATCATCACAAATAAAAGAATCTAAAATTAATAAATCAACACAATAGTTACTTGCAGAAATACATAAGTGTTCACCATCTAAGAAATCTTTGGCAGCCTTCCCAGCTTGAATTAAATTGGTAGTGGTGCTTATAATATCGCCTGGCAAAAATCTAATATTTTCTATTTTATTATTCATGGGGTCGTGTAGAGTATGATGAGTTAATTAGAAATTAACGTATCCTGCCGATTCCTATGAGGAACCATGGTATACGCGCGGTCATAGATGCGGATTTCTAACGGCTGTGTTTCTGAAACAATTATGTAGATTGCTATGCGCCTGTTTCAGCTCCTTGCTATCGTCTAAAATCAACTCGCTATTAATTCCGCATCCGTGACCGGGCGAAGTATATACCCAAACATCGGGGAGTCGCTATTTTTGCGAAAGCTTGTTTTGGGCATCCCGGCCCAAGCAAGCGGAAAAAAATTAACGCGACCGCTATTTCCTGCATCGTCCCAGACGCCCTGCGTCCGCCACAGAATGAGCACAAAGCAGATCAGCCATGGCAGGAAGCGGGATAAGGGTTAAGCAACTTTATTATATTATCTCCCGATTCCGTGTGAATAACATTAGGATCATCTACTCTGGAAGAGATTCCATAGTCTGGATATGTTATTTCAAGAGGGAATGTAGTATGTTCACTATCATATTTAAAAACACACCCTGGTGCACTTGTCACCGATCTTACGGAACCAACCGTGCCTTCATCTTTGCCAGCAAATATCAATATATTTTCTTTTGGCTCTATTGAAATAGTATTCTCGGGAGGCACCTCTTGAGCACAAAATGGAGTAAATTCAGAGGCTGTAGATGTTGAATTTGAAGAAGTTTCTAATCCTATTATTGTATTATCTGGCATTAAACTTAATACCTCAATAGCCCCAAGGGATACTGCGGCACCAATAACACTAAATTGCCCAAATTGATCAACTTGAAGAGACGTGCCAAGTTCTAGAGTACCTGATTCTGATTTTACCTCAATATCAGTGCCAGATTCACTTTCTATTTGTCTGCCAACATAAACTCTATACAACGGTGTGTGGGTAATAGTGAATTCTCCATAAATTTTACTAAAAGGGATTGATATCCACACTGGAATACCGCCATCTATGGAAATACTTGAGGCCTTGTAAAGAAAAAGTTTGTAGTTATTTTTAGCTAGATATTTTAAATAATCTAGTTGTTCAGGATCTTCGAAATCGAAGTCTATTTTCAATGGATTCCCTGTTGATATATTTTCTATTTTTTTCATTGTTTTTCCTTCATTAGAGTAATGTATCTATTACGAATAAATACAGAACTATATTTTGAAAAATCAATATGTTACGTTAGCATTAACTTGGTATATAATAAATTATATATTTCGTAACCTATTGAGAAATTAAAGCCCTAGTCAACCTCGCAACTTGGGTGCGCTATCGCGCCCTTCGGGTTGAAAAGTTTCCCTACTCCTTTTTCTGGAGGTTATTATCTCGTACTGGGCTACCAGAGCTTTTAAAGATCATATCTAAGCTATATGACAATAATATGACAAATCGCATTAAAGTCGATCAAAGAACTTAATGACGAGTTGATTGGTTTTGAGCATAATCATGTCGAATTAGAGCGTGTGTTGTCATCAGCAAAAGATAAAAAAAACAGGTATACAAAAGGAAAGCTTAAGTGGTACATCGAAGAGCAGCTTAATTTAGATGGTAGTTATTTAGTTTCAGATAAAGAAAGACTCACTCCTTTAGAAATCAAAAAACGACAATCAACCGCAGGTAATACAACTAACGAGAAGCGCCGTTTAGGCACGCTGGAAACGTTGAAAGCTACGATTGACAACTTGTTGGTTGATAATAAAAAGGTCACACAGAAACTAGTGAGCTGTGAATCAGGATATTCTATTGTTACCGTTAAGAGGTATTGGTCTGACCTTAAAACCCATATAAAAAAATAGGGTATCATCCGCTATCGTTCTATATATCCCTCTCTCCCTGTCCCTGTAGGGCACTCTTCCTTTAATCTACTATGTTCTAATTGATTGATTACCTTGATACCTATATTTCATTCTTAATTTATTCTCAGACTATTCTTAGTATATAAATTTCGGCTATAATTTTAATTCTATATTTATATAATTTCATACTTATGTAAATATGTATTCATGTAAGTACAAAATTATATAAGTGGGATTATGACAATAATTGTAGGTTTTATTTCTCAAAAAGGTGGGGTTGGTAAAAGTACCCTTTCAAGAGCATTGGCTATTGAAGCTGCTTCGGAAGGTCTTGATACTAAAGTAGCAGATTTGGACATTCAACAAGCTACGACTACGAATTGGTTAAGACGTAGAATGCAATCTAATTTGCCAATGAAACATCTTTCCGTAGAATCATTCAAAACAGCAAAAAATGCTCTTTCTAGATCTGATAAATATGATCTATTTATTATTGATGGCCCTGCTCGATCAAGTGAAGCATCTCTTATGATTGCTCAAAGTGCTGATCTTGTTGTTCAGCCAACAGGTGCTAGTTCTGATGATTTAGAGCCAGCGATTCTAAAATTCCATGAGTTAGTTAAAAAAGGTATACCTAAGAGTAAGCTTAAAATTGCGCTTTGTAGAATTGGTACAGAGTCGGAAGAACAAGCTTGTAGAGAATACATATCAGAAGCGGGATATGATGTTTTGGATGGTTGTTTATATGAAAAACCTGCTTATAGGCAAGCTCAGAATTTAGGTCGATCTGTGACGGAAACATCGTATAAAAAAATGAATGAAAAATCTGAGAAGCTTGTTCAATCTATTGTGGATCTATTATGACTGATTTTAGTAAAGCCAAAAAAAAGAAAAGTAAGTTGGGTTCACCTCCATCTATCGATGAAGTAAAAGGAAACCTCGACTTACCTGAACATGCACCAAATAGTGCATCATTGAAGAAAAAAGTAGGTCGTCCAAAATCTAAACGTACTCAACCTTTCACGACTAAATTGAACCCTGAATTCCATAAAAAATTAAAGCTATTAGCTGTGAATGAAGGAAAAGATATGGGTGAAATCGTTGAAGAAGCCGTATCGTTTTGGATCAAAAACAAAGAATAAATACATAAATACATAAATACATAAATACATAAATACATAAATACAT
>NZ_BDMN01000450.1 GCF_002189065.1 Bathymodiolus platifrons methanotrophic gill symbiont
CATCCTCAATGCGAACATTAACAATGCCTTTTATTTCATCCGTTAATTTAACCTCTTTAGGCTTGTTTTTGTGTCGTTCTTGGGCAAAATCTTCTGCTTGTTTATGCCTGTAGCCTCTTTGACCTGTATTGCGTTTAATCTCGCGTGAAATATTGCTTTGGCTTCGTTCTAAGGCTTCTGCTATTTTATTCTGTGAAGTTCCCTTTTTTAATTCAATTTCTATATAATATCTTTCTTCAGGACATAGGTGTGTATAGCTCATTTGTAGCCTCTGTAAATTGTTTGGTAGCTGTTTACTTTACACCTATGTCTTGTCTTAATTCAACAGGTGTTAGTCTAGCCAATACTTGCAGAGGGTTATGCACTTATTATACGAATTCAGGCTATATAATTCTTAACTAGCTTTTCCTTTTACCATCATTATGAAATCAGAAAAACTCATTAACCAATTTTGTTGGTTATCTTGATAGGTTTGATGCAGCCCTTTGGGTATAACAAGCTGAAGGTTATTTGATTTCATTTCATTAGTTTGATTTTCACTAATACCTGGTTGTAAAGTCAAAAGATGTTTATTCTCTATTTTTGCTGCCTCTGATAAAACCTGTCTCCATCTATCTTTACACGTAGATTTTACGCCTAACATTGAAAGCTCATGGACTGGAAAAAAAGGATTATGATAATCTTCCATACTAGGAAATAAAAAATCAGGTTTTGTTTTATTCTCTGTAACAGCTTGCCTATCATATTGGACATTACACGCTTTAAAAACAGCTTCAACATGATGCTCTAAAGCATGTCCAATTCTTGATTTTCTTCTATTTTGTACGCTTAAAGAAAATTTAATAAACCCCTCAACATCAGCCCCTTCAGGTTCTATAAAACCATTGTTTAAGCGTTCAGAAACTATATGTCTTTCCATTCTCCTGAATAGCTTTTCTTCCCACTCTATCCAAGATAAAAGCGCTTGATCTGGATCATCTTGGGGAACAATTCCAGAAATGGTATTCCTGGCAAAGTCTGAAAAAATAACTGTTTTTGGGAATGCGCCGTTAAATTGCTCTAACAGATTATCTAATCTTTCCGATTCAGGCTCTTCAACTTCAATTCCGAGTTCTTCAAGAATAAATCGAACAGCAAAATCAACCTGAATATTTTCTTCTTCTTCAATTTGATGATATTGAAATTTTGCTTCTATATTTCCATGAAGATTAAACAACCAAAGCAATTGATTTTCTATTGTGCTTCCTTCTGAAACAACAATAATCATAAATTCGTTATTTGGTCTTTTTGCAACTATGAGAAGATCATTAACTTCAGCAAGTTCCATTACAGGATTAGACCGAAAATAAAGCCTATACTCGGTTCTGGTTGGATTATTTTCTCTTGAGTCATACCAAGTCACAAATGAATCTTCTGATATCCCCTCGTTCTCTTCACCAAGCCATAAAAAACGGGCCGGGCAATCGCTAAGCTTATCTCTTCCAAGGATGTTTAAAAGTCCTCTGGCTCCATTAAATTCATGTTGATTTGATACTTCTGCATTAACCTCAACAGAGCTCAACCTCTTGGCAGATACACCTTGAAAATACTCAGATAAAAAACCTTTTTTCATGTTCCTTTATGGCCTGTTATTTCTTTATTTTTTGTGATCTTTTCCTTCCAGAATTCTGATTTACTGGAAGGCCACTTGAATAAGTGGCAGTCATGACCATGCCAAAAACATCCATTTATAAAAATTAAAGATTTATATCTAGGAAAAACCATATCAGGTTTGCCTGAAAGACTTTTATCATGCAGTTTGTATCTGAATCCTTTTTTATGTAAAGCCTTTCTAATTAGTAATTCTGGCTTTGTATCCTTTCCTTTTATTCCTGCCATCATCTGGCTACGTTTTTTTCTTGATACCACGTCAGCCATATTTTAATGAATCATTTTCTTTTTCTAAATTTATAGATTCAATAATGTATGGTTGCATGTGTTGAGCAACAGCTTTAACAACTGGAACAACAACCGAGTTTCCAAATTGCTTATAAGCTTGAGTATCAGAAACTGGAATTATAAAATTTGACTCATTAGGATTATCAAATCCCATCAACCTTGCGCATTCTCTAGGCGTTAATCTTCTAGGATTTTTTCCTTCCTGTTTTACCAAGATCTCAGAACCGTCTTTGTAATATCTAGCTGATAATGTTCTGGCAACATCATCTTTTTCAACCATTCCAAACCCGAAACCGTTCCCTTTTGCTTTGTGCTTGGCTGAATAGCCTTGTAAAAAAGACCATAGTTTATCTGACAAAGTATATTTATCTAAGACCTTTGCTTTATCTCCTTCTGTAAATCTTTTTTCTTCAGTTTCTGAGCTATTTTCAGGGTGTAAAATAGTACCTATTTTAGGTCCTTCCAATGGGTTTGGTATTACAATATTCTCAAAATCAAAATCAACATCTTCACGAAACCCAGCTATAAAAATACGCTCTCTATTTTGAGGTACAAAGCCTTTTCCGTTAATTACTTTCCAGCTAATGTTATAACCTAACTCTTTTTCTAAAGTGTCCCTTATTACTTTAAAAGTATTTCCTTTGTTATGTGAAACTAGATTTTTTACATTTTCCAGCAAAAAAGTTTTTGGTTTGTGGTGTTCTATTATTCTAGCAACATCAAAAAATAAAGTTCCTTGAGCTTCACACCTAAAGCCGTGAGCAACTCCTAAAGAATTTTTTTTAGAAACACCAGCTATTGAAAAAGGCTGACAAGGGAAGCCGGCAACAAGAACATCATGAAAGGGAATGTTTTCAACAGGAACTTTTGTTATATCTCCATCTATTTCATGATCACAAACAAAATTTGCTAAATAAGTTTGTTTTGAGTATTCATTCCACTCGCTGGTATAAACACATTTTCCACCAATAGATTCAAAGCCTTTTCTCAGTCCGCCAATCCCTGCGAACAGATCAATAAATTGAAATTTTTCATTTAAAACAGGTAATGAGCGGTTTTTATTTTCAGATTGGTGAGCGAGCCAATCCATAACATTTTTACGAGGCTTTGTATCTCCTTGCTCCCATCTATAAATTGTTCTTATTGTATATCCCATTTTTTCAGCAGCCTCCTCTTTCGTAAGTCCTGTTTTTTCGAGAAGAGTGGAGAATTCTGTTTTTGCTTTCATTCTTATAATTTATTTCTGGGAATTATTTTGACATAATGTCATTTTAGCACCTATAAGAATATTTTGTATAAACTTCCCCCTCTTTTATCTACTTATCTAGTTTTTTTATATTCAACAACAGCCTTATTGTTTTTATAATCGCTAGAATCTATATCAATAAACATCTCTTCACATTCGCTACACCAATAATGCTCTTTACATGATGTTTTAAATCGACCTGAGTGACAAATTCCATCTTGCTTTTCTATAAATAAAACCCCATCCAATCCACAGTCAAGGCACAAAAAATCAGCATCCGTTTCTACTGGTGAGTCAACTACCCCGTCATAAACATTAACCTCATTTTGATTTGTTTCAATTTTATTTAGATTAATGATTCTCATGATTTTTTTGCTTCTTTAAACAAATCAAAACGGGCGGTAGGAAAAATAATTTTGTCTTTGTTATGCCTTCATTTTTTAGTGCCTTGAGTGTCTTTAATCAAAAGAGCTATATCCTTGGCTAGTTTTTCATTTTGATTCGTGAGCGCGTTATTTTTGGTTCTGTCGCAATAATTATCAAAAGCGCAGACCTCCTGGTCT
>NZ_BDMN01000451.1 GCF_002189065.1 Bathymodiolus platifrons methanotrophic gill symbiont
CTTCCATAATTTCTTCAAGGTCGCGATACGAAACACCATACCTGACATAAAAGAAAACAGCATAAAGAATGACATCTTTTGGAAAGTGAGTACCTTTGAAGCTGAGCATGTGATCCACCTTTTATTGAAATTGAGAATTATGATAGCAGATAACGTCGGGAAGGGGGATTTATGCGACAGAACCACCAAAGGCCAGCCCGCTAATAAGGCTTGGAGGTTTTACGGGCGTAGTGAACGCCACAAGAGAAAATTTCAATATAACCGCCGAAGAAATCGCAAAAGATGAAAGTTTCATTGAGCGCAACGGCGTAGAAAGTGGTGTATTTTGTCTAGTACCGGAAGAGCTGGACATACCTTTTTGAAAATGACATTTTCGCCCACTTAGCAATCATCTATATATGATCCAGACTTTACCGCGATAACTAGAAGTGGACAGCCCCCTGCTCCCCCGCCTTCTATTTTTGGAATGAGTTTATTTAAATGAGTTGTTGAGGCTCCATATTTTGAAGCAATGCCTAAAGGTTTGAATATATCTTGTTGTAACTCTGTAGATCTAGTTATAATTACCCCAACACTAATTGCTCTTAAATTGTGCAAAAGTCTAAAATTGTTAAGATCTCTATCGTAAAATTCTGTTTTATTATTCCATTCAATATCTAATGCTATTCTACCTTTAACACAATCAACTTTATGGGTAGGTGTTTGATGACTTTCTTCATCAATAATAATTGATGTATTAAAGCTTTTTTCCTCCCAACCTTTACTGTAGAGTTGAGAGTCTAAATAACCAGAAACTTTAGATTTCCCCCCTCCCCCTTGAGTAATACTGCTTTTACGAAGTTCAAAGCTTGAAAGAACATCGGTCATATCAGTAATTTGTTCTTGAAATTCATTTTTCAGAATTGCTACAGCGTGACCCCATTCAATAATTTCATATTTATTTTGAAACCCATTTGGAAAATAGTTATATACGCTCAATTTTTTCAAGCCTTTTTTGATAATCGTTTTTCAAATTCGGCAACAAATTTGTGTAAGTTTGATCCACAACAAATGGAAATCCTTCTAATTTCTGGTAAATCTAACTTTCTCTCCCCCATTTCATATTTAGATACATAGCTTTGCGGGTGATCTAAAAGGTTTGCTAATTGTAGCTGAGTAAGCCCAGATTCCTTTCTTAGGTCACGAAGTAATGTCTGAATAATTTTATTGTCACCGTTCCATACGTTTGATCCCATTAGGTGCTCTTTGTTATTTCATGCCCGTAATTGACAAAGCTGGTATAGTGCCATAGTGTTAGAAATATCCTGAATCGGGATATTTATTTAAGGTGGAGTAATGTTAGCGAGTAAACAAATAGAATCTTTATTTTTGGAAGAAGAAAGTTATCCAAGCCTGATAAAGTATATGGGATCAAAGTCCAAGATTATGGGCTTTGTTATGGAAGGGATAAATGAGGTATACCGTGGCGGGGCTATTTGTGACTTGTTTTCAGGAAGCGCTTCATTATCAGGCGCAATAGGTCAACAGTGCCTAGTTCATTCTAACGATATTCAAAATTATTCATCTGTACTTGCTAATACGTATAATCTTGCATATTTAGAATCTGGGGTTCCTACATCTACTGAACTTATTGAACAAGCTCAAATAATTGTAAAAAAACATAAAAAAAGCTTAGGGATAAACATTTCTTATGATCAAAAGTTCTCTATAGAAAAATTTAATGAGTATGAAGAAATACAGAGAAATATATTAAATAAACAGTTCAAAAGAGATTGGCATTTATTTGTTAAAAACTATTCTGGTACTTGGTGGAGTGCAGAACAGTGTTTGTGGATTGATGCTATTCGAGAGGTTGCCGAACAATATAAAAATAAACCATATTATCCAGTAATACTATCCTCGCTGATGTTTGCAATGGCTTATTCCAGTCAGGGAACGGGGCATTATGCTCAGTTTCGAGATGCTAAAACAGAATCTTCTTTTTCGGATATTTTAATATATAGAAAAAGATCTATCGTTGCTTATTTTGGAAGAAAATACAATGAAATTGTAGAGTGGTTGCCCACCTATAAGCCTACTTTTAAACATAAATTTACAGCTCTTGATTTTAAAAGCTGTTTAGATAAGTTTCAGGGTGGATTAGTATATGCTGATCCACCATATTGTTTTGTGCATTATAGTCGTTTTTATCATGCACTAGAAACCCTTGTACTATATGATTATCCTACTTTGCAGGTTCAAAAAGGAAAAGTTGTAAAGGGACGTTACAGGGAAGAAAGACATCAGTCTCCATTTTGTATAAAAACAAAAGTTAAAGGAGCGTTTGAAGATCTATTCTTAGGTATAAAAAATAGTAATTCAGCTTTAGTTATGAGTTATAGCAATACGGGAATGATCAGTATTAATGAAGTTGAATCAATAGCAGCTAGAATTTTTAAGAACAGAAAAATAGATATTTTAAAAACAGATCACAAGCATATGACTCTAGGAAGGCAAAAAGATAGACACAGGAATGTTAAAGAGTGTCTTTTTTTAGTCTCACAGGAATAAATGAGTTGTTATTTTTTAGATATTTAGGTGTAGCGGCTTGCAAGTTGCTACAGTTACATTCCCCCGCACTACCCAGCCGCCTTTTTAGGCGTTTTTTTTGTGGTGGCTGCTGTCTTTTGTTTATTTGCAGCCTTGGCAATCTCCACAAGTTCGCTTTGTAGCTTGGAATAATCAGCTTTAAGGCTGTATAGCTGGCTATCTTTTTCGGTTAGCTGTGCAACATACCCCGCGTTTTCGCTTATAGTCTTAACGGCGGCCTCCTGCATTTCATTTGCTTTTTTTATCTGCTCAATAGTTTTTAAATTAGCTTGCTCTAATTCACGCTCTAGCCGTGAGACTTCCCCCGCATATTCTGACAGTTCGGCCTTTGCCTTGGTTATCGCGTCCCCTGCTTCTTTCTGGATGCGTTCGACAGATTCCCCAGCCAGACCAGAGGCCGCCGCCCAAATATCAAAGGCCGCCTTGCTCACGGCCTGATTAACGCTTTCAGGCATTTGCAGTAATGGCGCAGAATGCGCGGCCTGTTCATCACGCCAGAGTTTGACCATATCACCCACGGTAGAGAAAGACCCGCCTATAACACCTATAACGGCGTTTACAGTCACGTTTTTATTGTCATCCTGTAAATGGTTACAGGTAGCATTAACCGCGCTTTGCGTTACCTTGCTTTTGCGTTCCATAATTTCACCGTTTATGTAGTAGATAGTAGTAGTAATATTACTAAATGCTACTAGCTAAGTGAAAGGAATATATACCTATTAGTATAATAAGTATTGGTTGTATTTGTTTTAATATAAAATATATTTATAGTGTTTTTGTGTGTGTATTAATAAATGTATTGTTTTTAATGTATTTATTAAAAGTATTGTAATTTGTTTAAGTATGGGTTATATTGTGTTCAATGTTTTAATTATATGTAGGAGAAACAATAAAAATGATTATTTCATTATTAAACCAAAAAGGCGGGGTGGGAAAATCAAGCCTTGCTCGTGCGTTGGCGGTTGAGTTTGCGCGTAATAAATGGGCGGTACATGTCGCAGACCTTGACGGAAAACAACAAACATCTTTCTTGTGGGGGGAGCGGCGCAAAGAGAGCGGGGCAGAGCCTTCTATTGATGTTTCTTTGTATTCAGAGCCTAAAACCGCACTAA
>NZ_BDMN01000452.1 GCF_002189065.1 Bathymodiolus platifrons methanotrophic gill symbiont
AATTATTGTTGATGTTTGTATCAAACCTACAGAATATAAAGAAACTACTGACGATTGGGGCGAGTGTAATAAATTTTCAGATGAGTGGATTGAAGCTTTTGCTGACTTAATACATTTTGACACTAGTAGTGATGCATTTGTTGCTATTCGGACAGTTTGTGAAAAAGACAGCATAAAAGGTGGCTATAAAGTTATTCGCTATCCATTATCAGGTTGGAATGAATTTGAAAGTTGGACTGATAATTCCACCCAAATTAATAAAAAAATTACTAAGCGTATCGATGCAATGCCTTTTATTTCAATAGATGCACAACGAGATATACATCAGGAGCTTCGTGAGAAAACATCTTATGTAGGTAAAGTGTTATCCGAAATAGATTTTACCAGTGAAGATAAAGATGCTTTAGAAGAACTAATCCAAGAACTAAATGATAAAGCAGTTGAAACTAGTTCAGTATTAACTGATTTAAAAACACATTTGGATTCATTGAGCCAATCTTTTGAAGGTCAAGGCCAAACAGATATTAGGCCTTTCCCTAAAAAAATAAGAGATTTATCAAAAATATTTTCGATATATTTTGGTGATGGGGCGACAAACTCATTTTCTATGGAATATCATGGAATGGGAACTCGTAGTTGGGCTTCAATGTTAACGGTTAAAGCATTTTTAGAACTTTCAGAAAAAAAACACGAAAAAGAGGAAGAATGTTTTTTTCCGATAGTTGCAGCAGAAGAGCCTGAAGCTCACTTGCACCCCAATGCGCAAAGAACTTTATACAAACAGCTCGCATCAGTTAAAGGACAAGTAATCATTAGTACACACTCTCCTTACTTAGCGGCAGAAAGTAAGCTGACTGATTTAAGATCTTTAGTTAATTTACATTCTGGCGTAAGAGTAAAGTCATTAGGAGATAGTTTTACTCCTAAAGATTTAAATAAATTACAAAGAGATGTAATGCGATATAGAGGTGAACTATTATTTGCCAAAGCTATCATATTATTTGAAGGTGTTAGTGAAGAGCAATTAGCTCCTATTTTCTTTGAAAAATATTTTGGTTTTTCATGTTATAGCGTGGGTATCAATTGCATAAGTGTTGCAGGGAAAAATTACCCTCCTTTTGTTAAGATGGCCTGTAGTCTAGGTATCCCTGCATATATCGTTAGTGATAATGACGGTAATACGAAAACAATCATTGAATCTCAAATTGCAAACATAGAACGAGACTTAAGTACTGGACTTACTAATGATGTTTTTAACGTTAGTTTTTTAAATGATGGTTGTGATATCGGGGGTTTGTGCATAAATGCGATATTTTTCGCTTAATGCGCTGTAATCCTTACAATACTCACTATGCAGAGGCACTACGTTTTTACAAAGCCTAGCTTCACTTCTTCTCCTCCGTAATTTACGGCTGCAAAAAATCACCTCAAATTTAGATTTATTATGCTTCTAAATGAACTGTTCTGGCTAGCGCTGAGAAATCATGGCTATTTTCAGAGTCAGCAAAGGAATAAAATCCCGAAAAATTGATATGAAACCAGGCTACAGGCGATATTCGTTTTAACGCCTCTAGGTTTTCCGAGCGCCCTTCGTGCTCATTGAATTCTTTGAGTTCTGAGAGAATTTGAGCGTTATAGTGAATAACACAATTGGCAATCAAGCGCGCACACTCATTCCACAGTGTTAACTCTGCATGATGACTGCCTCTGAATTTCTTACCGTTCGTTTCAGCTATTACACGCCTTAACTGGTGGAATGCTTCGCCTCGATTGAGAGCACGTTGAACATGCCGACGAAGTGTTTCACTATCAATATAATCCAGTATGTATTGCGCTTTTATTGCTCTGTCATATTCCGCCAAAGCTTTAAGGGTAGCTGTGTTCGATTTATACCGGCAAAGCTTCTTGATTAATACACTTTGACTGGTTTTGTGCTGCCCTAGTGAAATCATCAATCGACAAATATTCTCCCATTCTCTTGTGATTAACTCCCAATCAATCGGAACCCTTAAAGAGATCAGCTGCTCGATATCTTCAGCGTTTTCGACCTGAAACATTTTCTCAAAATGGTCTTTAAAGGTTTTGTATCGTGGCGCAAATTGATAACCAAAAAAGTGGAGTATGGCAAAATTATATCTATTTGCCCCATGGGTATCAGTCGACAAAATATCAGGTTTAACTTCAGACGTGTTGTTATAGA
>NZ_BDMN01000453.1 GCF_002189065.1 Bathymodiolus platifrons methanotrophic gill symbiont
GAACACTCTAATATCGCTAGAACCTATCAGGTTATGTATAAGCATGTATGTGTGGATGAGGCTCAAGATTTAAATAAAGCGCAATATGAATTAATCAAAGTGTTTTGTGGTGATAAAATTAAAAGTGTTTTAATGGTGGGTGATCCAAATCAGATGATCTATGGTTTTAATGGATCAAAAGATTATTTTGAAAAAGATTTTGTTGATGACTTTCTCCCTCAAAGCTTTACGTTAAAAGAAAATTATCGAAGCACTAAAGCCGTAATAGACCTTGCAAATAAAATAAAACCAAATTCACAAATTAAACATAAAATGGCTTTTCCGGGCTGTGCAAAAATTCAACCGTGTATAGATGAAGAAGTCGAAGCTAATTGGATTATACTAGGCCTTAAATCACTGCTTGATGCTAAAGAACATAATGAGATAGAAGGTCAAATAACCTTAAGTAAAATGGTAGTTATTGGACGTAATAAATTTGTATTTAATAAGCTTGAAGAGAAATTAATAGAGAATGATATTCCATATTATTTCAATAAAGGCGAAAGGCAAGCAGAACCAGAATCGCTGTTTGGTAAAATTCTTGATTATGCTATTCGATTAAAGTTAAACCCTAAAGATTGGATTGATGGGAAGAGGCTGTGTTCAATTCTAAAAGTTAAACAACCTAAACAATGGAATGAAAATAACTTATTAGAAAAATGGTCTAATTCCGTTAGAGCATCTAATCTACCTTTAACTGAAATACAATATTATCTTCTTCAAGAAATTAACAGTTTAAATCAAGAAGAACCTAACATTAGAAAATTTTGCAAAAAACTTGAAGATAAACTCAAAGAATATAAAACCGAAAACTTAAATGAACCTGAACAAAATGAACTTGCTTTGAGTCTGCAAGAATTAGCAATATTCCTTAAACGTTGGACTAGTTTCAAAGGTAAAGGCTTAGGCTCAACCTTAAAGGCTTTTAGAAATGCCATGACTCTAGGAAAGCTTGATACTGATATTCAAGGTCAAGGTGTAACACTAAGCACCGTTCACACTATGAAAGGGCTTGAAAAGGATATCGTTTTCCTGATTGGTATGTGTGACGGTGTATTTCCCGATTATAGAGCGACTAGCCCAAAAGATTTAAACGAAGAACAAAATAATGCATTTGTTGCCGTAACAAGAGCGAGAAGGTGGTTGTACATAAGTTACCCTCAAAATCGTATGATGCCTTGGGGAAATAATAAGTACCACATAATATCAAGGTTTTTTAGTACATTGCCGACAAGTCCATTAATAAACAATTAATTTTTTATTAATGTAGTTGGGTTAGTCGTATCAGTAACCTAGTACTAAATAATAGTTGTAAATATCCTTCTTAATATTTAGAACAATATAATTAAACTACCCCTAAAAACATATATATATTATTTTTAGGGGATTTAAAACCCTATTAGCAATTTCGAGGGTTCTGTCGCAAAAGTTTATCGTGCGCATAAAAACCGGTCATAACCG
>NZ_BDMN01000454.1 GCF_002189065.1 Bathymodiolus platifrons methanotrophic gill symbiont
AATGAGAGCAGATAACCTGGGGAAGTGAACTTTATGCGACAGAACCGGAAAGTATATGTTATACAGAAATGGTGAAAACTTAAAAAAAGAATTTTTACATTATCTATCAAATAAAAATAGCATTACTATATTTTCACCATACATAAAAGCAACGGCGTTGCTAGAATTATTGGACTCTCCAAACCTAAACTGCGAACAAATTATTGTCCGCTGGGATCCGAAAGATATCGCAATGGGCTCGTCTGACCTAGAAGTTTATCAAATTTGTAAAGATAGAAATATTACTCTCTTCATAAACAACCGTATCCATCTCAAGTTATATACTAATAATTTTAATGATGCTCTATTAGGTTCATCAAATATATCTGCACGAGCAATTAGTGAGAAAAACAATCATTTCAACTATGAAGTATCAACATATGTTGAGTCAATAAGTAGAGAAGATCGGCTCTATCTTAATAGAATCATTCAAGAAAGCATTCTTGTAACGGATGAAATATACGATGTTATTAAACACCAAATTCCAGATATCACACCAGAAATAGAAAATATAATCTTTGAGTTACCAAAGGCTATTATTAGTAATTCTGATTTTCTCATTACAAAATTACCGATGATTGATAACCCAGCCCTATTGTGGGAGCTATACTCAGGAATATCAGACCCAGAATCATCGCAGGAAGAAAATTGTCTTTGCCATGACCTAGCTCTTTATAACATTAGTGCAACAGCACTGACCAAAGAAGAGTTCATCGCAAGTCTAACTATTAATTTCCTCGAACTTCCCTTTATTGCTTCATTCTTAAAACAAATAGACGAATCTTCATACACCAACAGGAATGGAGAAATAAGAGAGGGATTATCATTTGGGGCTGTCAGAAGATGGTTTTCTGAGAACACCACAACCGCCCCAGCCCCTAGACCTTTTGAATTAACAATAAATATACAAATACTTTATACATGGATAGATTTTTTGTCATCCGGAAAATATAGCGTAACAGTTCCTGGTCGACATTCTCAAGTTATTAAAAGAAATCATTGAGCTACATGCTAGTTAAACATGTAGCACTCACAGGTCTCACCGACAAAACAAATTTCTCAGCTTTAATATGTTATCTAAAAATCATCACTCTCTTCGTCAGACGAATCAAGAAACTCACTAATAATCATCCCCCATTCACGCCTAATGCTATTTAAATACTTTAGTCTTTTATCATCAGTCGTTTCATTCATTACTCTAGCAAAACCGGCAATAGTAGTTTGCATTACTTCAAGTTCCTCTTCTCCAAGCTTACTAACTAGCTTTTGAAAAAAAACATGGTTAGTATTGAATAAAACAAGTGTCAGCCCTTTACTCGTTGATACATCAAAGAATGCTTCAGAATCTCTGGCAACATTTTCAATTAAAAATCGGTTGCCAGTTAAAATTAAACGCTCCGCTTTTTCTTCTGCTTCCTCTTTAGAAGATACACCCTCATTAATAAGGTGAGATACGATATCTGTTTTTTTCAACTCCTCAGATACAGTGTCTGTTTTATGGCCATGCTCCTCTCGTGTTAGAGCTCCTTTAGTTGCATTACTTGCAGCTAACTCTGAAGTAGCTTCAGTTTCAACAGCCTCTCTTCCTTTCACCGCCTTACCATCTACTTTTATTGTCAACAACGATTTAGTTAATGCAGTAACTTGTTTTTTTATCGCTGACGTAACTTTTAAAACTTGCCTTAATGAGTCGCCATTTTCATCTAAGTCTCTTAAATACTCTTGTTCTGAATCAAAACCAGCTTGCGTACTAAGATTACCAAGTTCATATGGAACTAGGAGCACAGCGTCTTGTTTATTATTTGTCACACCAAATACTGAGTCTAATGTTGGTGGAAATGCAACCTCAATACCAACAAACCTACCTTTATTTTCTCTTAACGCAGAGGTTAAAAACAAGTCTCTTAATACAAGTTCTCTATTAGCCCTCATAATTGAAATGCCAATATTTTTTTTACAATGTTTTCCCCATCGAGTTCCCCCTAGTTTACTATTGATAGGCACATCTTTTAAAATCCTATCTGCTATATTCTTTTTGATCATTGATGTAGTAATTGTTACATCATCACGTTTAATTGAACCATCTTCAGCTGTATATTCAACAGAGATAACCTCTCTGTCTATTAACTCAAAAAAGGCTTCATTTTTATAACTACCAGGCAATTCTGGTAGCGTAGTTTGTTTCTTCAAGTACATAGGATCGTTTGCTTTAAACGAATCACTACTCCTCCAAACATCTAACAAATCATTATCTGCCTTTCTGTACGTTCTACTCTCAATTTTTATATTGTCATTACTAATAAAGTTTCTATACATTCGACCAATCAAGTTCTCACAATGCCGGTAAATAGATTGTCCAGTTTTCCAACTTAATCGGTCTAAATTTGACCAAATAATCAATGTACCGGATTCAGGCATTTTATTACTAAAAAAGGCTCGCATATATTTTTCAGAAATTAGCTTTTCAACAGGTTCTGGCACTGTTTCCAGACTACCCTCTTTCATTTCATTTACATCCAGATATGTATAAAATGCTTTACTACCATTTTGCCAACTCCAAACTTCCACCCTTTTACATTGTGATATAGATGAATTAGGCAACCCCATTCCAAATTTCCCCATACCCTGTTTATCATGGCGATGATTACCTCCACCAAACTGCATAGCAGTTCTCAAAGTATCAGGATCCATACCGCCCCCATTATCCCATATGGATATTTCTGAAACGGTGTAAGGAGTCCTGTTACTATTATTAATGGACTGCTTTTGCTCTTCAATAAATCCAACTTCGACTCGTGTAGCTTTAGCTTGCAGACTATTATCAATCAACTCAGCAACTGCATACGCCGTATTGACATAACCATTATCACGTAATGATTCAATTACCATTTCTGCACTTAGAAATCTAATATCCAATGTTTACTCCTCTTTTTTCGCCCACATATCATTCCAATATTCAAAAGCTAAATTAATACTTTGAAATTCTGGAATATCATCCATTACTGTATATATCCTACACTCTTTATTCCCACCACTCTTATAACCACGCATAGCCCGCCCAGCCATTTGTAGGTATTGAACTAAAGAATTCGTAGGCTTTGCAATTACAGATACATTAGTTTTAGGTGCATCAAAACCAGCGGTTAGTACATTAAAATTAACTAAAACCTGTAATTTCTCCTCTTTATATTGCTGAATTTTAACCCTACGACTTTCTGATGAATCATTCTTACTATCAATTGATGCAACTAAAATCCCGTTATAGGCTAATGCTATCGCTAGATTAACCGCATGCTCAACGGTACATGCAAACAAAATAACCTGTGAATTCTTCTGAATACATTCCCTTATTACGGTACTTAATATTTGCTTATTTCTTTCAACATTACTTGCAAGAGCTTTCATGGTTTCTAGGCCGCCAGCATCTTTTAATTCATGTGCAGCAATACCTGAATAATTATAATTTAGTGATTTGAAATTTGCTTTGGCTAAGTAGCCCCTCTCAACTAAATAATCTATAGGGGATAGATAATCTGAAACCCTCATCGACACCTTATTATGATAGAAAAATTCAGCCAATAATTTATCTTCAGCAGAAAGGCCATCTGAAGAATAACTCCTCCCTGGTGTTGCAGTTAACCTAATCAAA
>NZ_BDMN01000455.1 GCF_002189065.1 Bathymodiolus platifrons methanotrophic gill symbiont
CCTTCTATTCCTTCAATTAATTTATCTATTTTATTGTTAACGTCTTTATTCAACTTGATTTTAACCAGTCGGCTTTCATAGCTTAAAGGTACGGTTGCACCATCTTCTACCGCTTGAGCAATATCATAAATATCAATATAGCCCCCAAAAACCTTTTGTGTGTCTCTGTCTTCTTTTTCAATCGGTGTGCCTGTAAAACCGATAAAAGAAGCATTAGGCAAAGCATCCCTTAAATGTTTGGCATTCCCATATTTAATATTGCCGTCTTTATTGACCTTGCCTGTAAAACCATATTGGCCACGGTGGGCTTCATCGGCGACTACAACAATATTGGAACGTCCAGATAAAGTATCAAAAACATCGTTTCCTTCTTCTGGGTAAAATTTTTGTATTGTGGTAAATACAATTCCCCCACCTGTAACTTGCAATAACTCTTTTAAGTTATCCCGACTGCTTGCCTGCACAGGCTTTTGTCGTAATAGTGAAGCGCAATTACCAAAGGTATCAAAGAGTTGGTCATCTAAATCATTTCTATCAGTCAATATAACAAGTGTCGGGTTTTGCATGTCTGGATCAACGACTAACTGCCCCGAATAAAACACCATAGAAAGCGATTTTCCACTGCCTTGCGTATGCCAGGCAACTCCTACTTTCCTATCCCCTTGGGTTTCAGTTGCTCTTAACGTTTCACGTATCGCTTTTTCAACCACATAATATTGATGATAAGCGGCTATCTTTTTAATTTTAACCAGTGATAAAAGCCCTGTTTTCTTATCTTTCATTTCTTCAGATTCAAAAACAGTATTAAAGCGAATTAACTTTAATAAAACAGATTTTTCTAGCATCCTCTGAGCTAAGATTTGTAGTTCTGGTAAAACCCCATTTTCTTTTTTATCGGGAGATTTCCATGCTAGAAAACGAGAAAAGGGGGCAGAAACCGAAGAGGTTCTGGCATCAAGACCATCTGATATTACACATAAAGCGTTATAGTAGAAAATAGAGGGAATGGCAGTTTTATAGTTCTGGATTTGAGTATAGGCTCTATCTAATGTCACTTTTTCACTAATGGCACTTTTTAGCTCAATGACTACCAAGGGCAAGCCATTGACAAACAGAACTACATCTAGGCGTTTAGACTGGTTGTTTTCTTTAATCACCAACTGATTAACCACCCAAAAATCATTATTTTCGTAGGTTTCAAAATCAATCAGCTTTACTTGTAATCCAACTGTTTCACCCTGTTTGAAATATTCCACTGTTACCCCATCGGTAAGCATTTGGTGGAATTTTTCATTATTGTTCATGATGTCATTAGAACCAAGATGCATGACATGCTGGAATGCTTCAACTCGGGCGGATTCTGGTAAGTCAGGATTGAGTTTTCCTAGGTTAGCTTTAAACTGTGCTTCTAATACGACAGAGGAAAGATCATCTCGTTCAAGTTCAGTGCCGTGGTAATACTCGTACCCTTGCACTTTAAGCAGGTCGATTAAATTTTGTTCTATTGCGTCTTCGGTTAAATCCGTCATATCTATGTTTCCAACATATGCTTTATATCAACTTCAAGTTCAGGCGGGAGTATTTCCTTCTTTTTTTCATAAAGCGTACTGATAAAAATTTTTACGTCCGGATCTCCGATAATACAACATATTTGTCCATTGTCATTGGCAGCTTCTAAAACGTTGATAATTTCGTTATCAGATAGAAAATGAAGGTAAGGTCTTAATTCTTCAATAGCAGAGTGGGTTCTTGCAAATGACATAGAGTTAATCAAAGCAGTGATCGTATCTGAATAAACATCAACTTTTTCAGAAGCAACAATTTCCCCAGATTCTACTTCTACAACATTTTTTTCACTATCAACTTCGATTAGTAAAACGCGGTTATCATTGATATTAACCCAATAATCGATGATGCTTTCTTTGGTTATGTTGCGATTAATCTTTGTTTTTAGTTTACCTATAAAATAATCATCGGAAAATACGGTAATACTGATTTTAATAAATTCATCAAAACTTTTAATAACGATGATATTGGGGTGTTGTTTAAATGCCTCTGTCAAACGACCATCTTTGCAACAAAAAAATATCATTTTATCTGGGATAGATTGTAAATATTCCAAAATAGTAAAATAAATAAAGGCATCTTTAAATCCTTTATCGGTTTTTTCTCCTGCTTCAAAAGGGGGACATTTTTTTAGTGCCAGATCTTTCATTTTCTCTAAAACGGAATAGTCAGATAACTTTATAACACTATAGTCCAGTGTTTCGTTGTTTTCTATCGCTGTTAGATGAGATTCAATATCAAAATTTTTTGTCTCACTATCATCTAACTTTCTAAGCCAGTGGAACGGATTTTTTAAAAATGAATCTTTTTTGCTCTCCAGATTTTTTCTTTTCTGATTTTTGATTTCCTCGATCACAATATCAGGAAAAACAAGATCAGCGACTTTGGAAAAACGTTCAAGTTCACTTCTCCCACCTAAAAACTGATTGGGTTCTATATTACGAATAAAATTCGTATCAAAAATAACTTTTTCCATGTTATGAACCAAGTCCTTCTACCCTGATTCCACCACTCACCAGTTTGGGTAATAAGGTATCTCTTGTTTTTGTGAGAGTTTGGATTTGAGATATATTATTGCTGATTTTTCTCGTCATTGAATAGGCCATATCTGAAAAGTCTTTTGCTAAACTCAAATCTTCTGGTAATACCAATCTATATTCAGGAATAGCTTTTTTAGATAAGTGTAAAACAGTTGTACCATTAGAATATCCGATACAATGTCCTTTGAAACTCCTGTCCTTCATGACATAGTAGAGAAATGCGTTATCAATATGCTCTATATTTGAATTAACTTTAACTAAATCCATAGTAATAAACATTTTATTAAACCCGCCATCCTCAAAAACAAAAGCAGGATTACCTAAGACTTCTGCATCTTGTGTTAAATCAGTATGAGCTACAATTAAGTCGCCTATAGAAACTTCCTGTTGTGGATTTGGATTTCCTGAAAATGGCTTGAAGCCCCTAGTTTGAAAGCCACCATTTCTATTAAAGCTTTTAAGCGTTACTAAAGCCTCATCACTTGATTCAACAAGTTCTTTTCCTATATATGAGTAACCGTTGACAATATTCACAAGTTCGATCAACTCATACACTCGCCATTCTTTAGGGATTTCTCCAAGTTCACTATCTATCATTTCACCTGTAGCATCGGGGTATTTGAAATTGATAAACCACTCTTTAAAAACCCTCTGGGCGATGGTTTCTAGTGTCTCGTTTTGTTTGCGTAAAAGTTCTATCTTTTCATCAAAAACTGAGAGGATATTGGCAATGGATTTTTGTTCTGGGAGGGGAGGGAGGTTGATTGAGAGACTCTCAATATCTATAGGTTTAATGGATGGGTATGTCGATACTGTCCCATTAGCAATCATATCTAATTTTTTAACAATTTTGTTAGCTGTCAAAAAATAATATATAAAAATATTGTTCGATTTATTTTCGATGCTATCTATAACTGTAAATCCAGTAGAAACAACTAAATTCACTGCTGGATTAATAATAACCCCATAGTGTCTTTGAATTGGTCTAACTGTTGAATAAACAATACTATTGTTCTTAACTAATCTTTTTGCTCTACT
>NZ_BDMN01000456.1 GCF_002189065.1 Bathymodiolus platifrons methanotrophic gill symbiont
AATGGCGGCATACCGTCGCTTATTTTTTTCACAAAGTGAGTCATAAAATTTCTTCATCGACTTTTCGATATTTTTTTTATAAGGAAATGACATAAGACAACCACTGAGTAATAAATTAAGATAACCTTAATTTAGGGGAGATATTTCATTATTCAAGCTTGGCTGCTTCAGGAAGTTATTTCGTGCACATTCCTTAGAATCAAAATCAGATAATGATATTACGGATCAAGATTACATAGCAATTATTCAAAAAATTGAGGTGGACTTTTTAAAAGCAACAGAAAAGAATATTCGAATGAATGTTCTTGCTGATATTGGAAGAAACTTTAGGATGAAAGATGCTGATTATTCACGAAGTGATCGCATTGCCGAGATTTACAATGATTTCCTTTATCAAACTGTTGCAGAAAGTTTGGGTGACCCAGTGGAAATGCGGAATCTGAAGATTCAGCCTTTAGGAGGTCCTGACAATTTTCATCCTAAAAAACATAATAGCAAGAGATCAGCAAAAGTACCTATTCTTGTGCTTAACGCAACATCGATTAATGGGGGCAGAAATTGGCAGTTTACTGCACGAACAATGGGAGAGCCTCCTAGCCGGAAATCGCTTATAGACATTGACAAAAAGCCTATTCGTTTACGTAGAGCAACAGAGGATGGCTATCAGAAAATGGTGAAAAATCAACAAGATTTTCCTTTAGGCCATGCTGTGGCCGCTTCTGCATGTGTACCTGGATTGTTTGAGCCTTTAGCGATAAGTGATCTCTATTTTGACAAAAATAAGGATGAAAAATTGTGCCGCAACTTGTTGATGGCGGTGTTTTTGATAATCAGGGGGTAGAGAGCTTATTAAAAAATGAATGCACACATTTTATTGTCAGTGATGCTTCAGGGCAAATGGGGGTGGAATATGAAGTTTATACTGATCCAGTTTCCGTACTTTTACGTGTAAGTGGTGTATTACAAGATCGAGTTCGTACCGAAGGGCTATTGCATTTATTGGATAGTAAAGGTGAAGAGAATGTTGTTTTTATTGATCTGCGTAAAGGTCTAGGTGAACGGGGAATTAGCTGGATTAACCAAGATAATGTTCCTGCAGAAGAAGATAAGATAATTGAACCAAACTGTAAAGAATTTGACGTAAATGCTGAAGTACAAGAAAAACTGTCCTTAATACGTACGGATTTAGATGCTTTTACAGAAGTGGAAGCTTATTCTTTGATGTTAGATGCTTATCAGATGAGTAGAAAAGATTTGGTACAATTTGTAAATGCTAAACAGCAACCAGAAGCAGAATGGAAATTTGCTCAAGTTGCCGATTTTCTGAAAGAACCAACGCCGGAATACTTAAAGCAATTAGAGGTTGCTAAGTCAATTTTTGGAAAAGCTTTGCTGGTTTTTCCATGGCTTTGGGCCCCAATTATTTTAGTTGCGGCAGTTGTTTTATTTTATTCCTGGGAACCTATTATCTGAAGTTTCCTAGAAATTCATCAAGCGACCATGCGTAACAAAACGGTTACCACCGAATTTACAGGGGAGCTGCTGTATTTGGGGCAAACCCTTTCAAAATCCGGGTCCAAAGCAGCTTCGGCAATGATACGCCGGATATCTGAAAAGGCAAAACTGGTCCGCCCCTTTACTTTGTGCCGACGTTCCGGATTGGTTTTTAAACGATCAGCATAAATCCACGTTAACGTTGTTGCCATCATACAGAAGTTCAGGTGGTTGGTCACTGCCTGCGCATTACGGCACTGGCTTTTCTGGCTACCTATGTCCTGCTTGAGTTCTTTGAACCCGGATTCGATTTTCCACCTTGCCCCGTAATACTCGATAATCTGTGTGATGGATAAATTTAAATCGGTAGTAAACAAAGCAATCCACTGCGTGCGACGAAACACCCAGACAACCTGAACGGGCCGTTTCAATGTTTTCAGCATGACAACACGACTATAAGCACTAACTTCACGCTGCTTTCCATAGAGATTCACGTTGTAAAACCGAGCCTCTTGTTGTACTGTTTTTGCCATGTCTGTAGCCGA
>NZ_BDMN01000457.1 GCF_002189065.1 Bathymodiolus platifrons methanotrophic gill symbiont
TCGTTCGCGGCCTAAAGTGGTTTCGGAAAAATGATATTGAAGCGGGAGTAAAATATCGCGTAAAATGAACATGAATGAGGCCGTTTTGTTTGTATAATCAATGAGTTAACATCTTTTATTATACAAACAAAACAGGTCTCATTCATCATTAACCTGTTGTTTTTTAAGTAAATTCAAGGGTTTTAGCAAACGGAATGCCAGTGTTATTAGGGAATGCTAATGTTTATTAAAAATAAGCACTAACTAATATTCTTATACTTTAAAAACTAGGAAACTTCAGCCTATTATTATACCGGCCCTAAATAGCTCCTTTACCGTATATGCGATACTTACTGGTATTCTTTTGTGGGTAGCAACAGTTCTGGCGCCAAAATTTGAAAAAATATTAACTATTTTAAGTTATTTTCGCCCATACGCTTTATTAGCACAACGCGCAGGTAAAGCAGTGCTATTAGCTTTAGGTACAGTATTTTTTATCTTTTATCTCAAGTTTATTAATCCCATGTATTTAGCGCAGGGAAGAATTGCTAAACTAAAAAAGTAAGTGATCAACTTCAAAATAATTAACAGTTGTCAATAAAATGGACCCCTGAGTGAATTCAGGAAAAAAGAGCCTACAATCCAAGAGTGAAAGTGACGCTGGGTTTCTGAGAGCAGCCAAGGGGAAGGTTCCCTTGGTTGACTCACCTTGTCATCAGTGTTAAATATTTCTCAGAGGTGAACGAATTAAAGTAGAAGTGATTACCTTTCTGGAAGCGTTAAAGCTTGCCATCAACGTAAAGAAAAGTCGTCTTAGTACGCAAACTTAGCTTCCTTGGTTTTGTATTTAAAGGTAAGAAAATCGGTTGGAGCCCGAAACACTGGCTAACTTTAAGCATCGCACCCGTGAAATTACGAGACGATCTTGGGAGTGTAAGCTGGGCTTATAGGTACCACAACTCAGGCGAAATTTCATTACAAAATGGTTAATGAAACGCTGTATGCGGACCCACTTGTACGTTGGTGTGTGGGGCTGAAGAGAAACTAGCCCTTACCCGATTAGCTGTTTTTCTTACATTTAGGACTGAGAATTTTATATATCCCGAAACTGACTTGTCTTTTTTTTCAGTTCTGCGTTGTGAAAAGAGTTGCGTAATCAGCAGGTGACATATGTCAACGGCGCTCAAAACCCGCGTAACTATGGCGAGTATCGCCACTTATAGCCATCCAGTCTGGCGAATATCATCAAACCAGCATTCTATCCGATATTTTTTACCAGAAAATCGCGATTCATCATATTGGTTATTTTGACTTTACAATCTTCAAAATTCTCATCCATAAAGATTCAATAAATGAACTCATATTCCCTGAGGGGGAGTGATTGTGCCATTCTTATTGGGTGGGTTTAACCCATCTTCGTAACTAGATAATGCAGAGCATGTTCAAACGTACCGGCTTGCAGTTGATCTTGGTAACTGATCACAACCATCACGTTTTGATTGTAGTCGTAGGGAATATAGTTGGCCATTAGCATCACCCTGGTTTTGATGATCTATTTTAC
>NZ_BDMN01000458.1 GCF_002189065.1 Bathymodiolus platifrons methanotrophic gill symbiont
CGCTTATAGGCTGTAAAAATCATAAAAATGAGTGTATTTTCATTTTGGCGCAGGTATTGGAAATAATGCCCCATTACTTATGAAAAAAATAATAGCATCAATCATATTAGCACCTACTCTCTCTATGGCCGGAACAGAGGGTTCATTCATTGACACACCAAAGGTAATGACCTCAAATGTTTACCACATGGAAAACAGATACTATTCTGATTTGTTGGGTCGCTTTCTAACCACCGATCGTAAGAAAAAAGTAAATGGGGAATATAATTATGCAAACGCTAATCCTATGATTTACATTGACCCCACAGGAAACAACGCAATGCTGAAAGCACTTGAAAATATTGCAGAATTTATTGTGGCAGCCGCAGCGACAGCAGTAGTTCCAGAAATAGCACCCATCGTTGATTCAGAAGTAGCCATATCAGAAGTAACAGCAGGTTCTCTTACAATAGATGAAACAGTTAGCGCATCATCAGGACTGCTAATTCCTGAACTATCAGAAGCAAGAAATATAGGTACTACAGTAGATCAGTCTGCTAATTCAGTTATAGATGGGAGTAACTCAGAAGCTCACCAACTGGAAGGCATAAAAGATAGTCTGGCTGGCGACCCAAACCAAACTGAGGTAAAAGAACCATTAACAGATGAAAGAGAAGGCACGATAAGTAAGGAAATTGAAACGCAGGATAAAGAAAAAATAGCTTATGAACCCAAGAAAGAGAGTAAGAATGGGGTTGAGAAAAAAGATAACAGAAAACAGAGTGAGGACAAAAAGAGCGATGATGAAGACAGTGAGGAGCAAAAGAAAACGATCACTCAAAAAATAATCGGTTTTGCCAAGTCAGCAGCAAAAGAAGTGGCTTCACAAGGCGTTATGGTTGGGGCAATGATGGAAGGCCCTGAAATAATAAAAGATATTTTTAAGTCGAGTCCACCAGTACAGCCAGCACAAAAACCATTGTAATTAGAGCATCATTAAGGTAATGGGATGGAAAAACTTGAACATCGAGTGTAAGATTGTCATTTTTGGATTAAACTAAAATTGGCGAAGGTATTGAGAACTTCTTTTACAATCCATATAAAGATCCGTTATGACAGCAGATAACGTCGGGAAGTGGAGTTTATGCGACAGAACCAAATATTTAGCGTTATTACTAATACCCAGTATATGCCATGCGGGGTATTTCTTAGACAAGCCTAGTGTCGGCGGATTGAGCCAACTAGGCGATCGTTTTTTAAATCACAATACTGGGAGGTTCTTAACAACTGATAGAAAGAAACAATATTATTCTGGGTACAATTATGGTTCCGGTAATGTAATTAAGTTTTCCGATCCCACTGGCGACATGATGGCAGATGAGAGTAACGAAGTAATCAAACAGGCTATCTCCGTAGAACAACATAGGATTCCGGAAATAATCCAAGGTGAGCGTACTACTCCATTAAAAGAGGTTGGGGGAAAGGGGGAGCGATTAGAAAATCATAACGTTATTTCCCGACCCCCGAAGTTATGGTCCCCAGAGCCCCTTCAATACTCTTTAAAACGGCAAAAGAAGGCAAGTTAAGCAAGCTTTCGATACCTAAAGTATTTTTCAATGAGCGCGGTGATGCGGAGCTTAAAATCGTCGATGGTGCCAGTAACCCAAATCTGAGATTGAAATATAGACCGGAAGGAATAACCCCTGGTAGAGGCGAAACAGTGATAAGAGAATTCCCAGAAGTATTACTAGAAGGTATTGAACCAGCGTATCAGGAGTTTTTTGGCTTAAAACATGATACATACTGGGACTGGAGGATGAAACACGGGACTACTTCGCCTCTCAGGCGCCCGGTTATTCAGCCGCTGAAAATCCTGGAAACGGAGCCAAAGCGAAGTGATGATTTTTAGTCCGTGGTAGGCGACAGGGCAATTTGCCAATCCGAAGTGCGCTAGCAGCGCGCGAGGGAGGCAAAGAATTGCATTCAGAATAGCCGTCAAGCCATGTGTGGGAGCCTTAACGGTGCAGGTTTTTGTTGCGTAGTTGAGGCGGACCAGGGCAAACAGGCGCGCCCTGCGTCCGCAACGACTACGCACAAAAGCCGCTTCGTCATTACTACCGGTTCTGTCGCATAAATCCCCCTTCCCAACGCTATCTGCTATCATAATTCTAAATTTCAATAAAAGGTGGATCACATGCTCAGCTTCAAAGGCACTCACTTTCCAAAAGATGTCATTCTTTATGCTGTTTTCTTTTATGTCAGGTATGGCGTTTCGTATCGCGACCTTGAAGAAATTATGGAAGAAAGAGGTGTTGAAGTGGATCATGCTACGCTCAATCGTTGGGTTATCCGTTATTCTCCTGCCATTGCTGTGAAAGCTAAATCTCAGAAACGAGAAACCAATAAATCGTGGCGCATGGATGAAACGTATATCAAAGTGAAGGGGCAGTGGACCTATTTATACCGAGCTGTTGATAGTCACGGTGATACGCTTGATTTCATGCTTTCTGAGCGCCGTGATGAAGA
>NZ_BDMN01000459.1 GCF_002189065.1 Bathymodiolus platifrons methanotrophic gill symbiont
CTGCGTAGGTGAACGAATTATGGCGACAGGAGTCCCGGAATTTCGTGAGGTAGCATGGCGCGCCTGATTCTTGAATAGTTAGTTTTGGACTTCCAGTCCAGTCGCAACCTATGCACTTTCAGTGCATAGTGGTTGAGTTCATGCGTCAGGGCAGGGTTATTAAAATATTTAACCTGCAAACCGGTTTTTTTGAAAAAAAATGTCACCACTCTTATTCTCACTTTTCTTAGATTTATCCTCTCTTGGTCATTTAAGTTATCTTAATGATAGGTATTTAAACCATGCGACCGGCCGATTTATTTCTCAAGACCCCGTAAAACAATTCACTAGCCACTACAGCTACGATGCTGGTCATGTCATTATCAGCTCTGACCCCACAGGCAGGATGGTGCATGAAGAGCTAGAAGAAAAAGATTCAATAGAGGAAATTGTAAGCAGCAGACTTGGTGCGCAATCAGAAAATATTGAGCATGTTAGCAAGCTATCCAGTAAAAGTGACTTTAGTTTTTTAGAGAAAAAACCTATTATCACAAGAAGCATTGTAACCCAGCCAAGAATGAATTATAAGGATTGGGGCAAGTGGTTTGCAAGGAATAAAGACGGTGGAAATTTAATATCCATGAGGCGTTCACTGGAGATAACAGCAAAAGATACGGTGCTAATGCGTCAGCCTTATTTAACAGACGATCAGTTAAAGCAGGAAATACTAAGGGTAACTGACTATCAATTAAAGAATTATAAGCGAATGAAAGACAAGCAATATTTCGGTCTTTCAACGGATGAAGAACAACTTGACATTAAACGCCATGAATCAACACTATCACGCAACACGGCTGAAAATATTGAAATCATAAGGGAATTGTCAATCATGAGAGGGCGTAACAATTTAGCAAGGTCAGACATGGCAAGTACAGATAGAGACCTTTATGATGCAACAAACTATCAACTCATGAATAATGAGCTTATATTTCATTATCTTAAACAAAAATAGGTGAGTTAAAATGGGTTATGTCGCATAAATCCCCCTTCCCGACGTTATCTGCTATCATAATTA
>NZ_BDMN01000460.1 GCF_002189065.1 Bathymodiolus platifrons methanotrophic gill symbiont
TTAAGCCATTACCCCCTTCGGTTAAGAGCCCGCACGAATGCAATCGCATGAGAAATCACTTTACCCATTTCAAATCTACATTAGGCCGTCGATTCACACCCCCGCTGTCAGCCCCGGACGGGATGATAGTCTCCAGAAGGCGCAGGGAAATTTGCCAATCCGAAGCGCGCGAGGGAGGCTAAAATTTTATCCCGAATAGCCGTAGAGCCATTTGTGGTAGCCATGACTGAGCTGCTTTGTGCTCAGTCTGTGGCGGACGCAGGGCGGCTGGAGCATCTCCTATTCGCTGCGTAGGTGAACGAATTACGGCGACAGGAGTCCCGGAATTTCGTGAGGTAGCATGGCGCGCCTGATCTTCATAACAGGAACTTGTAAAGCGTGGACTGCAAATCGCCAGAAATACTAAATCCTGATCGCCTGTGTTGCTGATACGTTGACGACAAAGAACCGGAATTAGCACTACATCACCAGGGTTAACTTTTGTCGCTGCAAGTTCGCCTACTTCAACTACCCCCGTGCCGGAAATAATAACATAGCGCTCAATAGTATCCGCAAGTCGGTGCCAGCGAGTGGTCACGCCCGGCGTAACCCTGGCTTGAGCAATCGAAACATCAGTATCCTGAGTGGAATTGGATAGTTCAATAATATGACAACCTTCGTCGATAAAAAACTCATCTTGAGGGGGGTAGGGAAGAATTGTTGCTTGCATAAAGGGGAGCCTGTTTGTATAAATGCTGGGAATGTCGCTGATTTATCCGTAGGCCGGAATAGCGCAGCGTTTTCCGGCACACGCACGAAAAAAAAGTACTCCCAATCTTCGTGGTGAAAGCAATATATTTTTAGAATCGGTGTGTTATTACTTTTCTCTGCATCCATTGGTGGAAAACGCTGCGCTATTCCACGTTACGTTAGCGGTTCAATTTTTTTGATGGTGGTGGAGTATATCGATTATCCAGAGTTCTATCAATTTTAACGGTAAGGTTTTCCACCGTTTTAATGGTTAGTTTTTTATTTGGTCCTTTCGCTTCGGAAACATAATTGCCTACCAGCTTGGCATCACTAACGCGGATTAAATGACCGATTAAATAGGCAAATAAAAAGCTGGGTTTATGTAGTCTTCCCACCAGCACATAATCAGCCCCAAATTTTTTAGCCAGGTTTGCAGCAATCGCTGAAAATCAGGGAAACGGAGCCTAAGCGAAGTGATGATTTTTAGTCCGCGATAGCCGTAGGGCCGTTATTTTGTCGGAGTCTGAGCGTTAGCGAGGGTGGAGACAAAATAAAAGGCCATCCGACACGGCGTCAAGTCATTTGGAGCCTATGTTCCGACCCCTTGTTGGGTCGGGACGAGGTGACGAGGACGAATCGGGGCCGCCGGAGGCATAAGTGGTCGCGTTAAGTTTTTGCTGCTTGCTTGGGCTGGGATGCCCAAAACAAGCTTTCGCAAAAATAGCGACTCCCCGA
>NZ_BDMN01000461.1 GCF_002189065.1 Bathymodiolus platifrons methanotrophic gill symbiont
GTTTTTCCAACTGATAAAACTCACGTGTTTGCGCTGTCATCACATGCAAAATAACATCACCTAGATCCATTAATACCCATTCAGACCCTTGAGCTCCCTCTATACCTTTAGGAGTATTTCCCTCGCTGAAAATCAGGGAAACGGAGCCTAAGCGAAGTGATGATTTTTAGTCCGCGATAGCCGTAGGGCCGTTATTTTGTCGGAGTCTGAGCGTTAGCGAGGGTGGAGACAAAATAAAAGGCCATCCGACACGGCGTCAAGTCATTTGGAGCCTATGTTCCGACCCCTTGTTGGGTCGGGACGAGGTGACGAGGACGAATCGGGGCCGCCGGAGGCATAAGTGGTCGCGTTAAGTTTTTGCTGCTTGCTTGGGCTGGGATGCCCAAAACAAGCTTTCGCAAAAATAGCGACTCCCCGAATCATGATGGTCAAATAAATAACCCACACCAGCGGTAGCATTTTTCTGCTCGATGATAGGTATGTTGATAATCATATAATCCGCTTTTTTAAGTTCTGCTTCGAGTAAGGGCTTGATGGATGCCGTACGCTGAATCTCTTCAGGGGTTCGCGGAATCATGGTTAAGTCTTTAAGTTCAAAGTCAAGTATTGCAATCCTGGTTTCTGCGCTAACGCTAAGACTGATAATACATAACAGGCAGGATATGAATAATTGAGATATCCATTTACTTTTGACGCTGTTCATAAAATCTCCGGGGGTGTGAGCAATTCAGGTAGCCGGTAGAGCGGTGCTTTAGCTCGCCGGATGTGAATGCCCGCGGGCTAAAGCACCGGCCTACATTGAAAAGGGAGCCTAGCTTTTGATGATTAGCAAGGTTTGTTTACTGTAAACAAGTAAACGCCTTAATTGGTTTATTTTACGACTGTATTTTTAATAGGCAAGTATAATTACCCGCCCATAGCAAAGTATAGCTTTAATCTAGAAAATCAGAGAAACAATATCAATATTCAACAATTAAATTCCGAATTTGGGATTACTAATCAAGTCGAGTTTATCGAAGGAAAAGGCGGGCTGCCTTTTATGCAAGTTAACACGGCTAAAGCCAGCGCTTTAATTTCTATTTACGCAGGTCAGGTTTTATCATTTAAACCCAGCAGCCAGACTGAAGACTTAATGTTTATCAGTGAGAATGCTTATTTTTCCGAGGGGAAAGCAATTAAAGGGGGGGTTCCCATTTGCTGGCCCTGGTTTGGCGCAGCACCTGAACAGGGAAATATGGAGCTGGTTAAACGACCAGGTCATGGTTTTGTACGTACAGATTTCTGGTCAGCCGCATCGGTTAATGTATCAGACAGTGGTGATACGAAAATAATACTTGAGTTTAAAGATACAGAAAAAACCAGAGAACTTTGGCCTTACAGCTTTTATCTCGCTCTGGAAATTGTTATTTCTGATTCACTGACGATTGAGTTGTTAACCCGTAATACAGGTGAACAGCCTTTTTCAATTACTGAAGCACTACATACTTATTTTAATGTAGGTGATGCAACGAAAGTAGAGGTTCTGGGTTTAGAGCATACGGAATATTTAGATAAAAAATCAGACTTTGTTAAAGTATGTCAGGTAGGGGCAATTACTCTGTCGGAAGAGACAGATCATATTCATACCGATATAAAACATGGCCTTGTGCTTAATGATCCTGCTTTTAAACGCAAGATTAAAATAAGTTCATCAGGCAATAAAAATGTAGTGGTATGGAATCCCTGAATTAAGGGTTCTGCTGAAATGAAGGACCTGGATACAGATGACTACAAACATTTTATTTGCCTGGAAATTGCCAATGCAGCTTCGGATATAGTTGAAATTTTACCAAATAGTGAATATAGGATAGCGACTAATTATAGTGTTGTTTAAGTTTGTGTTTTGATAGGTGCAATCAGGTGGTAACCGTTCAGTCCCTCTCCTGCAAGCAGGGGTTAGGGGAGGCTTTATTAGATAATCCCCCTTTCTCAAGCAATGGCATTCGCTTAAATAACAAAGTAACTAAAGAT
>NZ_BDMN01000462.1 GCF_002189065.1 Bathymodiolus platifrons methanotrophic gill symbiont
AAGGATGATCTTTAAACTGGGATCAAAGTAAATTCCCCGAGATCAGGTGCCCTGAAGTTAGGCTCCATTAACGAATTCATTACGGATACGTTGCTTAGCCTGTGTTAATCGTTCAGGCATAATTAAACAAAATTCGTATTCATCTAGGCTTTTTTAGCGTAATCTTAGTCTATGAAAATATTCATTCATCGTTTTATCTTATTGTTACTCTTGCTGTTACAGGGTGTGTCGCCTTTGGTGCATGCGCACGTACATGCGGATGGTAGTAATAGCGGTGTACATTTTCATGGGATTAATACGCCAGTTAATCAGCGAACTGAAATTTTAGCACTAGACATTCTTTGTCATGCTGATGCAATTATTGAGCTAAAACAGGCTATTTCTCAGAAAAAATGCTGGATGAAGAGTCAGTGAATAATCACTTTAGTCTTCGCTCTATCGATATTATCCCGCCGTTTTTAATAGCAAAACATGTCGCTATTGCTACCTATACTATGCCTATTATTCCATCGATAAGATGGTCACTTGTTAGTCCTCGCGCCCTACCTCTTTAAGTTTCTCTCGCTGTGTTTGCAGTTGTCGTAATTAAAAAAAATATTCAGGGTTATTTCTATAATTGCCCCTTATAGTATTGCCATTTTGTTAGGTAATCCTGTTTTTCTTATTGGCTAAAACTGCATTTTTTTACTTTTTTTTATAGAGATATAAATGCCTATTATCTACTTTACTTCCTTGCTTCTATCCTTCTTTGCAGTGCTACCCATTACTGCTAATGCGGAGCAGTCACATATTGTTGAACATATAGATATCATTAATATTGATCCACAACTAAGTCTGGCTGACCTAGTCAATCAAACGCTGGAAAACTATCCAGATTATGCACGCATAGCTGCAATGCATCAGGAAAGTGCAGCATTGAATGAGCGTGGCAGTCGTTGGGTTGCGGGCGCACTTAAAGCATCTGTTTATTATAGAGATGACTTTGCCGGGTCAGAATCGGGTGCTTATGAAGTAGATGGCATGGTCACCGTACCAATCTGGAACTGGGGGCAACGTGACGCAGGTTTGCAATTAGCAGAAGACTTTGAACAGAGTATTAGCTATCAGGTAAAAGCAATAAAATTAAAAGTAGCAGGTCTGGTGCGCCAGGCCTTATGGGCAATCAAACAAGAAGAGTTGCGCTACAATATGGCGCAAAAAGCTTATCATTTAACCGAGCAGTTACTCCATACTGTACAACGGCTGGTGGAACTTGGTGATTTGCCCAGAACAGATTTTCTGTTAGCACAGAGTGAGTTATTACAGAAAAAGACTGAGCTGATTCAGGTAGAAGCAGATCTAATGCATGTGCGTAAACAATTCTACTTTCTTACGCAAAATAATAAGGTTCCTGCTGACTTTCGGGAAGAACTGAGCATAAAAAATCAGATAGATAATACACATCCTCAACTAGCAGCTATAAACACTGAAATTGCCCAAAAAAAAGCCCGGGTAGAATGGATAAAAGCTCGAGGCTCAGGTCAGACGACCCTGGCGATAGGTGGGAATACCGAAAAGCCAGAAAGTAATATCGATACCGTTAACAGTATTACTTTTACCGTATCGGTGCCCTTTTTGGGGGGAGCTTATATCGCCCCGGTAGTTGCCTTGGCAAATAGAGCCTATGTCGAAGCAGAAGTAAAAAAAGCACATATATACCGGAATTTATCAGAGCAAGTGCATGAGGCTGAGCACGAATTGGAGATTGAGCAAGAGCAACTGAAGGTTGCCGAGAAAATGCAGGTAAATGCCCAGGAGCATTTGAAAATGGCAAATTTAAGCTTTGATGCAGGTGAAATTAATTTAATGGATTTTCTAAAGATCCAGGCTCGTTCACAAATAGCCATTCAGTATGCACAGGAAAGTGCTTTAAAGTTACAACGCAATATAGCCTTATATAACCAGGCAGTAGGAGTGATGCCATGAGACTATTAATTATTTTATTATTAATCAATAGTCTTCCTGTAGTGGCAGATGCACAGATAAAACTATCTCAGGCGCAGATTTATAATCTGCGGGTTAAGTTAGATATGCTTGAAGTTATTAAGTCTGCCCCTTTGCTAGATGCTCCTGCTAAAGTGATTATTCCTCCAGAAAATGAGTATTTTGTCAGTACTACGCAAGCGGGCTTAATTAGCCAGATTAAGGCAAGCATCGGCGATGAAGTAACAAAAGGGCAAGTTCTTGCAACGAT
>NZ_BDMN01000463.1 GCF_002189065.1 Bathymodiolus platifrons methanotrophic gill symbiont
TCTCTAAGTTTCTTAGCTATTGTTGCTTTCAATGGAAACACTGATGATCTCCGGAGTGGTTTTAGATCGTATGGTCACGACAGGTGAACGGGCCGGTGCCTTGGCTCCTTTGTTTCGTGTGGCAAATTTTAATAAGCTCTGGCTGGACATAAATATTCCACAACAACGCATTAAAAATGTACGGGTGGGAGATAAAGTATTGATTCCTGGGACCGAGGTGACAGCGCGTATATTTTTGTTAGGTAAGCATGTTGATCATGATAACCAAACCGTATTAGCTAGAGCGGTGATTGAAACAGCTAAAAGTTCCATCCGACCTGGACAGGCAGTCGCTGTCAAAATTATTCAAAGTAGTCATACTTTAATGTATAAGGTTCCTAACTCTGCTTTAGCGCAGCATGAGGGAGCTACTTATTTGTTTATACGTACTGAGTCAGGTTTTTCCGCCAGGCCAATTCAAATTGTTGGCAGAGAGGCTAAACAAACGATTATTACCGGTGATTTACAGGAAAACAGTGAAATTGCCATTAGAGGAGCAGTGGCACTCAAGGCTAACTTTTTAGGGTTGGGGGGCGATGAATAATGGCAGCCTTGATCCGCTTTGCGTTAACACAACGCCTGTTAATGATGTTAATAACATTACTGCTTATAGGTAGTGGTTATTCTGCATTTAAACAAATCCCTATTGATGCCTTTCCAGACGTTTCACCTACGCAGGTAAAAGTGATCGTTAAAGCGGCAGGAATGCCACCCGAAGAAGTAGAAGCAAGAATAACGGCACCTATAGAAGTGGAGTTATTAGGGATCCCCCGGCAAACCATGCTGCGCTCCATTGCCAAATATTCTTTGACGGATATCACTATCGATTTTGAGAAAGGTACTGATATTATTGGGCAAGGCAACAGATTGCAGAACGTTTAAATACGGTATGGGCTGACTTGCCAGGGGGTGTAGAGGGTGGCATAGCTCCAATGACTACACCTTTAGGTGAAATGTTTATGTTTACCATTGAGGGTGGTGACTTAAACCTAATGGAACGGCGTAGTTTGCTTGACTGGGTTATTCGGCCCGCTTTACGTACGGTACCTAGTGTGGCCGATGTGAATGCTTTAGGTGGTTTGGTCAGAAGCTTTGCGGTAGTACCCGATAATGACTTAATTGAACAAATAAGTATGGATCTATCGCCATCCTTCATTGCTGGAGCCGCAGAGGCTTTTCCATCAGCAGAGATAACCTTCGATCGGTTTCATGTTGTCAAATTATTAAATGAAGCAATGAATCAAGTCAGGATTAGTGAGCGTAAAGAGCATGATGCACTCAAAGGACACAAATATACTTTTTTAAGGAACCGAGAAAACTTAACCAATAAACAAGAAGTTTCATTAGCTGAAATGATTGACCTATATCCTACGTTAGGGCAGGCATATCGATTGAAAGAGCTTTTTAATGACTTATGGTCAATGCCCGATAAAGTATCGGCTGAAGCCTTTCTAAAGCAGTGGTGTGAAGAAGTAGAAAAATCTAAAATCTCAGCATTTATGAAGTTTGTAAAGACCGTTCGGAGCCATTGGTCTGGCATTATTCATTTCGTTGAAAC
>NZ_BDMN01000464.1 GCF_002189065.1 Bathymodiolus platifrons methanotrophic gill symbiont
ACCGCTGTCAGCCCCGGACGGGATGATAGTCTCCAGAAGGCGCAGGGAAATTTGCCAATCCGAAGTGCGCGATAGCGCGCGAGGGAGGCTAAAATTTTATCCCGAATAGCCGTAGAGCCATTTGAGGTAGCCATGACTGAGCTGCTTTGTGCTCAGTCTGTGGCGGACGCAGGGCGGCTGGAGCATCTCCTATTCGCTGCGTAGGTGAACGAATTACGGCGACAGGAGTCCCGGAATTTCGTGAGGTAGCATGGCGCGCCTGTTCAAGGTCTGTAAGTATTATGTTTTTTTATAAGAACCTTTTATGATTATCCTTTTTAGAAATGTTCCTGAGCAAACAAAACACCATCATCTTGCCGAGCATATTGAATCTGCTTTAAAAGTGGGCTGGTTTAGAAAGAAAATCGTTATCGAAGACCTTAAAGTGATACATCTGCATGATGGTCATAGTAATACTGCTGAATTTCATGGTTTAGTGACTGTACAGTCAGAAGCGGCAGGCAGAAGAATCATTAAACGACTAAATAAAAAAGTGTTTTTAGGTAGGCCTATCATCGTACGTGAATATCATCGTCGCCTTTGGCATAATGATCCGCGGGTTAAGCATAATGCACAAGATATAGGAATGTCTTGCCGGCGTGGCACCGATCGTAGACGGAAAAATTTAGATGTGCTAAAGGGTGTTTCGACTGAATTCTCAGGTGATAAGGCTTTCCATAGGCATCATAGCTAGCCTTTAGTCTAGCTAATGTCCATATTGATATTTTATAAATCAATATGTTATGGGAAAAACATAATTACGGAACTTAAGAAGAATGTTATAATTTTCTAGCTAAGGAGCAAGGATTCAATAATACCCGAAAGTCAGACTCGGGTATTATTGAATCCTTGCTCCTAAATACCCTTAGGAATAAGCACGAAACAACTTCCCGATATTAATTATTCTTGAGGAATTGCACGGTAATTCCATTTTGGTAAATGTGTATCAAATACAATCGGCATTATTTCTTTGAAGTCAGCGGCATATTTTCGTCCTGTCTCGTATATTTTGTCGAGTATGTGAACAATTGTTGTTAGTCCTTTTGACGTTGATGTTCTAGAAATCAATGTTTTAACTGTTTCAACCGAGCCAAATACAACACCTTCACAAGCACGAGTCACATGAGGAAAAAAACGATGTTCAATGGGATTATACTTGGAGGTATAAGGAGGATAGTGGGCAATCCTAATTTCCAATCCAAGTGCATTCGCAGTCTTTTGTAAATCTTCTTTAAAAATGTAGTGCCGTGAGCTGTTACTCCCTCCACCATCGCAAAGGATCAACAATGATTTTGCTTTAGGATAATGAATAATACCCTCGTTTACCCACC
>NZ_BDMN01000465.1 GCF_002189065.1 Bathymodiolus platifrons methanotrophic gill symbiont
TTTTGTTGGTTGTGTGATTTGCGCAGAAGCTGTGCTAGAATCAAAAACGGCATGTAACTGTATATCAAAGAATAATTACGTGTCTACCATAATAATAACTAACGAGGGTAACATACATGAAATCATTTAAAAGTACAATTATAGCAGTCTTAATAGCATTTTCTTTAGGCTCCTTTTCATCGATTGCGCTTGCTGATCGTAATAGTCAAGCAGTCGCTAATATTTCCGCTCATATTGATGAAGCAATTAAGAGCATTGATGCTAATGATGTAGATGGAGCTTTGGCTCATACAAAAGAAGCTAAGCGTGCTAAGAAAGAGCTTAATAGTGAAGAGAATGCTGCAAAAATTGGCAGGCTTTCAGCACACTTTACTAAAGCAAAAAAGCTATTAAAAAAATCAGATCTAGCTGGTGCTAAAGCTGAATTAGAAAAAGCAAAACATGGGTATAGCGCAATTCAATTTTAAGCTTATATTTAGATTTTATAAAGCACCCAAGACGCGGTCAACTTGGGTGCATGCTTTTGCAATCAACCTATTTGCCGAGATTACCGTCATTTTTGCAGAGTTCACAGTGAGTGCTTTTTAGCGAGGCTATAAAAGTCTTCACCATCCGCTAATTTTTTTAAGTACCTTTTCCTCTTCTTTAGTTTATACCAAAATGTGTTGTGCACATGCTATTGCCATTTTTATCGTGGTGGATAAAATTCCAACAGAATACGTTAGCCTAACTTTTTGTCAAACACTAGATTTGATCATAACCCGGAGATAGCATAGAAGAGCATAGGGTCAGGTTTTTATGTTTGTATTCTAAGTGAGTATATTCCCTGAATGACTAGACCTTTACGAATTAAATTTTCAGGCGTTTTATATCACGTTACTTCAAAGAGGTGGCGGTCGAGAAAATATTTACCTTAATGAGGAAGATAGAGAACTGTATCTAACCTCTTTAATTGGTCGGTATTATTCGTTGTATTACTCAACAGTGAGTAGGATTTAAATGGCGGAATGCAAAAATAAAGACCTGACCCTTTGCTTCGTTCAAACACCACTACGGTATACCGGTTAACGGCGACGTTAGCTTTTTATAAAATGGGGGGAAATAGTTGTGGCATCATTTAATAAATCGAATGAAAGTGGAAATCTAGAAGGACAAACTCCAACAACAGTTGCTGTAGCAATTATTTTTTTTATGTTTGTTCTATACTTCATAATTGAACAATTTTTTACAGCAATAGAGTATTATGCTGAGGATGCTCCATATTTAATATTAATAATTGGGTGGTTTTTTTGTTACGGTAATCGTTTTTATTATTCTTAGAAAAGTTGAACCCGAACGAGAAGACACTTTGTTATATGCATTATTAGCTGGTTTCGGAATGGGCTTAGCTCTTTATTCTTTTATTCCTCGTATAAATATTTTAACAGACGAAGGTGGTATTAAAAGTTACTCTTACTTACTAGACACAGGTTATATGTGGAAAGCAAAAGAACCAACATTACCTGAATTGGATTTATACCTTAAAAGTAGTCGTTGGTGGAAGCAATACAAACCAGGCGATACTTATACATTTAATCTAAGAAAAGGTGGACTTGGTATTTGGCAAGTAAATATGGAACAAATATATGATGCTCAAAAGAAATTTTACGATTGTGATGGCGTTATCACATGCATTACTAAATAAAATAATTTCAAAAGGTAGGTTAGAAGTGAGCATAATCTAACAAGCATAGGGTCTTTATGTTCTTTGCTTTTGTTTGTTAGAAGCTTTATTTATGATGGGCAACATATTCTTTTAGCACACTATCTATGCGACCTTGCCAACCTTTACCTGCTGATCGAAAGTACTCTGCAACCTCAGGGCTTACGCGAATACTAATTGGTATTTTCGTTGGTGATTTTTGATGACCTCGCTCGCCAACACTTTTTTTGATTTTGGCGAACAACGAAGGATTTACTTCTGAAAACGGTTTGAACTTTTTTAGGTCGCTTTCAGTTAATTCACGAACTTCACCATCCTTATCTATTAATGATTTCTTGCTCATATCTTTTTACCTCTCTGCTATTTGCCTTTCTAAATGAAATAACTCTAATGCCGTCACTTGTTTCAGTAAAGCAAACAAAGTGTAGCCGCTCATTTAGGTGGCTATACGCAATGTAACGTATTTCATTATACTCATTTCGTAAGTCTTCAAAAACCCAAGCACTATCCTAATCTAAATCTGAGACCTGATCAAAGCCAAGACCTCTTTGGTCAATATTACGTTGGTTTTTAACTGGTTCGAATGAAATGCTCATGATTTAATTGTATATGCAATTAAATCATTGTCAAATACTCATGAGTTTCTAACGACAAAATAACCAGCTTGTCTGGTTGATTTTTTGGTTATAAAACTTAAAGAAAGCACCAATTACTTCAATAAAAATGTTTTGAAAATCACCACGAAATCTCTTGTATTTTCTCTCCGGGAATCAGTATTGCATTTGTTGCATCATTTTTAGCATCAGTAAAAATAGCATACTTCTTTCCCATGTGGAAAAGGTAAAGTCCCTCACATCGTGCAGAAGAATTTTTTGTAACACAGATTGAATGATGAAGTCTCTCAAGCACAGCCATAGAAAGTCCCTCTTCTCGAAACCACAGTACTATAGGTTCTGATCTCCCTCCTCCAAATACTGCAGGGATGTCCGGATACAAGTGTAAAGAATAATACCAGACTAAAGAGCCAGGGATTCCTAATATGATAAGTATGTTTAGCGATGTGGTTAGTAGCCGCTTAATCGTATTCTCTGAACGCATATACGACCATGTGAAAAACAGAAATACAACAATTATTGAGCCAAACGTTCCTGATAAAACATAGAGCAATACATCCTTATGTTCCGCGAGAATATGGAAGTCTAAACCCAGTTGGCCAATCAAAAACCAGCGAATCGCGTAAAGACTGAATAATAGATAAACCGCAACCCCCATAAAGATCAAAAGTATAAACTTTAATTTTTTTATTTTTGGGCTCTCAGGCTCACTACTAGATTTATCTTCTTTAATTGGTTCTATTCTTTGCTCTGATTTCTCTTGCCTTGCTTTTATTCGTTGGGTTTGAAAAGGAAGATAAAACGTAACTACTCAGCGTAAATAATTAAAAAAGTTCTTGACAGAGTTTTAGTCTTATTTTTGTGGTTTTTAGTCTCCTGCAGAATAGCCATCAAATAGGCCATTTATTGGTCCTGTCTTAATAGTCAGCCGCAAGATGCTTTTAAATATTGGCGATCCCGATCAACTTTTTTAATCTCTTCAAAACAGCTTGTGACGAGGAAAATTCGGGATTAAAAACCCATGAGATAATATACCTGTTCTTATAGCGATACAGGTTTTTTCGT
>NZ_BDMN01000466.1 GCF_002189065.1 Bathymodiolus platifrons methanotrophic gill symbiont
CACTTCGGATTGGCAAATTTCCCTGCGCCTTCTGGAGACTATCAGCCCGTCCGGGGCTGACAGCGTTTGATCATCCCTTGATAGATAGGGGTTACACCTTGGGTTAGAACCTTCTCACCGCAAAAGCAGGCTTATGAAGCTTTTTGTATGAGTTAGACAGGCTAACCACGCCCTCGTCAACAGGATCGCCTGCTATCGCTGATAAAGCATTGATGTAACCTGAACTCGGAACATACTGTGTTGAGCTCCAATACTCAGTGTCTATCTTGTACTCATCGATAAATATCTGATCTTTGAAATAAGTAGGATTTTTTTCTATAAAGTCGCTCATAACCTCCATCAGCAGGTACAGCTCGCCTGCGGACGGTAAGAACCAGTCGTGGAAGTCATTTTGAATATAAGCGTCTGCCTTTTCTGCTGCTGTTAAACGCCGTTTGTGTTTGGAAACCTCATCAAACTCCTTGCAAGAGTTCACGATCGCGGTCGTGTTCAATTGTCCCGTACCTAAGCGAGTAGCATTGGCACCTCTAAGTACGTCACCGGAACAACCCCAGAAGAAATTTTGATGCCCCACACCTTTGTCATACGCACTGAACATAGCATCTTCTCCTTCTGTAAAATGTGTATTCATTTGATAGAGAGAATATTCCATTCCATGAGTGCGATCTTTGCTCAAAAAGAACACTACGCCTGCCGAGGGTCCGTAATCTCCGATGTTAAAAGTAACGCCGTGAGGAACTCCCACTGTAGGTGGAAGAGGGAGTTCTCCGGACATCTCTTTGGCAAACTTATCTGCTGCTGTATTAGATATGTCTAAAAAAGGTTTAGCTTCCGAGACATAATGGGCATAATCGATGGCATCTACATTGGGAAATATAGGTTTGTCATCCTTACCGCTCTCGTCAGGAGTAGCGGGGTTTTCGGCAGCTATGTCATGAGCATCCGTCGTCCCAGAGGGGGCGTTACTGTGTTGATCTGGGGGAATCACCAGGATCCCCAAAAACGCGGCTCCTATAAAATTAAATATTGCATGGGATTTTAAAGGAAAAACCATTAGACCCATAGAAATTAACCCGATTTGTAAAGATTTTTCTGCATTCATTTTTTGTATCTCATGTTATTAAAAAACCATTCTGGACCTTTTACGTCAAAAAAGGAGAGGAATAGAAACGGTTCTGTCGCAATAATTATCAAAAGCACAGACCTCCTGGTCTTCAGGCATAACTATCCTGCTAAAGCCATAAACTGCTTATAAGCAGGAATATTTTCCTCAGACAAAGCCTGAAGACCAGGAGGTCTGCGCTTTTGATGATTATTGCGACAGAACCACCTGGGGAAGTGAACTTTATGCGACAGAACCATTAAACTGTACAGTTTTAATGCATTCTAATGCTATAGGTTATTTTGTCTAGCGTTAATCCATTTACGCAGACAATACACACAGAGTTATGAACAAAAAATGTGGATAACTGAATAAATGTAGTTGATCAAAAGTACCTCACAGAGACAATTAATTTTAACGTTCTCTTCTTACTCCTACTGCCGTTGGTTACAAAGGCTATTCTCTCTATGTGATCCTGAAAAACTGGAGTCATCGTGGAGAATAATAACAGTTACAGAACCATTTTTTTGTCTTTTAAGATTATTCTTGGACTTGAAATATGGGGTGTTCAGATTAGAAGAAAATCTTAGATTTTTTGTTTATGTGATTGTACATATTTGTATAAATGCTACAATCTATTTGTAAATCAGTGGCCTGATACTAACACCAATAAGTACCAGACCACCTAACCCATAACCATACTAAACATGGCTTAGGGCTTGACTCAATTGTAAGGCATCAAGACAGACCTTTCAATCGTTTTTTGCTCATGCCGCTACTAATATAGAGGATATTATGAGCACAAACGCATTAGCTACGCCACCAAACGACAATCTACTTGTTATCCGCAACTGTTTTATGCTACTGGTCGGGAATAACCTTCTTGCCGCCGCTTGTCTCAATCAAATAAGTTATTGGAATATGAAAATGGGTAGGGATATCTGGAAAACCGATGATGAATTTTCCGAAGAACTTCATATGAGTATTCATCAATTTAGACGCATGAAATCGAAGTACCTCCGCGACTTGCCGTTTTTGAAAATCACTCTCAAAGGCATACCCGCAACTTGTCATTATGAGATTGATTTTGACATATTAAATGCAATGATTGCCAATCAATCTGCTGGTATAACCGCTGAAATAGAAGCAAAACCCCATGCGGCAAAGCCACTGGATAATCAAAGATTGCGCAAATCTGAGCACCATGACTTGCGCAAAAATACGCAACCTAATACAGAGACTATCCTTTCAAAGATTACTAAAAACCAAACAACCGTTGTTGGTGATAATGAAAAGAAAATAACGACAAACGAACCCCAGCCTGTCAAACTAACAAATCAAGAAATCACTAGAATTCATGTTGATGTAAGTATGTTTAAAGATCATGAACAAATAGCAGCTCAAAAACTCCTTGCAAGTATTAAACGTTCAGAGCAAATAGCCGTTATTGCTGTAATGAGTCTTGTTATTAGCTCTAATCAGATCACTAAAAGCAACATAGGGTATCTTTCGGCGGTAATTAGAAGCATCACTAATGGAACCTTCACCCCAGTGGATAATAATCCTAATAGCTATCCTAAGAGCGCTAGCGGAGGTAAAAAACAAACCCTTGACCAGTTTGTCTTAGCTAACCCCTCTAAAACTATCGGTAAAACGGAACAAGAGGTGCTTAGAATGATGAGTCTGGGTAACCAATAACCAGGACCCTTTTGATTACTTAAAGTATTTACTCGCCGAACTACCCAAGCTTGACGGTTCTGTCGCATAAAGTTCACTTCCCCAGGGGTTCTGTCGCAAAAAATAAATATTTGTGTAAAAATCAACTGTAACTTGTTTTTTGCGGCAAATGGATAAAAACACCATGCAGGAGAAAAACAGTCTCATCCCATCATTAAAATTACGATAATATAGTGTTAAAGTCAATTACCATGGGGTATTCAGGAAAGTAATGGCTTGAAAAATAGAGCCATTTTCAGTTGAGCATGTGAACCTACTTTGGCTGAAATTAAATCTTATAATCGTAGGTAATAAGGTGATTTTATTTTTTGCGACAGAACCGTTTTAATTATGTTTTAAAGCTCGACTTAAAAAATATGACCCAGATAAGATAAAAGAGACTATTGAAAAATGAGTTGTACTAATCAATTAGACCACGTCAATCATGTTTTAATCATTATCTATTATCTATTCACTCTCTAACAGAAG
>NZ_BDMN01000467.1 GCF_002189065.1 Bathymodiolus platifrons methanotrophic gill symbiont
CGGAATAAATATCTTTAGTTACTTTGTTATTTAAGCGAATGCCATTGCTAAAGACCCCGCGTCCAAGCTGCTCAAGTGTGTCATGCACATCCCTGTCATCACTATTCTATAGAAATGAAAGAGGACAAGTTCACTATTGTATATGTGGCTCAATTGGAATACACTGTAAATGATCTTCTACAAAGAGAGTGATTTATGAGCAAAAGTGCTATGGTACGTGCGAGGATAGAACCTGATTTAAAACAACATGCAGAAGAGGTTTTTCAAAACCTTGGGATTAGTGTCACCCAGGCTATCACGATATTTTATAAACAAGTTGAATTGCGAAATGGCTTGCCATTCAATGTAACTATTCCTAATGAAAAGACCTTAAGAACTTTTGAAGCTACAGATTCTGGTAATGATTTAGTCGTTTGCGACAACGCTGATGATATGTTCAAGAGTCTCGGTATTTAATGTACACTCCAGTTTATACCAATCAATTTGCCAAGGATGTGAAAAAAGCTCAAAAAAGAGGTAAAAATCTTGAAAAATTTAAAATTATTGCAGAAACGCTTCTTTTAGGTCAGCCACTAAATGAAATTCATAGAGATCATAAATTGGTTGGGCATTATGTGGGTCGTAAAGAATGCCATATAGAACCTGATTGGCTATTAATTTATAAAGCTGAAGAGCTCCAAATTGTCTTTGAAAGAATGGGTACTCATTCTGATTTGTTCAAATAAAAACCAGATCCGTGGATCCCACGACGGATTGGAAAAAATCGACTTGAGTTGTAAAAACTCCCAAGATACGCCTGGTATACATGGATAAACAGCTCTGCTGTGAGAGGTCCGGTAAGTAGGGCTTACTTCTCATACAAACGAGAGTTACACTCTCAATCAATCGCAATCATTCTGGGTAGTATATTTAAACCCTCACCTAAAAGATGAAGGGATAAATGGATAGAAAACTTTATTATTTTATGCTATGTTCATAGCATATATACATGGTTGGGAGCTACTCAGTGAAATCTATAAAACATACTATTAGTGCAAAACTACTGATTTTTTTAGCCAGTTTTATGGCTTCTTCTGTGTTAATTGCCGGTGAAGCATTTATGCTTATTTCTCAAGAGGAATATATACAGCAGTTAGGCCATGAGGATATACAGAACAAGCAAATGAAACCACAAACCAGATCATTTTTTGCGACTAATCCGAATGCCCCGCGCATATCAGTATATTTGCCTGCCATGACATCTGAACTCTATTCTCCTATTAAGATTGATATTAATTTTGCAGCCTCTGATGATGCCAATATTAAAATAGAAACTCTTGAAGTTTTATATGGCTGGTTGAATCTGGATATTACCGATCGAATTAAACAGCATGCTCAAATTTCACATGATGGCATTACTGCAGATAATGTTAATCTTCCAATAGGAAAACACAATATCACTATAAAAATTAAAGACACGAAGCAAAGGATTTCCGAGAAAAAGATTTCTTTCGAAGTGTTAGAATCTGACTTATAGAAAAGTTTTCTTCATGGGAATGTGTTTGTAGTATCGTAACTCTGATTACGTAACGCCCGACCTCTCACAGAACTTTTTTTTCTGTTTAGTGGTGTATAAGTAGTTGATTGTGGTTATTCTAAACTTTGGAAGTGGGATCTTTAGTCCCGCTGAATTGTTCACGGGACTAAAGATCCCACTTCCTGAAACTTGCTCCGCCTAAGTAATAATATCAAACGACATTTCTATGCCAAGACTCATACTACTGCTCATTTTTTTATTGCTAACCGCCTGTGCTCAAAAAAGCACAACAGAGACTCAATACAATAACCCAGTTATTCAACAAACCTTATTAACAGAGACAGAGCGTGGCTTACTGCGCATAGACTCATTGCAACGAACAGCTTTAGTTATTGGTAATAGTGATTATGCAGGTGGTTTTAGTGGTACACCGTTAAAAAACCCGGTCAAGGATGCAAATGATTTAGCCAATGCCTTAAAAAAATTAAATTTTCAGCTGGTGAATGATGCTCCTTTGCTTGATGCAAATAAACAACGAACAGGCGCGCCATGCTACCTCACAACATTCTGGGACTCCTGTCACCAACATTCATTCGCCTACGCAGCGAATGGGAGATGCCCTGGTCGCCCTGCGTCCGTCTCAACTACGCACAAAACCCTGCTCCGTTAAGACTACCTCAAATGGCTGGACGGCTATTCGGAATGCAATTCTTGCCTCCCTCGCGCGCTACTAGCGCACTTCGGATCAGCGAATTGCCCTGTCGCCTACCAGGGACTAAAAATCATCACTCCGCTTAGGCTCCGTTTCCCTGATTTTAAGCGATGGAGCAAGCGGTTCAAGACTTTACTCAGCAATTGAAACAAGGTGATCTGGGCCTGTTTTTCTATGCTGGCCATGGCATGCAGATTGATGGCATCAATTACCTGATCCCGTTAGGCACTTAATTTGTCAGTAAGGCGGATGTTAAATATAATGCCGTTGACTTAAACTGGGTACTGGCTGAAATGGAAAGTGCCCAAAATCCGGTTAATTTTATTCTCCTTGATGCCTGCCGTGATAATCCATTCCGTGGTTTTCGTGGTGGTCAAAAAGGTCTGGCAGAAAGCCGTGCTCCTGAAGGCAGTTTAATCTCTTTTGCTACTGGGCCTGGGAAGGTTGCTGCTGATGGTATCAGCCAACACAATAGCCCTTACACGAAAGCACTGCTCTCTGCATTGACACAGCCTGGACTTGAAGTACTAAGGAATAAGCACGAAACAACTTCCCGATATTAATTATTCTTGAGGAATTGCACGGTAATTCCATTTTGGTAAATGTGTATCAAATACAATCGGCATTATTTCTTTGAAGTCAGCGGCATATTTTCGTCCTGTCTCGTATATTTTGTCGAGTATGTGAACAATTGTTGTTAGTCCTTTTGACGTTGATGTTCTAGAAATCAATGTTTTAACTGTTTCAACCGAGCCAAATACAACACCTTCACAAGCACGAGTCACATGAGGAAAAAAACGATGTTCAATGGGATTATACTTGGAGGTATAAGGAGGATAGTGGGCAATCCTAATTTCCAATCCAAGTGCATTCGCAGTCTTTTGTAAATCTTCTTTAAAAATGTAGTGCCGTGAGCTGTTACTCCCTCCACCATCGCAAAGGATCAACAATGATTTTGCTTTAGGATAATGAATAATACCCTCGTTTACCCACC
>NZ_BDMN01000468.1 GCF_002189065.1 Bathymodiolus platifrons methanotrophic gill symbiont
TATGCCTGAAGACCAGGAGGTCTGCGCTTTTGATAATTATTGCGACAGAACCTTATGACAACGCATAGGACAACGCATAAATATCAATTTGGCTATTGGTTGAATTAGTGATAATTCGATAGCAACGGAGATCATCTAATGTCACTTCTAAAGACTGCCATTTACTTTTTATATCAGGGATTTGGACACCCTCATCCAAGCATATAGCTTCCAATATACTTTCTTCCGATACAACACCAAAATTCATTCTTGCATCAAATAAGTAGCAGTCATTAAAAACAATGTTGTTTTGATTTCCATCTGGCCACTTAATCACAAAGGTAATAATGTCGTTATTACCAGCATTCGAGCGGTCAATACTAATTGATAGCAACTGAGCATCATGCCACAGCAAAGAGTTAAACTTAGTATCCATATTAGAATCCTGGATCTTTATCACCTGGTCTTGGACTGTAGTGCGTACCCTTACCATTTTTTGTGATAGTGAGAATAATTTGGTCCTTTTTGCCCTGGTATTGTCGGAGGGTCAATGCGCAAAAGTTCTTTGAACTTGCCATTAACTATATCACCATAGTTACCTGATCTATGCGGGTTTTGCACATAGTTATCCGGAATTTTGTATTTAGCGCCCGGAGGAAGTGCCACACCATCTTTTGTTACATGAATAACGCCTTTAGATTTAGAAGCTGTATTCCCTACACCCTTTGCAGCATCAGTAATCCCCCTAAGTTTAGTAATACCTGCTGGTAATCCTGGTACTGCTAGAGCAAATAGGTCGGCACCTAAATCCGTATAACCTGCTGAAACAACATGTTGATTATTGTTAAGATAGCCATAAGAAATTTTACCTATATCATAGATGACATTAGCCGCATCCCATACTGTTTCAACACATTCTCCACTAGGGTCAACAAACTTCAGTGGATTATTATGCGCATAAGCATACATATTCTGAGACTCAGGTACGGACATATAGCCAGAGAAAGGGTCTCTTGATATAAAACGTCCAATTTCAGGATCGTAGTACCGGGCTCTCAGGTAAATTAACCCAGTGTTGCTGTCGGCTTGCTCGCCAGCATACTTAAAATCATTACTGTGGGCTTCCGTACTACTAACTTCTTCGCCAAAACTGCCATATTTATAACGATTACGTGTCTTACCTAAACGGTCTTCTATAGAGGTTACGTTTCCCCCAGGACGGTCATATAAATAGTATTGACTTTTATCTTCCTCAGGTGCGTCCCAGTCATAGGAGGCTGTACGACCCATGCCGTAACTGTATCGGCGTTTTATTTTGTATTTATCATCGGCTTCTAAAACAACTTGAGATAAACCAAAGTTTATATGATTGATATAACGGGTGATAACGCCATTTACAGTTTTAGATACGCGATGACCAGCTCCATTATATAGATAACTGACTTTATTATGGTTGTCCTCATAACTGATTAATAAATTACGACTATTGTATTTGTAATGAGAGGTGTTACTTGGCTCAGTTTTTGTAATCAGGTTACCGCCGTCGTCATACACATAGTCGGTAATACCTTGTGGCGCGGTGGTTTTCAGAAGACGATTGTCACTGCTGTATTCATAAGAAGTAGTGCCGTTATGGTCGGTTTTTCTTAGGCGATTACCTCCCCAATTGTAGCTATAACTCTCTTTTCTTCCGTCTCGCCCCCCTCCTGTATAACTAACTTCAGTGAGACGATTTAAACCGTCGTATTCGTAAGTCGCAGATTCAGTTTCCCCTGGAATTTGGCGGCTGATCTTTGTCTGATTACCATTGCCATCATAGCTATAGGTGGTCGTGGATTTGTTTTCAGAGTCGGCATCGCTTTCTACCACTTGCGTCAATCGTCTCGCGGCATCGTAACTATAGCTGGTAGAACCATTTGAGTCGTAGGAACCGGGTCTATCTGTCAACGCATATCGACCGTGACGAAGTAGTAGTCCTGTCGTTTCATGGTACTCGTAGGAATTATAAACATTAACGTCATAATGGATAATTAACCGCCCATCAAGATTATATGTATAATAAGTATAGATGCCTAAAGGGTCTTTAAGACTGGTTAATTGATTTAGTTCATTGTAATAATAGTTAAACTGTTTAACATCCGGTGGTTTATACGCGATCAGCCTACCTAAGGCATCATATTCGTAACGACTGATTCCTGTGGAATCCTCCATTTTAGTGATACGACCCTCGCTATCGTAGCTGTATTCAACATTATCTCCATCACTGCTGCTGACCTTAATCAGTTGATTCAAGCTATCATAGCTATACTCAATTTTAGCCCCGTTAGCCGTAATGTATTGAGTGACGTTACTGTTAAGATCGTATTGGTACCGTTTTTGTTCAACATTGGCAAAGGCGGATAGGCTGTTAATCATTATTAACAGCAGTAGGGTAGTGCTTGCTGGCAGATGTTTTTTAAAGAAAATAATATTCACTTCGAATCCTGATTGGTTTTTAGACTATAGCATAGGGTGATTTATGGGAGAGCATTAAGCTTTATTGAGGTGAGTTTAGCCTTTCCCGCAACTTTAGCAAGGCTTGGCGCTTAGGGTGTTGGCTGAGTTGTTTTTGATGCCATTCTTTTCGCAGTTGGCGTTGTGTTTGCCAGTGCTCAATTTTTTTTATGTGCTTTTTGGTTAGTTGGTTTGGATTTTCGATTGATGATATTTCTTGTTCAGGTATATTTAAAGGTTCCACTCCTAACTGCCCTTTTAGTTCTAAATCTGGTAGAGATCCTTGAGTATTCAGTGGAGAATATTCTACGGGCTCAATGCCTATCATTTGTGTTGATATGTCTAAGCTTGTAGCTGTTATTAAACTGACTTCATGATTTAAAATTACTTGTTGTTGCGGTGGTTGAGTCATAGGTTCAGGTGAAAAGACAATATCTGGGGTGTGTAATTCTTCTAAGGGCGTTATTTTAAACTTTGATAATGTAGTCTTGTGTTGTACGGAGAGGGGCGGTATGGGTAATTCCACTGCGCTTGTTTCGGGGAATCTTATGTTTTTATATACCACAGTAATCGCACTTATGCTTACCATTACAATGAGGACTGTTCTTAAATAATGCATTGCTTATCTCCATGATTGTGTGAGTATTATCTTATTGCTAGGCTTAATTACTATTTTCAATTGTTCTTTCAGGTGCACCATACTACCTCACAACATTCTGGGACTCCTGTCACCAACATTCATTCGCCTACGCAGCGAATGGGAGATGCCCTGGTCGCCCTGCGTCCGTCTCAACTACGCACAAAACCCTGCTCCGTTAAGACTACCTCAA
>NZ_BDMN01000469.1 GCF_002189065.1 Bathymodiolus platifrons methanotrophic gill symbiont
CTAAGCTACGATCTTGATACCAGTTAAGTTGAAATGCCGTGGATTGATTGCCAGCAATTTGCATATCAGGTGAGCCGAGCAGCCCCTGCTCTACAGCAATAAATAATATTGCTAGAGAGCTGATAGTGAAGATAATCAGGATAATTTGTATAAGATTAAAGGTATTTACATTTTTAGAAATTTGCTTCTGTCTTAAGCCCAGAGCCAAAAGCCAGGCAATAACAACAAAAGCCATAGTTAGAGGGATTTGACTGAGGCCAATAAATAATAAAAACCATTGCCAGTGCTTTAATGGAGTTAAACATGATTTACCCAATGCATAGGCAAGGACAGCTAATACTATAAATAGCCCCCAGAATAATACTGCTGGCCCCATTTTTGGTCCAAGGGTAAGTAGTACCCAGCGATCTTTTGCAAGTGCAATCTTTAGATGCGTATTCACGCTGGCGATGCCAAGATTCAGAGCAGGTGTTGTTAATAAGCTAGATTGGGTTTGTGCAATATGCCACTTAAGTTGGTAGTTTTGTGTGCCCGGATTTACTGGTAAAGTAACGGTTTTCTGTTGTTGTCTAATTGGCTGCGATTTACCATTAATACGGACCGATTGTAGTTGTGCATTTTTGGGTAGAGAAATGGAATGTTGAGTCCCTTTAGAACTACGGATAGTCAGGTCAAGGCGAGATTCCTGGTTGCGTTTCCCTGGGCTAATTTGCAGCGTACTTTTGTCTATAGTCAGGGTTTGGCCTGCAATTGCTTCAGGACGGGTGATATTCAGAGTTACAGTTTCACCAGGCCATGGTCGCCATTCAGGTAGCCAGTTGCCAGTTTGATTCTGATGGTGCACTGCAGGAATGCCCCTGTGCACGATATGCCAGATAGGGCTGACATTAACTCGCCATACTTCTGACCATTGATTTGTTTCTGGCGCGGTTAAGGTCAATTGCTCATTTTTAGCTAATAAAGATTGCCATTCTATGCTTTGTTGATTAGCGGTCATATGTATTAAGGCATGCCCATTTTTACTACGGATATTTGAGCTGCTGATGGACTCGCCTTCAAGTAGCGGAACCTCAAGAGTAACAGGTGTTGCTTCGCTTGATGCGCGGATAACCCGAGTGCTGATATACCAGTCTAATCCAAGATTTAGTGTTCGTTTAATTCTAATAAAAGCAGGCAGTGCGCTAGGGCTAAAAGATGGCAGACCCTTTTTTTGATCTGCCGTTTTGATGCGTGTGAAGTGTAATTGATTTTCTGCGGTACCGTTCTTTTTTAGTCCTTCGATTTCCCATTGCTGGCTTGTGTGATTTATATAGTGAGGCTTTAGCGGTAAAGGAAGTGTAAAGCTGGACTGTAAGGGAGCTGTACCTATTAATGTTAGTTTATGGCTGCCTTGTTTTAAAGTTAACCATAAAACTCCCTGTTTATCGCGAATCATGGTTTGAGCAGGAGAGTTATCAACTAAAACGCTATTGGGTAGCCACTGTTTAAATTTTGCAGGCAAGGGTATTGCAACAGTTTCCTGAGCATGAACCTGTAATGTTAGGGTCAAAAGCTCGGCTGTGATATCGAGTTGCATGGTTGATATTTGCGCGCAAGCAGGTAGACAATCAGGCGCTTTTATCGGGGAGTCCCTACTTTTGCGAAAGCTCATTTTGGGCGTCCAAGCCCAAGTTCGCGGCAAAAGCTTAACGGGACTGATTAAAATCTGCGATGCCCTGATTCGCCCTGCGTCCACTTATAAAAACCCTAGAGGGGTTTTTATTTAGTTACCTCAAATGGCTTGACGCGATGTCGGAATGCCTTGTATTTTCTCTACGCAAAAAGACGCTTCGAGAAAACACCCGGCCCTATCGCTATCACGGACTAAAAATCTTCACTTCGCTTAAGCTCCGTTTCCAGGATTTTCAGCGAGAGTTTAATTAGTCTAGGTGTAACTTATAGCACCACTGATGAGCTACAGAATTAGCAAGGAGATACAAAATGAAAGAAAGCGACGTGGTTATTTTACTGAATGAGGTGTATATGCCAATGGTTCGGGACTATTCAACCACCGGCTGGGACGGACATTTATCCCGGGACGAAATAATAAGTTTAATGGAAATCGTAGTGAGGGATAAAACTATCGAAGTAAAGAG
>NZ_BDMN01000470.1 GCF_002189065.1 Bathymodiolus platifrons methanotrophic gill symbiont
CCTTATCTTATTGAAATTTAATCAATAAATTCTTAAGTAAGTAGCATTAGCCCCTCCTTAACTAAAGAGGGGGATTATGTTAATACTGAAGTTTCCCAATAATTATTTATGGTAAAATTGAAACTATGCTACAACTATATGAAAAAAATAGTCTTTTCATTCGTTTCAAATGCTATTGCCTAAGGGGAATTAAGTAGGGGTTTGCTATAAACATGGCAAAACCACCTAAAATAAACCTCGATACACCAGCATTGTGTATTTCAGCTACTCAATAATTGGGAAACTTCAGATAACTATTACTGGCAGCTTTATTGGCTTGGCGTTTGTGCCTGGCTGGGCTAGCCATTTCTTGTGCTTCATCAAATATTACCCCGGAAGTAGTAGTGGCTATGTCCTGTCGGTATGCGCGCTTGTGTTCAATAGATTGCCTAGGCTTTTCTAGTTGTGGGTAGAGGCCGGTTCGAACTTGCTCAACTAAAAAAGGAATACTGATAATAAGCAGGACTAACCAGCAGGCGGCTCGGTAAAACTGCATGATGCGTAAAAAACTACCTTGTGGAAGAACTTTAATTAAGGAAATTGCGGCAAGAATATTTAGCCAGATAAGGCGAGGGGCATTAGCTTCATGCCAGATTAAAGCCAATGCAAATAAAGCAAATAGACCCCAATAGTTATTCCATAGCCGGCTGACTGCAAGAGCAGCGATAAGGACTAAAAATAAATCTAAAAGAGTCCAGCGAGTAAGCCAGCTATTCGGTACATTATCGACTCCACTCACTGCGAATAAATGCCAGCCTGGTGGTAAGTGTAAGGTGGCTTTAACACTATTAAATTTTGCATGCCAGCCTGTCGCACTAAGTTGATTTATTTTACTATCGGTCCGGCTATCAGCACTTAGGAATGTGCACGAAATAACTTCCTGAAGCAGCCAAGCTTGAATAATGAAATATCTCCCCTAAATTAAGGTTATCTTAATTTATTACTCAGTGGTTGTCTTATGTCATTTCCTTATAAAAAAAATATCGAAAAGTCGATGAAGAAATTTTATGACTCACTTTGTGAAAAAAATAAGCGACGGTATGCCGCCATTGAAAGTGAAAAATTATGGCTCTATGTGAATCCTAGTGGGTAGTGCG
>NZ_BDMN01000471.1 GCF_002189065.1 Bathymodiolus platifrons methanotrophic gill symbiont
CAGTTATAAAGAATTACGGAGAAATTAATGATCAACAATAGAATTATTCTTAATGACTGTATTTTACAGTACAAAACTGAAAATAAATTAGAAGCAGTTGATAGTGAAATATTTGAATTATTCACACTTACTCAAATCACAAAAAACCAAAACATAACATTTGAAAACATTCAAAATTCAATCGTTGATGGGACTATGGATGGTGGTATTGATTCTGTGATACTAATCGTTAATGACGAAATAATAGACACTATCGATGAGTTAGTAGATATTAGTTTTACGAACAAAACTATTTCTAAATTTATTATTTCGCAGTCTAAAAAAGAAAATTCATTTAAGGAGGGAGCGATTGATAAGCTTATAGCTTCATGTTCGATTTTATTCGATTTAGAAAAAAATGAATCAGTCTTAATGAAAAGATTTAATTCACGCCTTGTTGAGAAGTTTCTGATATTAAGAGAAGCATGGATAGACACATCCATAAACGGCGGAGAAATCGAGCTAGAGTTTAATTATTGCTGTAATGCTACAGAGATAAACGTAAACGGTGCGTTCAATTCAAAAGTAGATCAGCTAATGGAAATTACAAAGAAGGCATTTTCTAGTGCGAATATCACTTTTAATAAGTACAGTAGTGAGGAGCTTCTAAAGCTTTATCAAACAAGAAAACCTTCTCGTCTCTCATTGCCCTTTAAAGAACATCCTCTTTCAACATCGTTTAGCGAGAGTGGTATTGGATATGTTGGAACGGTTAGGCTTGGAGACTATAAAAATTTTCTTGCCTATCCTGACGGTAAAATTCAGGACTATTTATTTGAGAGTAATATTAGGCATTTTCAGGGGAATGTTGATGTCAACAGAAAAATAATTAAGACAATATCTAATAATAATTCACAAGATTTTTGGTGGCTAAACAATGGAATTACCATTATTGCGGAGAACCCAAATCAAGTTGGTAAAACTCTCTCTATCGATAATGTTCAAATAGTTAATGGGCTACAGACTTCATATTCCATATTTAACAGTCATGATGGAAATGTTGACGATGAGAGATCTGTTCTTGTAAAAGTTATCATCAACAATGATAGTGAAACCATTGATAATATAATTGCTTCAACCAACAGCCAAAATCAAATTTCTGCTGCACTTCTACGAGCTACAAAAGAAACACAACGAAGAATAGAATTATTTTTCTTAAATGAAGGCTATTATTACGATCGACGAAAAAATTATTATAAGAATATTGGGTAGTGGGTTAAATCTGTTATTAGGCATGAATATCTCGTCCAAATTCGACTTTATTAATTAATAGTCCAATGACAATATCATGCATTTGTTCTATTTTGGAAAAACAGATTGTTCGACGCGTTAAGCGTTTAACCCATGTTCTAAAATTTAGGTTTTTTCGTTCAATTTTTTGAGTGTTTTGTTTGCCTATTTCATGTTCATTTACATCTAAGTTTCGCTCATAAGCCCCCCAGTCATCTGTATAATATCTGCTTATTTCAAAAGGAGTCAGTAAGGCTTTTAGCTCTTTGAAAACATCATCTTTACGCTTGCCAAATACATAAGCAATGACTGTATTAGTCGCATGATCAACAGCATGCCATAACCATCGCTGATTCGACTTTTTACCTACAAATGACCATTGTTCATCAATCTCAACTTCTTCGCAAACAAGCTCCAGCCGAACGTCTAAAGGTGTTTCTGATTTTTGAGATAGAAAAATAGGATTTACCTGTACAAGGCTATCTTCTTTGCTTTTCAGGATGCTGATGACTGTATTTTTATTGATTTTCAGAACCCGTGCGGTGTCTCTAATACCACTGCTATTAATAGCCATTTCGACGACTTTTTCTTGGACTCCAGGCACACATGCATTATAGCGATAGTACAGCATAAATGTTTGAGTTTGGCAGGCACTATTTTTGCAGCGATACCGCTGTATATTTTGAGCATTCTTTCCTGATTTCATGATAGTGCTACAGCGACAATTTGGGCAACTTACTTCTTGATAACATTTCATTCGAGGAATTATGATGTAAACCTTTTACTTCTCCTAATTATTTAAGTGAAATAACAGATTTAACCCACTACCGAATATTGGAAAACCAGCTTCTAAAATATTTAGTATTCAGTTTACTGCACAAGCCATTGAAACAATAGGGTTCAGTAGCCCATATTCTGCACGAGCTAAACCAACTTCTCTCGTTAAGGAAAATTCAACCTATGACAGGATATTCGATCCATCTCGAAACTTTAAGTCATATCTTAATTGTTGTCTCATATTAAAGAAAACAAATGAGTTCTGGGTTAACATTCCAGATTCCAACAAAAAATCCCAAGCATCAAATTTCAAATTAAATCTTGCTCGTGTTGTAACATCCTTTGCTTTTGATAAAGCAGAATACTCATTCAATGATTTAGAACAATTAGACATAGATAGTCTCACCAATTTTTTGTTTGATGAAGCACTGGGTTTTCTGCTTAATACGTTGCAAATACACTCTAATAATAATGAAGGTGTTAGCCCTATAAATATGGCAAAAAGCAAACCTTTTTCAAATAGTATTCTTATTGCTCTTAACGATAATTTTTCTTCACCCGAAAGCGGGGCATCACCACCCGAATAAAACGTAGGGTTTTAAAAAGGGATATCGAGTTCTTCCGGTACAAGGCAGACCCCCCCGCTTTCCGCATTATGACGGTCTATGAAAGTTTCATCTTTCATGATTTTCTCGGCGGACATATTGAAGTTTTCCGTTGTGGCGTTCACTACGCCAATACTACCGCCTATGGTTATGTTCTTTCAGGGAACAAAGCTCATCGGTAATTACAACAAAAATTAACTTTACTACTAAACAAATTTCAATAGATTAATAGTATTGGCAGTTAGTACTAACTGCCAATAAATAATAACGGATAAATAAAAGTTAAATAACCTGAGTTCGGGATAAGAAAAGTGGGCAACCTTCTATAAAACCTGAAAAAATATAAGCAACCAAGAATATATTTATTTCAAAAGGCTGCCCATTTATGAGTTTAACCCAATTATTTTGTGATGTAGAC
>NZ_BDMN01000472.1 GCF_002189065.1 Bathymodiolus platifrons methanotrophic gill symbiont
TATCAGCTTTTTCATTCAAACTTTTATACCTTGTTTCTGTAATAGATAAGCCATCATTCTGTGCTTGTCGATACCCAGGTTTTTCTTGTAGTTCTCCATCTAATACTTGATATCCAGATTGTTGTATAAATTCTCTAGCATCATCAATTTCTGATTGTGTACCTACCCTGGTTAAAGCTAAGGCGATGTCTTTGTTAGGTGTTCCTTTTTGTTGTAGCTCATGAGCTAAACGAATGGCCGGAGTTAAGTCATCCCTACTAGCGCAAGTAGGAAGTATTACTAAATCAGCTATTTTTGCTATTTCAAGAGTTGCTGAACTTGCGCGAGCAGCTCCATCAATGATCAATAAATCATAATGATCAGCCTGATCTATTGCATCCTTTGCTTTGGCAAAAACCTCAACAGATCCTATAGAGTTAAAACTATTGTTTAATCTTATCCTATGCCACTCCGCAAAAGTCCCTTGTTGAGTATCGAGGTCAGCTACTTTTACGCTAAGACCACTTTTGCTTGCTTCACTAGCAACCCCTCTCGCTAAAGTGCTTTTGGCAACACCACCTTTTTGGCTTACAAAGGCTATTATTTTTCCCATATCGGAATCCTTATATTAAAAAATAAATAGCATGCTTTTTATGATTTTAACTATTTGTAGTTGGTTATAATAAGTTTTTAATAAAAAGCAAAAAAGAATGCTATTTATCTATTTATCTATTTATCTATTTATCTATTTATCTATTTATCTAAAATTAGAGTAGATTTTATTTATCTTAGATCTTAGATTCAACTAACAAGTGCAATTCATTTTTAAGAGACTGAGAGGGCCAGCTGATGTATAAGTTCAGGCTTTTTCAATCCGACCAAAGATGAGGAAGCATATGAATCAATACAAGCAACTGACCGAAGGACAACGATACCAGATTTCAGCCTCACCCGTTTTAAAGAACGATTTAAGCGAGAAATAAAACGTATCAAAGCGCGCTACCCTGATGCACTTTATCTCGGTATTGCTGATGGCGCAAAAGATAACTGGACATTTTTTACTTGAATCCGCGATGTTTGTTTAATTGTAATTTATGAAAAGATTAAGCCATCATTTTATCGTAGTGTGCTGCGAAATCAGTTTTAATAAATACTTCTTTAAATTTATTAGTAAACCTAACTGGATCAATCTCTCCGAGTTCGTTAATATTTACTGAATCATAGTGAGACCCTCTATTAATAAACCTGAAGAAAGGGGAGAACTCAGTGTCGCTTTCTGCGAGTTCATCTAGTGCGGCTTTTAAAGCGTCTTCCTTATGAACAAAAGAAAAGTAATACTCGAGAATATTTCTCATGATATTAGGTAAAACAATATTATTAGTACTTCCATTTTGAACATCTTTTATAACCTGCCAGTATGACTGGTAATCATTTTTTATATCACTTTTTCCCATAGGAACAATATCACTATTCGTGTTTTTAATAAATCTAAACAAATTACATTTTTTATCAAAACATTTTCCTTTAGGTAAATATTTAATCATTTCATGTAGATAATAAAGGCTGTGGGTGAGTAATATCACTTGTGCATATTTGTAGTCTTTAATAAGCTTTTTATGTGTGAGATCTCCTATTTCATAAATGTAATTATGGGAAAGGCTCGATACAGGATCATCTACCACAATGATTTTCTTATTATCCGGAGTAGGGTAGTTACTATTTACACTACCCTGGCATAATTCTAAAAAGTAGAGGTAAGTAATAAGTGTTTTTTCACCTTCACTAAGCGACTTATATACATCATTACCGCTCGAATCAATACCACGACAAAGGTAATAGTGATTACTATTTCCTGGTTGTTGTTTAATCTCAAAACCTTCTAAACCTATCGACTTCATCTTATTATTTATATTGGTTGTAGATGTTTCAATATTGGTAATTATTTTACGGTTATCAATGATAATATCTTCTTGAGATTGAATAGCTGTAGTGAGGGTTTTTTCTTCAGTTTCAGCTGTTGCAATATCAGTACGTATTGATTCGATTAAAGTATTGTGATCTTTGATAGCTGCGTCGTACTTAATACGAACCAAATACCAAAATTTCTTTTTAATAACGGTGAGTGCCCCTTCTTTATCCGATAATCTAGTGTTAAATTTTTCTCTATCTACATTATAAGCATCGATAATATCATTAATTGATTGTACTAAATCAGTAGTATATTCTAGGGTGATTTTAATACTTGGATCTGATAGCTTTTGATTCAGTTTCGTAAGGTTTGCTTGAAGCATACCTGAAAGTTTCTCTTTAGCTAGGTCTAATTTTGTATCGTTAATCGTTGTATAGTGAGTTCCTGATAGTGTCTCGTTTAAGGTTTCAATTTCTTGCTTATATCCACTCTGTAGAGTTTCTAATTCACCTTTTTTTTCTTTATACGAACCATCAAAAAGATTATTAATATTTGTAATTAATTTATCATCAATAGCTTGTTGGCAAAAAGGGCATTTTCCTTCAGCGCCATCGATATAAACATGCCCATTATTTACCCAGGTAGAGTTTTTAAGTTTATCGACTAACTTAGCTAAATAACTGTCACTAGAACCAACAATAACTTCATTTAAAATAGTAGCTGATTCGCTCGAAGCTAGGTCTAAAACTAGATTCTTAATCGAGATTTTTTGTGTCGCACTTTTACTATTTAGTTCTTTAGATTCAGCCGATAGACTTTCAAACGTGTATTCAGGTGTTTCTATCAGGTCTGTTTTTAGAATTTCATTATAAAACGCATCTGTCGAGCCTTTAAAACCAATTAAGCAGTGATCTAAGTCTTTTTTGTCATGCATGTGTTTGGTTTCAAAACATTTAGCTTGAATGGCTTTTTCTTGTGTAGTTTCTTTCTCTTTATGTTGACCGTTTAGAGTTTGTTTTTGGGTTCTTTGTTTTTCTAATTTTTCTATTTCTGCTTTAGCGGTGCTTATAGCTTGTTCAGCCGTTACGTTCGTTTCACCTAAAGTAAAAACTCCCTCAAAGCTACCTTGAGAGAAGTTTTTTTCTACAAAGTCAGTGTTATAAACTAATATTTGATAATCTTGAGCGTTGGGTAACACGTAACTACAATGACTATAATTATTATGTGTTGTATCTTGAAGGTATCTTGCTACCGTTGATTTACCCGTACCGTTATGACCGTAAAACAGTACTAT
>NZ_BDMN01000473.1 GCF_002189065.1 Bathymodiolus platifrons methanotrophic gill symbiont
CGATATCCCCAGTAATACTCAATGCTAGTTATATTAACTAGTAACCACAGACTGCTTCTTTTTCCAGAATACATATCCAAAAATACCCGCTAGTAACAAAGCAATAATATAAGGTACTTTACTAATAATTTGCACGGGTTGCTTAACACTGGTAAATACAAATTTAGTTAATACGCCCAGACCAGAGTCATTAACATCAATAGTGATCGACTTTGCATTTAAAGAAGGTATTTGTATTTCTCCGCCATCAAAAGACTTGTAATTTTTCGATCTAATTTGTACAAAATTAGGATAAATAGGCATCGAAGAAAAACTGGCATCTGAACCGATGGCATCAGCCAGTTCTGACTCTATTTCTCTCGTCGTCTTACCCGCTGTTGTTATTTTTATAGGTGAATTATTATCAATAGTGACACTAACAAAACCCCCTGCTGTTTCTTTTTTTACCGCCTTAGAGAATCCTGCAATATATTCAACAGCCGCTGAATAAACAATATCTATCGCAATACCAGTCGCTGCAGCCTTAAAGCTTTTATCCGGAATAGAATATTTCAATTCCTGGTTACTATAATCCCTAGTAGTAATTCGGGTTAATTCGAAGCCATCCTTATTGCTGACAATAACCTCAGATTTATTATTTTTTGCAACAGCGCCACGGTCTAATGGGGTTCGCGTAACCACTGCCGCATTCAGTGCTTTAGTAATCTTATAGGCTACTTCAGCATCAGTAGTCGGAGATATAGTTTCGGTGCCATTAACAAACATTAGTCCATTAATATCTTTTAGGTCCTCCTCTCCTTTACGCCAAGTGACCAAATAGGAAAATGCTGTTTCCCCGGTTCTTTTAGAAAACCCTGTTTGCAAGCGCAGCTGATTTGTTCCTGCCGGAGCAGAGTACGCGCCTCCGGACACAGAAAACATCAAGATAAAGAGCATTGCTATGCCAAGTTTTTTTATAGTTCTCATTTTCTATCCTTTTATAAATTCCACTCATTATACCTAAGTTATTTGCACTTCTAGTTAACTAAAATGATTGACCAGGTTCATAACACGACTCTCTAAATATCCTATGCAACAAAATAGAGTACTGCACCAAAATAGGCTCCCTTCTGCTTTAAACTCAACATTAATGAACCATAAAAACCGACTAAACGTAATTGATTTGCACGAATTTCATAACGCCTCACTTGTTTCAGTGCTTGTAATATTTGCTGTTCCTGAAGCATTAAATCATTCTCTGCGCAAAATTTACGCGTACTACCTACAGGACCGATCGTTAATTCACTGCCAT
>NZ_BDMN01000474.1 GCF_002189065.1 Bathymodiolus platifrons methanotrophic gill symbiont
TCGCGCACTTCGGATTGGCAACAACCCTGCGCCTTCTGGAGACTATCAGCCCGTCCGGGGCTGACAGCGAGAGCATTGCTATGCCAAGTTTTTTTATAGTTCTCATTTTCTATCCTTTTATAAATTCCACTCATTATACCTAAGTTATTTGCACTTCTAATTAACTAAAATGATTGACCAGGTTCATAACACGACTCTCTAAATATCCTATGCAACAAAATAGAGTACTGCACCAAAATAGGCTCCCTTCTGCTTTAAACTCAACATTAATGAACCATAAAAACCGACTAAACGTAATTGATTTGCACGAATTTCATAACGCCTCACTTGTTTCAGTGCTTGTAATATTTGCTGTTCCTGAAGCATTAAATCATTCTCTGCGCAAAATTTACGCGTACTACCTACAGGACCGATCGTTAATTCACTGCCATTAATTTGATAACTGGCAAATAATCTATTACAGCCACTACTGCCCTGTAATTTTCCATCAATAAATTGTAAGTTCGCCTTTTCAGTTTGTCCACTACTGACGACACCTCCCTTGCCATTATTAATACCCGCCATCTGCCAGCTAGTTTGCTCTAGAGTTAATGCTGGTAAGTTCTGAAATATTAGCCGCACTTGTCTTTGGGCATCTAAGAATTGTAATTTATCATCCTGAAACTGATAGAAATTAATGTCCGCCAGATTTTTCAAGTATTGATGCTCTTGCACTGTAATCTTCTCTGGGCAAGCCATCATTGTTAACCCAGTCTGAGAAATTTGTACAATACCCTCTCCCATTAACTGATAGCTAGCAAAATACCGGTTACACCCTGAACTTCCAGATATTTTATACCGTGCAAATTCAATACTAATCGGATTATCAGGTAAAGGAGCCTGCATGCTTTGATCCGTAAAATAACTGACTAACTGCCACTGATCACCGTTTAGTGGATTTTACATAGTTTGCCCTCCCTCAATACCTGTTGTGCTCCCTGCACGAATACTAGGTGGTTCAATTAATTGCTCTACAGCTGAATTTACGGGTTGTACCTGCGCATTACATCCTTGCAGTAATATAAGGCTAATCAGTAACTTTTTTTCATGGTTCCCTTCTTATGTTGAATGATAATATCTACTTTTTCTCTTGCCATAAAATATGACGTAACCGTTCAGATACCCCTTTGTAAAATAGGGATTGAGGAACCTTTTTCTAATAAAACCTCCCCCAGCCCCTCCAGATAAAGAGGGGGACGGAACGGTTACAATATGACAAACACAGAAGATAAACTAAAATATTAATATTTAATAGCTAGACTTTAACAATTCCCTGAAGTTCATAACTCCATATTAATTTAAATGACTTCATTAATAAATACATAAAAAACACAGGTAAAATTAAAGTTTTCATTATATACAGGGCCATTAAATCCAAAATATTATTTATTAAATAATCAAGCCTATTCTTTATATCTTCAATATTAATATTCTGTATATATTTAGCAACTTCTCATTATTTGGGGGCATGGGCGGCTCGCCCATGCAAACGGGCAGGCTGCCCGTATCCCCAAAAAAATCTTGCCCGTGAATAATGAGCAATTACTGAAGATACTCTTAATACACTGATTCTTATGTTTTATTTTAAATGACTGTGAGTTTCACGTAATCAGGTACTCTTTTGAAAAGTCCTGAAACAAGCCATTTAACAAAAGCTGACCTACCTCAATTTTCTGTTTATTTATTCTGAGTAGTTAGCTCTTCTTTAACTTGCTTAGGAATAAGCACGAAACAACTTCCCGATATTAATTATTTTTGAGGAATTGCACGGTAATTCCATTTTGGTAA
>NZ_BDMN01000475.1 GCF_002189065.1 Bathymodiolus platifrons methanotrophic gill symbiont
ATTAAAGGCGCGAGGGGTTCAACTAGGTAATCAAACAAATTTAGATGAAGCACGGCTAAAGAGCAATGCAATAAACAAGAAGCTAGCCAGTGACTTCGCTAGAACCGTAATCGACATTATCGAGGGGTATCGGATTAAAGGTTTATCAATGGGGAATGTGGCTAATGAATTAAATAAACTAGGCGTAAAAACGAGGCGCGGGGGGCAATGGCACGCATCAACAGTGAAGAATATTATTGACCGACAAAAATAAGCATTTTAGGAGTGGCTAACAAAGCACAAACTTGCAAAAGTAAGATTCCCGCCAATGGCAAGATGTATGCAGGTTGCAGCCTTACGTTTCCAGGATGATCGTGAGGAAATTGTCCACTTTCGTCCAGCTCACCGTTTAACATGGGACGCGCCTCATAACCCATCACCTCTAAAAAATTTAAGGGTATTTTCTATTTTTTCGCGAGTTCATGAGTTTAGCATCGTCAAAGATATGTTCGTTTTCCTTAGTTTGAACAGACGGAACGTTAACTTTAAAATATTGCGCGTTGTCATAAATACCATCTGTAGCAACCTCAATCAGTATGCCAATCATGTTGAGTCGATTATTATCACACAGAGCAACTGAGCTTCCTTTGTCTTTTACATTTTTCCATTCAATATCATGGTGAGATTTTTGCATCCAGACAAAGAGTAATTTATCACCGTAAGCGTATACAAAGTAACCTGAAGGATTTTTCATAGTTGTTTTTCTTATCGTTGAAAGACAATTAGCAAGCTCCTTGCGTTGTTGTTCACCATAATCTCGAATAAGGCTTTCAGCTAATAACCATCCAGGTGATTGGGTCGTGTCTAATGCTTTAAGCAATTTAAAAACCTCATCAGGGAACTCTTGAATCGGCACGGGGTCGGTTTCCCAGCTTTCACTTTCGAAGAATTTGTCAATCAAATCGGACATATCAGTCATAATCATCCAATCATGCTTACCTTCCTTGATCTTTTGATCATATCGGTTATAAGTTATATAAGTTCCAAGGTGAGCGAATTCGTCATACAGATAAGTGTTGCTTATGCCAGCCATAGACTGTCGAAACTCTATATAATGCGAAAATATACCTGGGGTAGGGAGAATACGTTTTAAAACAAACAGATCGTCAATCGATATTGATATAAAAGCATGTTTCCCGAGAATCTTTTTAAACTTGTAAAAAGAAGATAATGGCGCAAACGACTCAACAGTCAGCCCAATAGGTACTATCATACGATAATCTGAAAGACGAACTCGCGCAATCTCTTCATGCTTTCCGTTATCTAAATTATAGAGACATACTTCGTCATCAGAATCTAGATACTTAAAAAAACGCTCGCATTGTTTGTAAGCCTTAATAATTAAGTCGTTTACTGACTGACTGTGTCTCTCAAAATTGAGCGCAGGCGAATCAATAGTAGCTTGCGCACCTGCTTTAGCTTCAATGAGGTAGAGAACATCATCGACTATAACTACGGTATCGTTTTCGACCCATTGTCTAGTATCTGGTTCTTTGTAATACACCTCCTTATAAACTTTTGCTCTAGGAAACTGGTCCCTAAGTATGTCTGGAAACGCTTCTTCACTCATTATTTTCTGGTTTTCTTTGAAAGTCTCCTTGTATTTTGGTTTCCTCTCCAATAATTTGAAAATAAGTGCACGATACCCTGCATCCCGAATGAAACAGGGGTCAATAGCGTAGTACTCCAAACCAAGTTTGATCAAAGGTTTCTTTCGAACGGGTAGTGTCGCATATGGTGTTCCTGCAAAATTATCTTCAGTAAAGAAATCAGTTTCTTCACCCCGTTGATAAGCTAAATCCTCCAATAGGCATGATGGTAATTTAGTATGGCGGCTAACATTGCCGATACCACCTTCAAGTAAGTCGTCGAGAGCTAGATTCTTAGCTTTACGTTTATCTGAATTTATCTGCTCATACATTTCCTTAATATCTTGCTGGGGTTTCCCATGCTGCTCCGTAGCAAAATTTAGATAATCTTTATACTGTTTCTTAAGTATTTCCTGAGCGTTCGTAATTCCCATACGGAAAGCACTAGCTATATCTTGGAATCCTTCCGAAATCTTAGTTGCTCCGACTCCATAGGCGTCTTCAAGAGCATCATTGTGTGGAGCAAGTACGTAGCTGTAGAATTCACCTTCTAAAGCCTGATAACGATTCCCTCGGATGCTAACCCACTTCGATTTTAAGTAAAACTCTATATCCGCCGTATTATCTTTGAAGTGTCTGTTTTCTGTATCAAGAGATGATTCAATAGAGAAGAGCAACGCTTTCTCTTTCAACTCACGGCTAAGTTTTAACAGCTCCTGAACTTTCGCCTCATCAAAAATAACTTCCGCGGGTTCTTCCGCTGAGGCTAGCGTGGCGTGCACGTATTCCAGTAGAAATTGGATATTCCCTACTAAATCATCATCGGAGTCTTTCAGCATACGCGTGTAGATGTATCCAAGGAGTTCTTTAGCCGGCATGCCTAAAATTAGGCTTCGCATATTCAAAGCATGTTTTTTCATGTCTTTTAAATTTGAAAAATTCACCGCATAAAAATCCACCTTCTCTGAGTGACTCTTAACATATTCGTTCCATATTTCTTTACCTTTTAAGAAATGTTTTAAGGCTTTTTTATCCTTGTCATGTATATTCTCATCGTTGATCGCCATAGCTAATCGTCCTATTTTGTTTTTCACGTTCGCATACAAGTAATTTTAGCCCCTGTAATGCCTACAAGGCGCATTTTGCAAGTTTTGACCCGTTCATGTGGGGAATATATTGGCTCCCTACGGGACGTGTTGATAAAGCATGGATAACGAAAAGATGTTATCCACCCCTTACCAACACTA
>NZ_BDMN01000476.1 GCF_002189065.1 Bathymodiolus platifrons methanotrophic gill symbiont
CACCAGCATTGTGTATTTCAGCTACTCAATAATTGGGAAACTTCAGCTACGCAATACCTTCGCCAAAATGAAAACACACTCATTTTTATGAATTTTACAGCCTATAAGCGATTGATTTATATAGGTGTAAGATTGTCCTTTTTGGCTTAAATTAAAATTGGCGAAGGTATTGCTACGATCATAAGATTTAATTTCAGCCAAAGAAGGTTCGCATGTTCAACTAAAAATAGTGCGACTTTTCAAGTTATTATTCTCATTAATGTACCTGACTTTCTCACTAGTTTATCGGATGGGATGAGAAATTATTTCTCCTAGATGGTATCTTATCCATTGGTTGCATAAAAACAGGTTATAGTTGATTTTTACACAAATATGTACAAAAAATACGAAAAAAAAGACCATATTATCCACCATGGCGACGCTATAGAAATATTAAAATCACAAATCAAAGATGCTTCAATTGACCTAATATTTGTAGACCCCCCTTATAACATCGGTAAAAAGTTCTCAAATTTTAAGGATCGCTGGCCTTCTGATACTGAATATGCTGATTGGGCATACAAATGGATTGATGAGTGTATTCGAGTATTAAAGCCTACAGGTACAATGTACTTAATGACTAGCACTCAAGCTATGCCATATTTTGATCTATACGTTAAAGAAAGACTTTCGATTCTTGGCCGTATTATCTGGTCTTACGATAGTTCAGGTGTCCAAGCTAGAAAGTATTATGGCTCTATGTATGAGCCTATTCTATATTGTGTCAAGAATCCAAAGGCATATACATTTAATGCTGACGATATTCTTGTTGAAGCAAAAACAGGTTCAAAAAGAAAACTTATTGATTATCGAGGAAAAGAGCCAAAGCCATATAATACAAAAAAGATTCCAGGTAACGTTTGGGATTTTCCAAGAGTGCGGTACAGAATGGATGAATATGAAAACCATCCATCCCAAAAACCACAAGCATTACTAAATAGAATAATCCAAGCCAGCAGTAATGAGGGTGATACAGTACTTGACCCATTTTCGGGAACATTTACAACTGCTACTGTCGCTAAAATATTAGGAAGAAAAACTGTAAGCATTGAATCTCAAGATGAATACTTAAAAATAGGATTACGCCGTGTGCTTAATCTTGAAGAACATCAGGGAGAAAAACTAACAAAACCAGAAAAAAATACAAAAATTAAAAATGGTAGAGGAGCTAATAGGGGTGAAGTAAAGGGGGGTATTTTTAGTGTCAATTGTTAAACATGATTTTACAAAAACTATTATTGATATTCTTGATAGATTTTCGGAAAAAAATGGTAATGAGATTTTAAAAAAAAGTGAAATTATTCAATACCTAAATATTAAAACAAAAGCCGCTAATCGTGGCTCAAAGTCACGCGCAGGATTTGCAAACCACTATGCAATATATGTTCTAATAGAAGATTACTTAAATGGTAATTTTTCTATTAATGGTGGATATAACGACTATGAAGGAGCTAAATTTAGTGATTTGTTTCGTCGTCAGAGGGAACTTCCATTTGGCAGTAAACTACAAAATCATGCTCTTAATCATCGCTTAAATGAAGAATTTAAAAAATATTTTCCAGCTTGTGAATATTTACCCATTATTCGAGACTCAAAAAGCAATAGATACTGGATTAATGAAAATTTAGTTTTCGTTAATATAGGTAATAAAAAAATTAATATTGCTCTATCTATAAAGGAAATTATTGAGGCATATATTCACGCTAGACAAAGTGCTTTCTCAGAGTTCATGGGCTACTGTCAGGAAATTATAAATATTCAGGCGGAGTCTCCTGAAAAGGCAATCGAGTTTATAAAAGGGTTATTTCGGCCGAATGTTGATGCTCGTGTATTTGAAATAGCGAGCTTCGCTGTATTAAAACAGTATTATGCTGACCAAAGAATTTTTTGGGGCTGGTCACCAGACGAACTTATTGAAGAGTCTTTAATACTTTATAAGACTGGACGAACAAACGCTAATGACGGCGGTATTGATTTTGTGATGAAACCACTTGGAAGGTTTTTTCAAGTCACGGAAACTATTGATGCTGGAAAATATTTCTTAGATATAGACAAAGTTCAAAGATACCCAATTACGTTTGTTGTTAAAACAAATGAATCAAGTGAAGAAGTTTTAAAGACAATAGCCCTTCAAGCAGAAGCTAAATATCAAATTAAGGCTATCGTTAAAAGGTATATTGAATCAGTTGATGAAATAATAAATATTCCCAAGTTAATAGAAATATTTGAGAGTGTACTCAAGTCAGGTTGTGGAGCAAAAGTAATCGAGGAAATTGTTCTTCAAAGTCGTGTTGAATTTAATGTAGAATCAGAAGAACAAGACATACTTGCTTTTGAAAAGTCGGCTGAATAGGGCAGGGAAGTTAAAAAGGTATATTTAATTCATCAGGAACAAGGCAAAAAACACCGCTTTCAGGTTTCCAGTTCTCCTGAAAGTCTGTATTTTCTGCCATAGTTTCGGCTGTAGCATTCACTACGCCTATCCTAATAGTAGCTGGTCTTTGGTTTCATAGTCTCTTGAAAATGACATTTTTAGCCCTCACCTCTTAATGTGATAATTTACTTTTGTTACGTTATTCATTTCTTCCCATAAATCCCACGCTTCATCAGTACGTAGTAACTTGGATAATCTGGCACAACCTCGTTCAGCCCATATCTGTATGCCTTTTATTCCTTTGTAATCAAAGACTTGCAGGAGTCCTTTACTAGTGGTGAAAAGAAAAGAAGAAGGAAGCGCTGCATTAGTACGAGCGAAAT
>NZ_BDMN01000477.1 GCF_002189065.1 Bathymodiolus platifrons methanotrophic gill symbiont
TTTTTATCTGATAGGTATTCTATAGTCTGAGAATTGATTTCACAACCAGGGTTACCTGAATATGAAATTGTTCCTGAGTAACCTGGAACTATAGAGTTGCGTAGAGCCTCCAAAGAAAAATAGTATAGATCTGAAAGCTTTGCCTCTATTTCATCCATCATTTGAGTGCATAGCTCATCACTAACCAGATCTCGATTCGCTTTAATAGTATTACTCAAGCAACAGGAAATGATCTGATCTGATACAAAGTGACTTTCGATAGAGTAATACTTAAGAACAAGAAGTGGCTCTATTCCAGGAAGTTCTTGCCTATAATCTCTGACATCTTTATCAATGATTCCTAATATATGATTAGATAGCGTATGCGTGTCATTTGGCAAAGAGTTTAATTCTTGAATCGCTGAAATAACCTGATCGCTCCCTCCGGAAAATCCGTCGATATGTTCTATCGCATAAACTTCCACACCACATGACGCTCCCATATTGCTGTAAATAGATATGTCATTAATACCTTCTACTATAATTACAGGCTTACCTGTCATAATAGCTTCATTAAGAATCTCATCTATTTCATAACAGCAGCCACTCATTTAATCTCTCCAGACTTTTAGCTCAGAAAGATATTTGCTATTTCTCTTTGCCAAAGCAGGCGAGTGAGATGCCACTATTATTTGGGTGCTAGGCAGCAACATGGAAAAGAGCTGCATAAGTTCTCGCTGCCATGTAATATTTAGGGAAATCTCAGGCTCGTCAATTATCAGAAAATTCCTTCCTTGGCCTCCCAAGAGTACTAAGGACAAAAATGTTAAAATATGCCTCTCACCGCTTGATAGCTCGTCAATAGAGTGTCTTTCATTACCTATATCAATATAAACTTCATTTCTGCTAAAGACTAATTTCTTATCATTAATAAGGTAAGCATTAAACCTATTTACAATAAGACTAATAGATCTGAGCATGAGATTTTCGACTTCTTCCAGCTCATCAATCATGTTTTGGAATAGCTTACTTAACAAAGAATTCTCTAGAATATTATCTAACTCCCCGGGCTGATCAATTTTTTTTAGAATATCCACAATTTTATTTTTTAAATTGCTATTCTCATCACCGTCATTTAGAGCTTCAATAATTCTATCTTTTCTGTCTAATATTCGTTTTCGAAGGGAACATTTATCTGTATCTGTGCTTTCCGCACTACTATTTTCTACCTCGATAGCAACAGCAAGCGTATCAAAAAGGGCCCTTTGAATTTTTTCAGTAGCTATTAACCTTGCGTCTCTATGGCGTTTCAACAACATCTCTTCGATATTGTTCATTTTTATATTCTGGAGATATAAGTGTTTTTTGTCAAAGTCGAAATCTAATCGCCGACTTCTAAATTTGTCAGAGTTCCTTCTCTTCAAGAACAATGAAAGCTCTGCAGATAGTTCGTATAGATTCTTTTGCGATAGTTCAATACCGCGAAAACCTCTCAATAAGTAATTATGTCGCTGAAAAAACCTCATTATAACTTCTGGTCCTATTATTAAAGGTTGAGTGCTAATCCCCCGCTCAACTCCTAAGGAAATCGATTTAGAGTTAACCAAACAACTGGCTTCAAAGTCACTCCAGTCGTAACCTTTTTCGTTAAATGTGACACATATAGATTTAGGATTACCTTCATCCACTGCATTACATATAATTTTTTTTATTCCGATGGAGGATAGCTCGTCATCATTTTGTGACAAGAATGAGTTTATGGCTTTGAGAAAAGTTGTTTTTCCACAGCCGTTGTCGCCATAAATCACTGTGACATTATCAGATGAAAACTCTACTTTTGCGTATCTGTTTTCGGCTTTGAAGCCGTGAAACTCAATATTATCAATCCTCATAGATTTTCCGTTTGCATGTATTTCTCATTGCATAACAAGTTATTGTCTCGATTAGTTATCATACACTCTAACTTTCTTCAAACACACTCCATTTCTGAATAATGTAGCCAGAGAGGTTTATGACCTAAACCCTGCAAGCTTGTGTTGGAAGCTAAAATATAATTTGTTTTATACGATAGGCGAGCCACCGTGCGCCTCATGATAGATTTTGGGGGCTCCATGTCACAAAAATCGATTCGCTACGCGGCGAATCATTTGTGCCTGGTCCGCCCCGCGTCCGCCTCAACTACGCGCAACAAACCCCTTCTCCGTTAAGGATCCCACACATGGCTTGACGGCTTTCGGAATGCAATTCTTTGCCTCCCTCGCGCGCTGCTAGCGCATTCGGATTGGCGAATTGCCCCGTCGCCTACCACGGACTAAAAATCATCACTTCGCTTTGGCTCCGTTTCCATGATTTTCAGCGTTTGAAATCAATAGGTACTGGGGGAATAGGGGAAGCACTTTTGGGCTAGGGGTTACTTTTGTGTCACGGTAGGGAAAATGACTGAGGAAGTGATAAAGAATTATCTTCACCACCATTAGGCGCGCCATGCTACCTCACGAAATTCCGGGACTCCTGTCGCCGTAATTCGTTCACCTACGCAGCGAATAGGAGATGCTCCAGCCGCCCTGCGTCCGCCACAGACTGAGCACAAAGCAGCTCAGTCATGGCTACCACAAATGGCTCTACGGCTATTCGGGATAAAATTTTAGCCTCCCTCGCGCGCTATCACGCACTTCGGATTGGCAAATTTCCCTGCGCCTTCTGGAGACTATCAGCCCGTCCGGGGCTGACAGCGTGAGATCAAGAATAAGCGATTTTACACTTTCATGGC
>NZ_BDMN01000478.1 GCF_002189065.1 Bathymodiolus platifrons methanotrophic gill symbiont
AATTCAATAGCTCCATATAAAGAAATAAAAATTAAACAGAATTCCGAACCATGGATGACTTCAGAAATTTTAGGTAATATTAGAAAACGAGATCAATATTTAATATCATATAAAAAAAAACAGGTAGTAAACATTTATATTTGGATTACTGTAAATTGCGAAATTTGGTACAAAGAAATGTAAAAAAGGCTAAAGAAGAATACGTCGCAAATAAAATTGAAGAAAACAAAAACGCTCCGAAAAAATTATGGGAACAGCTGAAAACTTTAGGTTATAGTTCAAAACAAAAAAACAATGCTTGTGTTGTTCTGAAGGTGGATGGTCAAAATTGTCATAATTTAAATGACATCGCAAACATGTTCAATAATTTTTTCACAACCGTGGCATCGAAGCTTGTTGAAAAGTTGCCTCCATCTCCAAATATATTCCACGTAGCCTCTACTCTTTTCCAACAGTTTTATAGTAGAGTTAATATCAATAGATTACAACTTGAAATAAGTCCTGTGTCCGAGGAATTTATATATAAGGAATTGTGTCATCTTAATTCATTTAAAAGCACAGGGTTAGACGACATTCCAGCAAGGTTCGTCAAAGATGCGGCTACAACACTAACAAAGCCCATCAATTTCATTGTAAATTTATCAATAACGAGTGGTATAGTTCCCGATCAATTAAAATCAGCACGGGTCAAACCATTATTTAAGAAAAACAATAGAACAGAGGTTGGAAATTATAGACCAATAAGTATACTGTGTATTATATCAAAAATTTTAGAAAAAGCAGTATATAAACAGCTAGAATCATATTTAGTAAAAAACAACTTGCTATATGAACTTCAATCTGGTTTCAGAAGCGCTTATTCCACCGATACCTGCCTTATTCATCTTTTTGATCATATTAAATCTCAAACATCTAAAGGCCTCTTCACTGGTATGGTAATGATAGATCTTCAAAAGGCATTCGATACGGTCGATCATCAAATTCTTTGCAACAAGCTTCAAGCGATGGGAGTATCTAACATTAAATGGTTTGAATCGTATTTAACAGGCAGACAACAGTTGGTTAATGTTAATGGCACAGAATCCAACCCAGCAAACATTAGCTGTGGTGTTCCACAGGGAAGTATTCTAGGTCCTTTACTTTTCCTTTAGTATGTCAATGATATGTCCACAAGCATTAACTCAGACTGTAAATTACTTCTGTACGCAGATGACAGTACTATTATGTTTTCTCATAAAAATCCTGAATTTATCTCTCAAAAACTTGGTCAAGAACTCGAATCCTGTAGTGAATGGCTCGTTGACAACAAACTTTCTCTCCACCTTGGTAAAACAGAATGCATTCTTTTTGGTCCAAAGAGAAAATTAAAAAATGTAACTGAATTTCAAATTAACTGTAATGGTCATATAATAAATTCACAAAATAGTGTTAAATATTTAGGCATTGACATTGATCAAAACCTGTCTGGCGAAAAAACAGCTAACTCTATTATTAAAAAGGTTAATTCCCGGTTGAGGTTTATGTATAGAAAGGCAAATTGTCTATCTGCCGAAACGCGGAAAACTTTAAGTATGGCACTTATTCAATGTCATTTTGATTATTCTTGTTCCTCCTGGTACGCTGGTATAACTCGTGCTTTAAAAAACAAACTGCAAGTGGCACAAAACAAAACAGTTAGATTCATCAAAAGCATGGGCCCAAGAACTAGTATAAAGCAAGCTGAATTATCTAGTCTAGGATTTTTAAATATTGAAAACAGAGTAAAACAGCTTCGATTGAACCATGCTCATAAAATCTATTATGATACATGTCCTTCTTATTTGAAAAATAATTTCATCAAAATTAATGAACATCATGCCCATAATACTAGATCAAGTCAGATTAATTATGTTACACCAAAAATTAAAGGCATCGAATCAACAACATTTTACTACAATGGAATCCATGATTGGAATTCTCTACCCGATTCGATCAAATCCATCAATGATTTGCAAAGATTTAAAAAAGAAGTGAAGTGCCACCTGATACATACCAGTGAAGAACGGGAAAGACGTGTCATATCATAATAATGACAATTATATATACATATATATTTTCATAGATAATGTACTTATTTTAAAATTAAGTAATCCCTCTACCCGCTCATGTTGATCTTTTAATGTCCACTTGAACTTTAAGCTGATACTTATAAAGGACCCCATTGGAAATAAGCTGAATGGCTTTCATGGGCTATCCTTGGTGAGAAAGTTCTCAGCAGCTACAATTGGTGGATTGAAGTTTCAGTTAAAGATGGCAGTTTTATGTTTTATTTTTAACTTAACGAGAAATTTTTAAACACTTGTGTATGATGTTGAAATTTTTAAACCTAAATATATTTTACCTTTTACCTTTATGGTCAGTTCAATAAAGAAGATTACAATCACATTATTAAGAGTTTATGATGACCTTGTATTGAACTGGTCAAGGTAATTTTCTATTTAAATCAGATAAGATATCGAGGCCAATTTAATTGTGTTACTTTTGAACGGTTGACCGGTTCAAGCCATACTTTATAAATAAATGTTTACAGATATGTTGAACATCGTTTGTATTAATCCTTTGTTGTTCTTAATTGGAAAATGGAACTCCCACAGTGTTGGGCTACCGATGATTTCTAAATAGTTTTAACATTTGCATAAAATAGATCAAGAGGATAAGTGAGAGTTTATTTTATTGACGTAAATCTGAGTATCGCTCAGGG
>NZ_BDMN01000479.1 GCF_002189065.1 Bathymodiolus platifrons methanotrophic gill symbiont
TCTAAAATATTGTCGTTTGAAAAGATAATTTCTTCCACTTTCCAAGGCGATTGTAAGCCTAAAGCCATACTAAATAAAGATTCATTATTCATGGTATTATTATCGCACTACCCACTAGGATTCACATAGAGCCAAAATAAAGTGCGTTACTACATGACGAAAGAATCAACAAAATAATACCTGAGTATATAAAACATATTATTGTGCGCATTTTATAGATCCTCCATTAATAGCATCGTTAATACTTTTAAGTCCAGAGGGTGATTTCGCAATGTTTTTCGCTGCATCTCCAGTAGAAACAAAATGGTTATATTTGATTTCATTCAAGCCATCAATATAAATACAACCAAATGAAGTCAGTGTCATTGCGTCTTCGTTATCACCTTTCCTTGGCACAATTGCAAAAGTATCTCTGTCGTACCCTAGAACTATACGCCCAGTTCCTTCAGTACTGACTGCCACATCAATACCTACGGCTGTATCATGAGCATAAATTAGGTGGGTCGCTTTACCACAACCATAAAGTGAAATACTTAATAACCCGTATAATAAAATTTTTTTCATTATGTTACTCCTAAGTACAGAAACTCACAAAATACATAAATTTTGTTATATTTATAGCGTGGAAATCTATTGACTATACTGCTTGTAAAAAAACGTTAATTTCGCCACCTAAAGTATATTTAAATATAAAAACACCCTCAAAGTCTCGATGCAGCCTAATTACTTGACTCTTAGCTGTTCCAAGCGAAAAACCAACCCTGTGATTATTAGTATTAAATATCAACCCTTTTGTATCACTAAGCCATGCAATAGCTTTATTTGAATAATCAACACTGTTTGATCTTTTCCCTGTTCAATAAGATGATCTTCTTTAGCTAGTATTAACATACTGGAAAGACTCACTTCCTCAATTTGTTTATCTTTGGGGTAAAAATACCATCGTTCAGTAAATCCAAATGTTAAGCCAGCATCTGCCTCATGTGTACTTAGAAAACAACCATACGATTTTAGATTAACCATATGAACAGTTTTATTTTCAAAGTGCTTAACATTGACAATTCCAAAATTATTAACGGCACATCCCGTTATTAAATTAAAAAGCAATATAACACCGCAAAATAATACAAAATTGACATAGTTAGTTGCTGCTATTTTTAACATTTTTTCAATATTCAAAAAAATTTTTGGATACTTACTGAGCTATTCACCTTATGAACCTTACATAACTCATAAATGACGGGTATTCATGTGTATTTATTGACAGGAAAACAAGCAAAAATCATCATTTTCTTACTCATTATGGGAGTTGTTTTATTACAGTTCCAACACCAATAACAGTATGATGTTCATCAATTGCTATTACTGTTAATTGAAATCCGAGACTAAATAGTAGCCCGTATAAAGCTGGCGGAATACGGAAAATAGGAGTCTCTGCTCATCCTGTATTACGCTGGCTTCATACAGACTACATTTATATTCCGATTTGATACTTTCGTATTTTATTAAATCCTCATTCCTAAGTAGTCAATTAGTAAAACACTATTTTTCTTAACTCACTCCCTAACTTCATCTTTAGATTACACATTTTTTTTAAAATACACATGACCCATATGGGTCAAAAATAACGCTAATTTACATTCCATTTCAATGAATACTAATGGTGTAACATACATAGCCGCAAACCATAAACTTACAGCTCCCCATCCGTAAATATTCGACTAACCCTTCCTATATAAAATCAGCGAGTAAAACTGACGGGGCAGCGGATAAAGCCATAAGTCCTTGTTGGGTAGGCTTTGTTTGCCAACAGGCCCCAACTTACCACGCCCTGTAGTTTTACCTACGTAGATTCAAGTTCGTGGTTTTGTAACAGCTACCTGCAAATCGCTCGGTATCAACAAAAGTTTCCGGTAACACCGGCCGTATGCCATAACGCTCTTCCCATTGTGTAGGAAGGTGACGAGCTATCATGGATAACACGTAGAAGCGAGATTGTTGGACTTCACCCAGAGCATAATCAAAAAACGGGCATTGTTCACGAGTAACGGTAGGTTTCTTTGCCGCTTTCGTGGCACCATCCAGTAAATTGATCACGTGGTGCTGTTTGCCAGGCAGCAGCACCAAAGCCAAACACTGCACTAATTTTCTCGTCTAGAGTGACAAAGTAGCGAAGCTACGCAACGGGTGACTGTGGTTTAATCGAATCTATACTTTTTAGGACTGCCTAATTACTTAAATTTAGCAGTGTGTACTCGCTAATTTGCGCAACTATTCACAATACCAGTATTAAAAATACCTGTATTAAACTCTGAAATCTATTATAATGAAGTTTCCAAAGGGGACGACCTGGCTTCGACGTGGGTAGCAAAACCTTAGGTGCATGTCGAGGACAGTACACCTCGTAAAATCTACTGACAAAATGTATTCGCAAATGACGAAAACTACTCAATGGCTTTAGCTGCTTAAACCCAGCACCATTCTCCTGGCTACATGTGCTTATGCGTGTAGAGTCCTTCGGGACATCCAGGAGTCACTCTACATAAGATCGCGCTAAGAACTTTGTTCGGAGTTCTGTCCCGCTAAACCCAATCGAAATCGCTAAAAGTATCTTGGTCCGACGGGTAGCTTTTAGTTAAATCAAAGTGCGGAATAAACATGTAGATCCAAAGGCGGAGTGCTTGCGGACGGGGGTTCAATTCCCCCCGTCTCCACCAA
>NZ_BDMN01000480.1 GCF_002189065.1 Bathymodiolus platifrons methanotrophic gill symbiont
GTAGCATAGTTTCAATTTTACCATAAATAATTATTGGGAAACTTCAGTCACTAAGTAATGACCCTGTTTCATCATAGCGTATCTCTTCCATCGTCATCCAGCCCAGCCCTTGTACGACAGCTCCCTCTATTTGTCCGCGATCAATTTCAGGTGCCAGGCTTTGGCCTATATCATGAATGATTTTAATACTATCAAGCTGATAACGCCCTCGCAAACAATCAATAGTCACTTCAATGGCTGCGCAACCATAGACATGATACGCAAAGGGCCCACCTTTTTCGGTTTGCATATCAAAACTTAAGTGTGGCGTAGCATAATGAGCCTGTGCCGATAAGGCACAACGAGCCATATAAGCCTGAGAAATTAGCATTTTCCAATCCAGATCGCTGGCTTGTTCAGCAATACAAACACGTTCATTGTTAATACTAATTAACGCAGAATCAACACTAAGAATATTTGCGGCCAGTTGTTTTAAGCGCTGCATTATTTGCTCACAGGCAATACGTATCGCCTGACCATTCAGATCCGTACCGGTACTTGCAGAGGTCGGTGACATATTGGCGATTCGTGTGGTGTTGGTGCTTTCCAGTTTAATGCGAGCCGAATCAATCGAAAAAATGTGTGCCGCAATATTGCATAATTTAACCCTGACTCCCTGGCCCATTTCCACCGCACCGCAACTAATACTCACACTACCGTCATTAAAAATATGCACTAGCGCATCAGCCTGATTAAGAAAAAGGCATTAAAGGCGATGCCAAAACACACGGGCATAATTGCCAGCGCTTTTTTCTCTAGCTGATGAGTATTATTAAATTCATCAATCTGCTGTTGCTGCTGTTGCAAGGAAAAATCCTGTTCTAATTGCTGCCAGCTTGCGTGGCTGTTATTTTCTTTGGCTACCATGCCATAGGGGAACACATCGCCATCCTGCATCAGGTTTTCTTGCTGAATACAAGCGACATTAACCTGCATTTCCTGTGCTGCTTTAAAAATGGCACATTCAAGAATAAACATCGCCTGTGGCGCGCCAAATCCGCGAAATGCAGTATTGGGTGGCAAATGAGTACGACAACTCACGGCATTAGCACGCACATTGGCAATAAAATAGCTGTTTGTGGCATGCAATAATGAGCGCTCCAGAATAGACAGAGATAAGTCGGCAAGCGCGCCGGCATTCTGATAATAAGACACTTCATAGGCAAGAATTTTACCCGCCTTATTTAGACCCAGCTTAAAGTCAGCACTATAAGGATGGCGTTTTCCAGTGAAGCGCATATCCTCTGTGCGACTTAGAGCAATTTTTACCGGCTGTTGCGTTATGCTAGCGGCTAGCGCCACCATAACCGCCCAAGAGGTTGCTTGCTCTTCCTTACAGCCAAACCCACCGCCCAGGCGTAAAACATCGACATCTATTTTATGCATTGCGCAATTTAACACGCGCGCGATAATGCGCTGCACCATCCCGGGCGATTGCGTTGCTGAAATAATTTTTAATTGCGTATTTTCCAGTGAGTAGGCAATCGCTGTTTGAGTTTCCAGATAAATATGCTCTTGCGCCCCCGTTTCTGCACTGCCTTCGACGATCACATCACAATGCGCCCAGCAACTATCAATATCACCAAGTGAAAAACTACGTGGTGAAGAAATATGCATGCCTAGCCGATCTGCTTCTCTAGCATCAAAAACAGCGGGTAATTCTTGATACTCAACAATACATAATGCCGCAGCCCGTCGTGCTATTGCTGCTGTTGTAGCGATCATAATCGCAATAGACTGACCTTGATAAACGACTTCGTTATCTGCCAGTAGTACTTCATCGGGAGCAATATTTCCGATTTGATTAATCCCCGGAATATCTCTGGCCGTTAAAACTTTAACAAGCCCCGGCAAAGATAATGCAGACTTAAAATCAAGTGATTTTATTTTGCCATGGGCAATTGAGGAAACTAGCGGAAATGCATGCAGTGTATCGTCTGTTAGCGGCTGATCATCAATAAAACAGGCTTTGCCTTGTGCATGGAGTTCACTATCCTGATTCATAGAAAACTCTCCCAGCTAACATAGTCAGGCAATAATTTGAGCCAGTGGGCAATCAATAATTGTCTGACTAATAAACGCTTATAATCAGCACTACCACGAATGTCGGATAATGGATAATGGATAAATTTCAGTCTGAGCGAGGTCTAACGCTTGTTGCAATAAAGATAGTGATATCTTTTTATCGCGTAAAAAGGCACTAGTCTTATGCAAATATAGCGGAATGGCCGCCACCCCACCAACTGCGATATGAATCTGTTTAAATTGATTTTCGTGTAGCACCAGACTCATTGCCGAGTTGACACTGGCAATATCCAGATGTGTGCGCTTGCAGACTTTTTCAAAACTAATACGCAATGCTTCAGGACATTGAAAATGGATTTCATCAAGCCACTCATCTATCTGTATATCGGTAAGCGTCGCTTCTTCCCACCTAGACAAGCTACGCCACTTACTTTAAAGGCTTGATTTTTTCAGTCAGGTTCCAGGGTAAAAACTGATCCAATGCCTCTGGCTTATAGTGCCTACCAAGCTTGGGTAGTGCGGTGAGTAAATACTTTAAGTAATCAAAAGGCTCTAGGTTATTGGCTACCGCTGTCTGCACAAGACTGTAAAGTAGTGCGCTGGCATTAGCGCCGCGTGGAGTTTGATTAAATAACCAGTTTTTACGGCCAA
>NZ_BDMN01000481.1 GCF_002189065.1 Bathymodiolus platifrons methanotrophic gill symbiont
AACTAATTTAAGGATGATCTTTAAACTGGGATCAAAGTAAATTCCCCGAGTTCAGGTGCTCTGAAATTACGTATTGTTTACAAGAAAGCAAAATAACTATGCTTTCTAAATTGGAATTGCTAGCAATGAATTACCCAGTGACAATACTCGGATGTATTTATTGACAATAATAACTTTGTGACTAGGTTCTCTCGTAGATTAGATGAGTTATCAGTCGCACTAGGAGAATAGACATGTTATTTCGAAATTTAATATACACGTCAATCATGCTATGCCTGATGACCGCGAATGTTTCATTCGCAGCGGGTATTGCCGAGACGTATTACGTTCCTATACCTGAGGTGAGGTATATGAAAATTTAGAAGCACTTAACCCGATAAAAGACGATGATACTTCAAGTTTAGCCGGTAAACATACTAGTAAAACCATCGAATCGGCAATTTCCGTTGCTATGAGTACAGACGGTACGGTGATATATTTTGACCACTGGGAAGATGGCTATGAAGCTGATATTCTAAACCCGGTTCAGGATACTACCTGATCTTTGGTGATAAAATTCCTGGTAATGGCGATGCCTGTCTTTTGATAGGCTTAAGCTGCGCAGGAGGAGATTTAATATCTGCCGGTGATGTTTTAGTAACAGGAAACCAGGTAGACACAAATGTTGATCCCAAGTCCCTTAATCCTTTCCTGTTTGATGGACGTGACAAGTTTGCCTCAACTCAACCGCTACAGGTAACTCGTATAGCCTGGGCTACTGTCCCTGGTACTGTATTAGGGGTGCCGTAGAAGTCTTTCCGACCAGTAGCTGGGGTACAGTATTTGAAACGCCTGTCGGTGAAAATATACCCTCTGACAATATGTTCGCACAGGTAGCAGTCAGTTTTATGGCGATGCATGATAATACCTTTATTGCACTTGATATTGGTACAAATTCAAACCCTTTGACGTGTAATACAATTGCTGACGTGCCTTGCGCTTTTGATAACTTTACACCTGATGGTCTTCCTGATACACCATTTGCTTTACTGAGTGAAGGTGAGAGCGCATTGACATCCATTACGGATCCTTTTAATATTAGTGCTGGAGCTTTCAGTACCCATCCAGTTCAGGCGCATGCGATTAGTGGCGACCCTACAGCTGTCTGGGAATCTCGCTGGTATGTTGTACTAGACACTGGAGAATGGGGTAATGAGTATTTTTTTCCAGTCAGTAGCAGACAGAGCGATTCAGCTGACCCAACGGATGTCTTTGTCTATAACCCAATCAGCAATGGCGCTACCATTGTAGTAACTTGCGAGGCTCGTGCTCCTCGTCATTGTACCGATACGACTACTGGACTAGATAAGGACTCGGCTACTATCCTGAAAGGTAATTTTGTACGCTTCAGGATTCCTGACGGTAGTGGTGCAAGGTTTACGACTAGTGATGCTGGCGTACCTTTCTACGCAGTCTCAACCATAGACTCTAATCCTGATGATGCTGTTTTTCCAAATCCAGGCTGGGAGGATGCCGATCAGCAAAATATGGCTTTCGACTGGGGATATGCAGGGGTACCGACATTTAAATTGTCTACCCAGATTCTGGCAGGTTTTGCGCCCCATATCGATCCGACCATATGTGCTGCTGGCTCACCGTTTATCTGTTTTGAACCCGAAGATTCAGAGGACAATCCCTTAGGTATGGGAAGTCCTCTTTGGGTTATGTCTACACGTATACCTGGCGATGTCGATACAGTTATTTATGTAGACCATGATGGCGATCCACTTACTCATAGACCTGGAGGAGGAGCTGATGATGGCGCAGGAAATGGCTATGATAAAGTATTCACTCTTGCTCCTTTAGAACGAATTAAAATATTTGATGAAGTTGATTTCGATAATACCGGCACGATCGTGTACACACTCGATGAAACACGGATTGCTGCAGCATGGGGTCAGGACCCTGACAGTTCAAAATCCTTTAATCCTTATTTTGATGCGGGGACTTATATTCCGGCTCTACCACAATTTAGCATGGCTAAAGAAGTGGATGAGGAATTAGTCAGACCGGGAGCAGTTTTAACTTATACTTTTAATGCCACTAATACCAGCCGTGCTGCGATTGGTGACTTAACAATGGTTGATATATTGCCGTTACCTGAAGGCGTTGTTACTTATAATGCTGGAACTACAGAGCAATATTATGTGGACCTTTTGACTGATGGCTTCCTTATTGCAGATAAGCCTAATCCAGGTGATTTTCCATTGTTAGATCCAGGGATTCCATTAGGACCATTAGATCCAGGTGAAACTACATCAGTGACCTTTCAGGTGACTGTTGATGCAGATATTCTTCCAAATATTGACCCGGGCGATGACTGTCCTGATCCACAAACAGCGGTAATCAACAATGCAACTGTGAGTTCACTCAATGATAGCTTTGATGACGATGCACTAACCTGTGTCTATTTTATCCCTGGTATTGATATTGAGAAATTAACCGAAGGTGTCGATGCGGATGATCCAGCTGCTGGTGATGCACCACAGATCAACGCAGGCGACCCGGTTAAATGGACTTATATCGTAACTAATACAGGTGAATTACCATTAGAGAATATTAAAGCTGAAGTTTCCCAATAATTATTTATGGTAAAATTGAAACTATGC
>NZ_BDMN01000482.1 GCF_002189065.1 Bathymodiolus platifrons methanotrophic gill symbiont
ACCAGCATTGTGTATTTCAGCTACTCAATAATTGGGAAACTTCAGTATTGTAGTTTAGAATTATTTTGTTCAAAAACTTGAGGGTCGAGTTATAGGTTAATTAAATTTTATACTGCCTTTTACACCGGGTGAACCACTGCTTCCATCTGTCCCTTGTGTATCACCAAACGAACCACTCCTGCCCGTTACTCTCGCGCTTCTATTCAGTTTACCCAGTCCGCCATATTGCCCTCTACCAACGAAATTTGCCTTGCCACCCTCTCCTCCTTCTCCCGGTAAACAGAGCGTTACAAACTCATTCTTGTAAGCAGCTGGTACGGTCATAACGACTGCGCCCCCATTTCCGCCATTGCCGCCATTGCCGCCATTATCCCCCTTGCAGCCATTGCCACCATTGCCGCCGTTAGCACCATAGGATGAAGTAAGGCCACAACATTTATATTCTCCACCCTCTCCGCCATAGCCTCCTTGCTCTGAACGCCATTGATCGTCACCTTTGCTGGGGTCGTTGTAAGCATCCCCACCTTTACCGCCTTTACCGCCTTTATTGATAATAGTAAATCGGTTGATAAGTGAATCAGCTATCGTGATGTTTTTTATGGTGATTGAAATATCAGGGGATTTTAGTCCAATCATTCCATTTGTCCCATCCATGCCTGATACTGAATCAGAACCATCTGTACCCGGTGTCGCATCGTTCATTGATATGGGGCCATTACACGTAGCATCTGTCCCTTTCAATCCATTGATGCCAGCAATTCCTTTTTTCCCTTGTTGTCCACTTTGAGCATCTGCCGCATGAACGAGTATGAAAGGAAAGGGTAGCTCACCCACTACTTTTAGATTATCTATGGTAATCCCTCCTGAACCCATAATGTCTATATAGCCGCCCTCTTCTACCGTTATTGTCCCGTACTCTTCTCCGACTAAGCCAACTGGAATAACTAGTGGATTTTTCGCACTTATTGTTTTATCAGTCATTATCTTATACCGTTGTAATTGTTATCGAACCTGCAATACCGGGCTTACCATTCTGACCAGCTTTACCCGGTATATTTCCGTTAGCACCTGCTTTACCCGATATTGACAGTCCCTTTTCTTCTGGCAGTAAATCTAAACCTTGCCCACCTTCGGGGCCTCCGCTACCACCTTCGCCAACTGTTCCTCCCTGTCCTCCCGGTCCTCCTACTGCTATATTTGATCTAGTCCATGTTTTCATACTTGAATTTACGGGTATTGTTAGTTCAATTTTGCAACCATTGCCGCCATTGCCGCCATTGCCGCCATCACTCCCATTGCCACCATTGCCGCCATTACCTCCATTACCGGGATAAGCATGTTGAAGGTCACATGTAATAGGTTTTCCACCATTACCACCTGCACCGCCTGCTCCCCCACTGCCGCCCCTTCCACCATTCCCGCCGGCACGCGGTTGGTCAATAATAGCTAACGTACCGGGATTAGTTATTTTATTTATCTTGATAGATAGATCGTGTGTATTGCCACCATCTGCACCATCATGACCTTTTGTCCCTATCTCCCCATTTCCTCCTGTTCCGCCACCTGCTGCATCAGGACTTGCAATTTCATCATTCCAAGGTAGACATTCACTATCCGTACCCGGTCTACCTTGTAAACCAACCTCTCCATTACGCCCATCCTCCCCGTTCTGTGGCGCGTTACTTTTTGTAGGTAGTGTCATGATAGTAGGCATGTTCCCCCCCGCACTTTGTGATTCCTTAAATATCAATTCATCAATCTCTATCTTGCCATATCCAGTGCAAGATATTGTGTCACTATTACCCATTGATAATTTCTTATAGTGTACATTTATAATCTCACCATCTATTATTATGTTCATTTACCCTTATTCTCCTAATTAGTTAATTAAGGTTCTGTCTCAAAAGTTTATCGTGCGTGTAAAAACTAGTTATAACCGGTCTTTATGCGGCTAATGAATAAAACTGTCCTGCAGGAGACAAACCATCTCTTCCGATCATTTGCCCTTTTTTGATCATTTTCATTAGCTCAATACCTGCTACTCGATGTTCAAGTTTTTCCATCCCATTGCCATCAAACTCTTACCTTCACCCAGCAGAACAATACTTTAATGATGGTGTTAGCGGTGTTTTTCAAGATAGTTTTCGCCTAAATTATTTAAGCCGCTTCATCAGTCCTGTCAGGATTTAATGAAACTGGCCCTGTAGCATCCCAGTTTCTGGTTGAGCCAGACCATCTGGAAGGTTTTTCTTTTTTCTTCTGGAGATATAATTTATCTCGCATTTCAAGAATATTTTTGTCTTTTCCTTCATGTCGTTCCGCAGGTGTGACGAATTTTATTTTGCTGTGCCGGTGCTCGTTGTTATACCATTCAACAAAGTTACCTACCCATTCCCGGGCTTCATCAAGACTATCAAAGCCACTGCCAGGCCAGTCAGGACAATACTGGTTATGTCGCATAAATCCCCCTTCCCGACGTTATCTGCTATCATAATT
>NZ_BDMN01000483.1 GCF_002189065.1 Bathymodiolus platifrons methanotrophic gill symbiont
GACTAGGTCGCGATGTTGCTTTTATATCATCGCTAATGGCAAATAAAACCCCATTCATTGCAGCACAACTTGGAAGAGACGCAGACCCTTTTATGCTCCACCTATACGCAGCTCTGTCCGAAAAGGAACGGGAGTTGATTAGCACTAGAACAAAGGCGGCTCTACAAATATTAAAGGCGCGAGGGGTTCAACTAGGTAATCAAACAAATTTAGATGAAGCACGGCTAAAGAGCAATGCAATAAACAAGAAGCTAGCCAGTGACTTCGCTAGAACCGTAAGCGACATTATCGAGGGGTATCGGATTAAAGGTTTATCAATGGGGAATGTGGCTAATGAATTAAATAAACTAGGCGTAAAAACGAGGCGCGGGGGTCAATGGCACGCATCAACAGTGAAGAATATTATTGATCGAGAGAAAACAGTATAAATTTAGGCGGTTCTGTCGCATACCCCCCTCCCCTTTATGAGTTTATTACAGGGCAAGGGACTACACCCCACGTATTCATTGAAAAAGGGGACAGATAACCTGTTTATACAACACAACCTATTTATCTGTCCCCTTCGCTGAAAATCATGGAAACGGAGCTTAGCGAAGTGGTGATTTTTAGTCCCTGATAGGCGACAGGGCAATTCGCTGATTCGACGTGTGCTAGCAGCACGCGAGAGGAGCAAGAGAGGAGAAAGAATTGCATTCCGAATAGCCGTCCAGCCAGTGAGGTAGTAATGACGAAGCGGCTTTTGTGCGTAGTCGTTGCGGACGCAGGGCGTTCAGGGCATCTCCCATCCGCTGAGTAGGTGAACGCATTATGGTGACAGAAGTCCCGGAATTTCGTGAGGTAGCATGGCGCGCCTGTACATTTACAATTTAGGGTTTTATAGTTGTCCATCTTCGTCCACCCTTTTTGGGTTTTTTCAACAGTATCCAGTTCAGGGAAAGCCACACCTCTCAAATGAATACTACTGAAATTATTCAACGTGCACTTTAGCTACTCAATAATTAAGTTGAAACCTCTGTATGCAATCTTGGGAATAATAATTTCATTAACAACACTTAATGGATGTATGAGGGCTGTAGACATCAGTTTAGGAGAACAAGGAAGGGCAGGTGTTGTTCAGGACACAAAGGAACCCTGGCCATTGCTCAGGAAGGCAGCAGAACAAGGACATGCTAGTGCGCAATACAACTTAGGATTGATGTATGCAAATGGGCAAGGTATCCCTCAAGACTACGTGATGGCACATAAATATTTTAATATTGCGGCGTCTAGTGGGGTAAAAAAAGCGAATAAAAATAGAGATAGTGTTGCCACGTTAATGACTGCCTCACAAATAGAAAAGGCACAGAATCTAGCAAGTGAATGGATGAGAACACACGCTGAAAATCAGTAAAATGGAGCCAAAGCGAAGTGATGATTTTTAGGGTTCTGTCGCAATAATTATCAAAAAGCGTAGTCCTCCTGGTCTTCAGGCATAACTATCCTGCTAAAGCCATAAACTGCTTATAAGCATCGGGACAGCACCAGCTACAAAACTGGAACGCTTGCGAATATTTCTAAGTATTTAATTTTCAGAATTTGAGCGACTACCGAGAAATTCACGTACCTCATTTGGGGAATGAACAACAAAACCATCGGCATTCAAAGGATTATCTTTACCTGCGGCTATTCCCTCCATAGCGCTACTAATATTAATCTTAGTAGGATATATTTCTTTGTCTTTTAACGTGTCAGATGTATCCAAAATTTCTACCAAAACGTCCTGTGCATCACTTTTACTCATAAAAAAATGAATAATTTGTCTCCCGGGATATTTTGGATGAGGAATCGTGACGTAAGAACCCGTTGTAGTATCTTGAAGCACCCACGCATCCGCTTTATCCCCGAGTTCTGAAATAATTGTTTCTAATGAATATGGATTAGTCATTAAATTTATCCTAATGTGTGTTTTCCTGCTCACATTGAGCAAGTAGAGTTATCATAGAGGTTCTGTCACAAAACTCAACGACTATGCACTAAAAGTCCAAAACTAACTATTCAAGAATCATGCTTCCACTATCTTTGTTTGAAGGATCGCGGTGGTGCTCAAGATATTCCTGCTGCAACATGCGAGAAGTGCGACCTTTCAACCGCTTTACCAAATCACGGTTCTGTCGCATAAATCCCCCTTCCCTACGTTATCTGCCATCATAATTCTCAATCCCCCGCTATCCGAGCATATCTCACTCTCGCTTTACATCCCAACAGGTGTCCTTGGTGGCTTTGTCGTACAGACTTAATTGTGCCGTAAGGTTCAGTTGTGAGTTTATTACAGAGAACGAGCCTACAGCCCCCCGTATTCATTGAAAAAGGGGACAGATAAGCTGTTTATACAACACAACCTA
>NZ_BDMN01000484.1 GCF_002189065.1 Bathymodiolus platifrons methanotrophic gill symbiont
GCACGCAGTGGATTGCTTTCGCTGCCAGCCATGGAGAGCGAACGCGAGGGCTGGTAGTCCCCAGAAGGCGTAGGGCCGCTGTTTTGTCGGAATCGTAGCGCTAGCGTAGGTGGAGACAAAATAAAAGGCATTCCGAAACGCCGTCCAGTCATTTGAGGGAGTGTTACGAAGCCAGCACCGAGTTTACGATGGTAGTGGCGAAGTGGCACGTACGCAGGACGTCTGGGACGCCGAAGGCATTAGCGGTCGCGTTAAGTTTTTGCCGCTTGCTTGGGCTGGGATGCCCAAAACAAGCTTTCGCAAAAATAGCGACTCCCCGCTCCTAACTCAGGAGGGGGATTATGTTGATGCTTTCACAGGCTCCTTAGTTCGCTATTCTAAACTGGGTAGTGCTGACTAAAGCCTGCCCCACTTGAACTTTTAAATAATTAATTTATGCTTAGTTATCAACACTCATATCATGCAGGTAATTTTGCCGATGTTTTAAAGCATAGCGTTTTAATTCATATTCTTGAGCATCTAAAAAAGAAGCACAAGCCCTTTTGTTATGTAGACACCCATGCTGGCGCTGGCAGTTATTCATTAAACAGTGAACAAGCCGAAAAAACCGGGGAATACCAGCAAGGTATTGCAAAGTTATGGCAAACGGATGATTTGCCGCCAGCAATTGCTGCTTATATTAATGTGGTAAAAGCTTTTAATATAGAAAAGACTTTGAACCAATATCCTGGCTCGCCAATGATTGCCCGGCACTTAATGCGTCAGCAGGATCGTTTGTTTTTATATGAATTGCATAATACCGAGATTGATAGATTGCGTGCATCGGTAAACAAAGATAAGCGGGTGCAGATATTGCATCAGAATGGCTTTGACAAGAGCCTCTCTATTATGCCTCCGCAACAGCGTCGAGGCTTGGTATTAATAGACCCTTCCTATGAAATAAAAACAGAATATAAGCAGGTACTTGAGACGATAATGCAGTTACACCGACGCTTTGCCACGGGTACCTATGCGCTTTGGTATCCTGTGGTACAAAGGCAGCGTATTGATGAATTAGAGCAAAAAATAGTGGCGAGTTCATTACGTAATGTTCAACTTTTCGAATTGGCTCAATTGGCGGATAGTGACGAGCAGGGCATGACTGCTAGCGGCATGATCATAGTTAACCCGCCATGGACTCTGCAGGTAGAGATGCAGCAGGCCTTGCCTTTTCTGGCTGAAAAGCTGGGCCTAGCCAATCAAGGCAGTTATAGGATAAAGCAGTTAAAGGACGAGTAGTTTATGGAGCCAACAATAAATCAACGCACTATTCTGTTTCTATTGACCTCTATCGGTTTAATCACGTTACCGCATGCGTTTCATGTGCCAGTTCCCATTTTTTCTTTTTTTTCCGTTTTATTAATCTGGCGCTTTATCGGTGTCTGGTATCCTGCTTATTTACCAAACCAATTACTGGTGTTCCTGCTGTTATTGAGTGGTATTAGCTTGCTGGTGATAATGCACCAAGGGGTATTCGGCCGAGATGCGGGCACAGCCGTATTTATCGTTGCATTAGGATTGAAATTACTGGAGATAAGAAACCAGCGCGATATTTACTTAATCACTTATCTAGCCTTTATAGTTGCCGCTTCGCAGTTTTTGTATCTGCAAAATATCCTGATGGCAGGCTATACATTATTAGTTTGTGTCAGTTTGCTAGCTACCCTGATTTCAATTAATAGTAGCAGCCTGGGGAATATTGCGGCATTAAAAACAGCGGGGAAAATGTTAGCTCAGGCAGCTCCCTTGATGGTTGTTATGTTTGTTTTTTTCCTCGTGTTGATGCGCCACGCTGGTCATTTTTACAGGATGATAAACAAGCATTAACGGGTCTAAGGAATAAGCACGAAACAACTTCCCGATATTAATTATTCTTGAGGAATTGCACGGTAATTCCATTTTGGTAAATGTGTATCAAATACAATCGGCATTATTTCTTTGAAGTCAGCGGCATATTTTCGTCCTGTCTCGTATATTTTGTCGAGTATGTGAACAATTGTTGTTAGTCCTTTTGACGTTGATGTTCTAGAAATCAATGTTTTAACTGTTTCAACCGAGCCAAATACAACACCTTCACAAGCACGAGTCACATGAGGAAAAAAACGATGTTCAATGGGATTATACTTGGAGGTATAAGGAGGATAGTGGGCAATCCTAATTTCCAATCCAAGTGCATTCGCAGTCTTTTGTAAATCTTCTTTAAAAATGTAGTGCCGTGAGCTGTTACTCCCTCCACCATCGCAAAGGATCAACAATGATTTTGCTTTAGGATAATGAATAATACCCTCGTTTACCCA
>NZ_BDMN01000485.1 GCF_002189065.1 Bathymodiolus platifrons methanotrophic gill symbiont
TTCATTAGCCGCATAAAGACCGGTTATGGCAGGTTTTTATGCGCACAATAAACTTTTGCGACAGAACAGGGGAAAGGTCAAAAGCTCCTAAGAAAAATTCATTACATCTACTTGCAAGTCTTTGACTTGTTTATTTAGGCGCTTTTTGAATTCAAACTTAATATCTTCATCTTGAAGATCCTTCAATTCCAAACCAAAATAATTTACGAGTACGGTTTTCATTTCCTCTAAGCTGTACCTGTCAAAATTGGGAATGTACTTTGTCTCATATTTTCGGTGACTAAGCTCTTTAAATGCTCTTACAAACTTCTTAGGCTTAACACTCACACCAAATCTTTTTACTAACTTTTTAACGTAGTGATCTAAAGAGTGCAGCAGGGTCTCATCATTTATTTCCGAGAAAAAGAACAGCCAACCTTTACTTTTATTCTTATAAATACAGCCTGTAATCCGAAGGTTAAGACGCCATAGCAGAAAGACTTCACTCTTTTTTTTGGAGTGTTTGTAGGATGTAAAAATAGAAACCAAAGAACCTTTCAGTCGCTCTATAGAGCCTGAACGGGCGGTAATATTCTCTTCACTAAACTTGTAGCCTAAATATTCAAACCCATCGTCTAATGGGCCAATGCTCGATTTTTCAGAGGAATGAGCAGGATCATGTATCTCTAGGCCAATTTTCTTGAATTTATAGGTAACTTTTTCTGATATTTTTTCAGTGTCGGCTAAGCTGCAGAAAATTAAAACATCATCAACATAGCGGTAATATTTGATATTGTCGGCAGCTGTTAACTCCTTATCTATATTAGATAGGTAGATCGCTGCAAGTATATTAGACACAGAAATCCCTTGTGGGACACCCTTCTTATCCTGGTCTTCAGATGAACCACTGGCGCTTACAGTTGGAGACGAAATAGCGGACAAGATGATGTCTTTTATTTCAGTATCTCGTATTTTTTTACCAAGACGGCTAATCAATTCCTCGTGCTTAATAGATGGGTAGAAATTGATAACATCAAGTTTTATGCAGCCATCATAATTTTGGCTGTTAAAATCGAGCTTTATATTTTTTACAATATCTTGTGGAAGGTGAAACTCAATGCTGCCTTCGTAGGCTTCTGTTAAAAAGTTACATAATGAGCGTAGCGCTATACGATCACGCACAGTTGGAATAGAGATTTCCCTTGGAGGCTTATTTCGCCCTTTGCTGACGAGTTTTAACTTGTACTTTGTGAATTTATATTTTCCCGCTAAAGCTTTTCTAGAAATTATTTCAATTTGAGTATCGAGTTGCGGCTTAAATGTACGCGGGCTAAGACCATCAATTCCTGTTGCTCTGGAATAGATAATCCAGTCAGTAAATATGTCTTTCAGATTTTCAGGTGAAAAATGTTTTCTAAATAGGTGTTCAATTGTCATTCAATGCACCTCAGTGCAACACATAAAATAACTGGTAGTAAATATAAGACTGTTAGCATTAATTTGTGACATAAAGTCCAATAGATAAGGGAAGTCCAGTGGTACCATGTTGGAGATCTGTCGAGGCCTTTTTTCAGTCCAGTATTTTTATCCAGCCTATTCTTATTAGTCACATATTCAATGCATAGCGCCGTATAATAATCTCTATCTGAGTGATTTTCGCAGACTCCGAGAATTTGGTCGTATTCTGTGCTTAACTTAGTAGGATCCGTAAGACTAGAGTCTTTTGCTTTTTGATGAAAGCTATTTAGTGTTTCGTAGCATTCTTTTATTAAACCAGCGCGCTCTTTAAATGAGAGCCCATTGATGAAGCCAGAAATACACAAAACTAACACTGAAAAGACGACCCAAGTTATCCCTGAAATATCTTGACCGGCGGCATTACTGCCCTCAATGCTTAAGTGATAAATAGCAGAAGCAACTCCAGAAAAGGAATACCAAAGTAACAAAATCTGTGTATGGAACGCGTTGGATAAGAGACGCTTTTCAGCCTGAATTCTAGCCTTACGTGTCCACCACACATTATCTGAGAATGCCATTACTCCTCCTTGATTGGATGTCTTAGGGTGTCATTAAGATAATAATAAGTTAACACCCAGTTAAGGGCAAGCCACAAGGACTAAGAGATTTCTCTCTTCAATATTAGTTTCACTCACAAAGTGAGTGGGCAGTGAAAACTGACACACCCTAAAACGAATTTAGTCTACCATGGTTCTGTCGCAAAAAAAGACAAATATTTGTGTAAAAATCAACTGTAACCTGTTTTTATGCAGCCAATGGATAAGGCACCATCCAGGAGAAAAACTTTCTCATCCCATCCGATAAACTACTGGAAACGTCAGGTAACATATGACTTTCG
>NZ_BDMN01000486.1 GCF_002189065.1 Bathymodiolus platifrons methanotrophic gill symbiont
AAGTTAAATATTTGAATAACATCATCGAACAGGATCATCGCTTTATCAAATATATAACAAAACCAATGATGGGCTTTAAAGCGTTTCACTCCGCCCAACCAACAATTGATGGAATTGAAACGGCACATATCATCCGAAAGGGGCAATTGTCTGAGGAAAATATTCCTGCTTATAAGCAGTTTATGGCTTTAGCAGGATAGTTATGCCTGAAGACTAGGAGCTCTGAGCTTTTGATAATTATTGCGACAGAACCTAAAATATGGTTGTTTAAATGAAATTCAATAATGAAATTGAAATATTTATCCGAGATTATGTAAGAGATCTTAATGATGGAACAGCTTCTATTTTTGCTGGTGCTGGATTATCTATTCCAGCTGGTTTTGTTAATTGGTCTGAATTGATGACAGAGATTGCACATGATTTAGGGTTAGATGTTGATCGAGAAAGTGATTTAGTTTCCTTGGCTCAATTTCATGTAAATGAAAATGGCACAAGGTCAAAAATAAATAAAAAAATTATTGAAGAGTTTACAGGGAATGCAGAAGAAACTTTAAATCATAAAATTATTTCTAGGTTGCCTATATCCTCTATATGGACAACTAATTATGATAAATTAATAGAACAAGCTTTTGCAAAAGAAAACAAAGTAACAGATATAAAGTTCACAAATAAGCAATTTCCCTCTAATAAATCTAAACGAGATGTTGTTATTTATAAAATGCACGGAGATGCAGAGCACCCTAACGATGCCATATTGACTAAAGAAGATTATGAAAAATATCACCAATCACATGAGCCGTTTCTCAATGCATTAACAGGTGAACTAACGACAAAAACATTTTTATTTATCGGTTTTAGTTTCACTGATCCAAATTTAGATTATGTTTTAAGTCGCTTAAATCTTAGATTCAGTAAAGATATAAAACAGCATTACTGCCTTATAAAAAAACATAACTTAGATGACGCTCAAAATCCAGATAAAGTAACTTTAGATTACAACAACCGAAAACAGCAGTTAGTTATTAATGATTTAAAAAGGTATGGGATTAAATCACTAATTATTGATAATTATCAAATGATTACTATTATTCTTGAAGAGATTGAAAAAAGATTTAAAAAGCAGACAATTTTTATTTCTGGCAGTGCTGAAACTTACGATCCGCTTGATAAAAATGAAGCCCTTGGATTCATACATGTATTATCAAAAAGAATTATTGAACAAAACTTTCGTATTGTAAATGGGTTTGGGTGGGGCGTTGGAAGTTCGGTTATTAATGGTGCATTAGAAGCTATCAATGAAAAACCATTAAAGTATTCTGAAACTCAATTGGTGCTTAAACCATTTCCTCAATTTGAGTCAGGTAAGAAGAAACTACCTGAACTTTGGGAAGAATATCGCCAAAAAATGATTTCATTAAGTGGAGTATCAATATTTTTGTTTGGTAATAAGCTAGTAGATGGTGAAATAGTTCAGGCTAATGGGCTTATGAAAGAATTTGAAATATCTAAATCTAAAGGAAATATTTGTATACCTGTGGGCTGTACTGGCTATGCTTCTAAAGATATATCTGACTTAATCTTGAAATCGCCAGAAGAATATTTTGAAGACCATGAAGTAATAGCTCCTCTTGTAAAAGAACTAGCATATTGTGATATTCAATTACTTCAAAAGGTAGATATAGTTATTAAAATTTTAAACAAAATAATACAATAAAAGGAGTATAAACTATGGCAAGACAAGCATTTTTTAGTTTTAAATATAAAGATGTCTCTAGGGCTATGATTATTAGAAATAGTTGGGTAACACAAGGAAAGCAAGCCTCTGGTTTTATTGATGCTGCGGATTTTGAAGAAGTAAAACGAAAAGGTGACACTGCCATAAAGAACTGGATAGACAAACAATTAGAAGGCACGTCTGTAACCGTTGTTTTGGTGGGAGAAAAAACTTGTAGTAGCCGTTGGGTAAAATACGAGATTGAAAAAAGTATTGAACGCGGTAACGGTCTTTTAGGTATTGATATAAGTAAAATAAAAGACCTCCAAGGTAATACCTCTGATCGGTGCGGTAAAATTCCAGACGGCTATAATTTTTATTTATGGTCTAAAAATGATGGTTACAATAATATGGGTGATTGGATAGAAAAAGCAGCGAAAGATGCTGGTAGATAATCACATAACAAGAGCTATCGCCTGAGATCCCGTCAAAGGATATTGTTAGGTTCTGTCGCATAAATCCCCCTCCCGACGTTATCTGCTATCATAATTATCAATTTCA
>NZ_BDMN01000487.1 GCF_002189065.1 Bathymodiolus platifrons methanotrophic gill symbiont
AATCATGAGTTTGATATGGCCTGTATTGAGGAACACATTGACCACAGGTTAACAGCTCCCGCCACACCTAAAACCAATGGGATGGTTGAGCGTGTTAACGGAACGATCAATGAGTCCAATTTAAAGGCTAACTTTTATCTGAATTACAATCCTCGTGATGTAGTTAATACTAATTTTGGGGATCTCCATAGATATTGTGATATTGTTGCTCCTGATATACATAATGATGGTATTAATCTATCTCTTACCTTTACAGCTACTTTTAAACCATTAACAGGTGAAAGTTGTTCAAAAATAAGAGGTCAGGATTATGCTCCTGCAATTTTTTATGCAACATGGGATGCGGAGGAAAATAATTTTGGCCCTCCAATTTTTCTTAGTTCGCCTGATAATTATGTGATTGGGACAAACGATGCTATTTCATCAGAGAACACTAATAATAGAGTTCCACGCATTGATTCAGAACAATTTACTGAAAATGGAATTACTTATTGGTCATATACGTGGTTCACAGGAAATGGTAATGCGAATAGTACAGTTAACTTATTAAATAATGAGATTATAAATAATACCTATCCAAATTTTACTTTTGATGAAGGTATTACGGAGGCGCCATTTATTTTTAAAAGAAATAGTATTTATTATTTTCTTTATTCTGAAAATAATTATGATTCAAAATATCAAATGTATTATAAAAAGGCAACAAGCCTATCCGAATTAAGTACGAATACAAATTCATGCAGATTGACGTTTAATAGCTGGGAAACTAGACCAGATAAACATTCACACGGCTATAATGCTGGACATGGTTCCGTTATTCAAATAGGTACGGAATATTACTTAATTTACCATATTGGAAATGGGAACTTTGAAAGAAGTGTGTATGTGTCAAAATTAGAGTTTGTTGGAGATGAAATCAAACAAATACCTGCCCCTTCTTTTATTGGAGGAGGAGAGCATGTAGGAAACCTCTTTGGTTGCGCCTCTTAATATTACTTCCTTTCGCTGCCAGCCATGGAGAGCGAATGCGATGACTGATAGTCATCTGAAGGCGTAGAGCCGTTGTTTTGTCGGAATTGTAGCGCTAGCGTAGGTGGAGACAAAAAAAGACATTCTGAAACGCCGTCCAGTCATTTTGAGGGAGTGGCACGTACGCAGGACGTCTGGGCGCACTTCGGATCAGAGAGTTGCCATACCACGCCTACCAAGGACTAAAAACCATCACTCCGCTTAGTCTACGTTTCCCTGGTTTTCAGCGTGGGATGCCGAAAATAAAAATAGCGACTCACAGAAATAAGAATATATAGGGCTTAAATTAAAAAAACATGAAAACTGATCAATTAGAATTTTTTCATTCAGGTACGATGCTAGATGATCCGAAACCTGGAGATAAATGGGATGTTCCTCGTTTTTTAAGTAGTAACAGTTCTGAATGGGCAAAAGTGTTAGTCAAAATTTATGAGCATCCTATGTCTTTTCCTGGTTCAGTATCACCCAACATGGGGAATTTACTGCGTGCTTTAATTATGAATATTGTTCCTAGAACAGTAGTTGAGGTAGGTTCTTATATAGGAATTTCTACTCTATGGATAGCCTCAGCAATGGCTGATTATGAATATAATAAAAAGCTATATTGTATTGATACTTTTCCAAATCACACAGATAATCCTTGGTGTCCGGGGGTCACTTTAAATGACCCTTTAGAATTTATGAAAGAAAATATAAAAAAGTGTGGATATCAAGATTTTGTTGAAATTCATAAAGGAGATTCTTTACTTTTAATTAATGAATTATTAAGTAATATTCTTAAGCCCATCGATTTTGTTTTTATTGATGGAGACCATTCTAAAGAAGGGTGTTTGTCTGACTTTCTAAATATAGAGAAATATATTGCGACAGGTGGTTATATTTTATTCCATGATGTATTTCCAAATTTTTGTGGTGTTGATGGACCTTTTTATACTTTACAAAATAAAATTATTCCTTCTGATAAATATGAGATATGTCAGATATATACAAGCCCATTAAATTTTGGATTTGCTTTAATTCGTAAGCTAAAATAAATCGGTTCTGTCGCAATACTTATCAAAAGCGCAGACCTCCTGGTCTTCAGGTATAACTATCCTGCTAAAGCCATAAACTGCCGCTGAAAATCCTGGAAACGGAGCATAGCGAAGTGAAGATTTTTAGACCGCGATAGGCAAAGCTGTGGATGAAGACTCGTAGTATGAGCGGTAGCGAATGGCGAAGAGGATTTAGTAACAGCTTT
>NZ_BDMN01000488.1 GCF_002189065.1 Bathymodiolus platifrons methanotrophic gill symbiont
TGGGGACTACCAGCCCTCGCGTTCGCTCTCCATGGCTGGCAGCGAATGACACGATTCGTGAAAACCTCTCTCTAGGTAAAGTAGTCTCGGATGCTGCATTATGGAATGCACTTGAAATTGCCCAATTAAAAGATACCGTTACACGTCTAAAAAATGGACTGGATACCGTTTTAGGCCGACAAGGAACGCGCTTATCAGGCGGACAAAGACAGCGCCTAGCTATCGCACGTATGATCATCGCCGAACCCAGTATCGTCGTACTTGATGAAGCCACCTCAGCTTTAGATACAGAAACCGAGCATAAATTACATCTTGCCCTGTCTGATTTCTTAAAAAACCGGACCACCATTATTATTGCCCACAGACTCAGCGCCATCAAACAAGCCGACCATGTTTATGTTTTTGAAGAAGGCAAAATCTGCGAACAAGGTAGCCACGATAAATTAATCAACCAAAATGGACTTTATGCAAAACTATACGGAGAATACCAGCAATGACAGAACAAAAATATGACCTGCATTGCCACTCCAACTTTTCTGATGGCGCACTATCCCCTACTGACGTTGTTTTACGCGCCATAGAACACGGAGTTACAACCCTGGCCCTCACCGATCATGATACTGTTACTGGGCTCTTTGAAGCGCAGCAGGTAGCCAGCCAGCATGCGCTAAACCTTGTTCCAGGCATTGAACTATCTTGCATCTGGAATAAAAAAACATTCCATATACTAGGGCTAAACATAGACCCCAAAAATACAGAACTTCTGGCTGGCACCCAGCAATTACAGAAGATTCGCATGGAACGGGCAAAAAAAATTGCGAGTAAATTAGAAAAAAATAAAATTCCAGGGGCTTTTGATGCAGTACAAGAAGCCGCAGGCACAGGCATGATTACTCGCCCACACTTTGCTAATTATTTAATCAATAAAGGCCATGTCAGCACGATGCAAGAAGCCTTTGACCGTTACCTAGGTCAGGGTAAATCAGCTTTTGTAAATACCCAGTGGGTTGAGTTAGAACACGCTATTCAATGGATTAAATCAGCAGGAGGGGTTGCCGTATTAGCCCACCCTATGCGCTATAAACTCACAGCAAGCTGGATGCGCCGTTTTTTAAGTGCCTTTAAAGAAATGGGTGGCTTAGGGATAGAAGTCATTACTGCACGCAGCAACCCCGATGAAATAAGACGAACTGTACATTTTGCCAGACAATATGAGCTTTATGGTTCAGTTGGTTCAGATTTTCATACTCCCAAAAACCAATGGGTCGAATTAGGTCGCCTAGCCCCCTTACCTACTAATATCAAACCTGTATGGGAATTATTTAATCATTAAGAAAATTTAGCCTATAAACAATGCATTACAGACAGCCCTGCAAATAAACAAAAAAAGAACTAGTCAAACCAAAAAAAAGCATTATAATAGTCGGCTCTCTATCAGAGATTGATGCCTCGGTGGCGAAATTGGTAGACGCAAGGGACTTAAAATCCCTCGCCTTCTGGGCGTGCCGGTTCGATTCCGGCCCGAGGCACCACAGATAATTAAAGGCTTGTAGCGGTTTCCGTTACAGGCTTTTTTTATGCCTGGAATTCGCGGTGATATGCCGGTGATATGTCAGCAACAAAAAATACTAATTTATATTCGGCAATCCCTGCATCATGCTCCTAAAAACGCTGCTACTCACTGCTCAGGGGGGATTTCTTTTGATACGGACGACCCTGGTATTTTAAATTCTTCATTCCATTTATAAAGCGTAGAAAGATTCATACATTGTTTGGAAAACTGCCTTTAGCAGTATGTATAAATTAATATTATCAACCCAACCCTTCGCTTTTTCAGGGCTGACTATGCCTATGTGGGCTTTTAGGATATTGTTCGTTTGGTATCAACGTAATGAACTATAGATCATCCCATATTGTTTTCTTATTCCTAATTTATTTTTTTCTATGTTTCTCTGTCAGTCCTTTATAGAGCGCTTCCAGTAAATCTAGGTTTTTCGTAAAGCTTTTACTACCGTATCTACCCGACATTGCTTCTACCAAGAAGTATTCTTCCTGAACTCCTGTTTCACCTTGCAACAGTTCATTAACAGCTTGCATTGTTGACCTTGTAGCAATAGTTGCAATATCTCGTCCCAATAACCTTGCACTGCACAAATCATAGTCAAAATCATCCTCTAATAGTAAGCTGAAGTTTCCCAATAATTATTTATGGTAAAATTGAAACTATGCT
>NZ_BDMN01000489.1 GCF_002189065.1 Bathymodiolus platifrons methanotrophic gill symbiont
ATCTGTTCTTCAAGAACAAATTCCAGAAGAATTAAGAAACCTTACGATTAGTCTTCTTACTAATGAAAGGCAAGGCATGAAACAACTCGAAAATGCAGTTCAATCATTAGCTACGCTGGTATGCAAAACAAACCTAAAAGAATTAAAACAAGATGTAATTTCTTCTGAATCACGAGTTATTCAGTTGGAGAAAGAGATTTCTGGAATTGATAAAAAAATAAAAGATTTTGGTTTAAAACAGCTAAAACTTATTGATTCAGGTCTTTCAGGAAAGGCTGGAGAAATAACTGCACTAGAGTTAGCTCAGTATGTTATCAACAATACTGCGAGCTATAATTGGTTTTCTGATAAATTAGGTTCTGATAATAAATATAATCCTCAATTTTCAGATAAAGATATAGCTACAATAAGATTAGCTAGGAGAGAGGTAGGAATAGATATTTCCTATGTAGGTAAGTACATACCAAACATACAAGACTTACCGGATACAGAAAATATAGTATCTATTCATGACGACCTTTCAAATTCTGCTAGAATTGCAGAAAAAACAAAAAATACTCATACTCCACTTTTAGCTGTTTCAGTCGATAAATCTGTTGAACGAGCGAAAAAATTAATTAATCCATTAAATAAACTATCCAGATTAATTACTGATATTGATGATTTTAAATGGCTTCGAAATATTTATATCGCATGGGTTAATCCTACATCAAGTGACAGTACAGAATTTTTCGAGGCCATAATTCTTGAAATGTCTTCTTTAATTAAAGTTAGACAAAAATTCGTAAGAACATTTGTTGAAATTAATGACCCTTCAAATGTTATTGAGGACGTAAATGATGCATTAACAAATATTATTAAAGGGAAAAAATCTTTTAGTATTTTTTCTTTTGGACATCAAGATGCTAAAACCATTATTGATAAAGTTAAAGTTGATGGTGATAAGCCAAACAAGATTGAGGATTGGGGCTTAGTTAAAGATTATGTTGAATTTCAAATTAATGTAAGAAAATTTATTGTCAAATGGAATCATCTAGGAAAAGAGATAGACTTACCAGTTTTATCGTATTCATATGGTGATGATTTTAAGGAAATACAAAACATTCACAAATTAGTTAATAACGCGTCCCAAATAGCAAAAAAAGAATTAAATATAATAAAATCAGAAGCTAAAGAATTATTCCCTCATGGAATTAATATTGAAAATTTAGCTCTGAATAAAAATGAAATTGAAAGGTTAATTATATCAATAGAACTCAACACATCAAGAATTACCTTAGGTTCACAACGTTTAAAATTAAAGGATTTAACAAATAAACTAAAGGAATCAGATGGAGATATATCGAATAGAATGATGGATTTTGTTAACAATTCTATTGGAAATCTGATGTATACATCAGATACAATAATGCAACAGTGGCAAGAATTCATAGCTGAACTTGATAAATTAAGGAAACTTTCAAATCACTTTAATTCTATTACTGAGGTTTCAGAAAAAATATTAAGTTCAGGAGCACCTGATTGGGCAAATAAATTAAAAACAGAACCTTTAGCATCAACTGAAGACAATTTAACACCTATAGATTGGTATGACTCATGGAAGTGGAAAAGGCGAGAACAATATTTAAAAGAAATTGACAGTCGTGAGGAATTAAAGGAACTGTCTGCAAAAAGAAGTCGTCTTGATGTTGATTTAAAAAGGTCTTTTTCTGAATTGATACAGAAAAAAACTAGTATAGGGCTTCACTTGAATATGACTGAACGCGTACAAGGAGCGTTAATGCAGTTTGTATCGGCTGTCTCCCACATAGGTAAAGGAACCGGAAAAAGAGCACCAAGGCATAGAAGAGACGCTTACAAAGCGATGCAAGAATGTTATTCAGGAGTTCCTTGCTGGATCATTCCTACCTGGCGTGTGAGTGAGATTTTACCTTCTAATTTCGGTTCCTTTGACTTGGTTATCATTGATGAAGCATCTCAATCAGATATTACTGCATTGCCAGCTATTATGAGAGCTAAAAAGTTACTTGTTGTTGGAGATGATAAGCAAGTAAGCCCGACAGCGGCATTTCTGGCTGAAGAGAAAATATTGCAACTTAAACATAATTTTCTTACAGATCAGCCATTTTCTGCATTATTACTTCCTGGAGTTTCTATTTATGATCTTGCAAGCGCCATATTTCCAAGTCAACGAATTATGCTCA
>NZ_BDMN01000490.1 GCF_002189065.1 Bathymodiolus platifrons methanotrophic gill symbiont
CTTAATCATAAGCACACCTTTTTATTTAGTTATACATATTATAAACGTTCATTTATAGTTTGTATGATGGTAATAAAAAGGTGAATTCATGGTTAAGAAAGCTATAGGTTATACTAGATAAAGTAATTAACTCAATTGATTATGGATTAAACCACTCACCTTTCAAACTATAAGGACAAAAATGAAATTACTTTTAAAAGTATACAGCACAACAATACTTTTAACGTCACTCAGCGGCTGTATGACTTTTTCTGGAGACAAACTTGCCGGAATTGAATCTATCACCCCCGCATCAAGCCCACTTATAGAAGAAAGTATTGGTGACTTTACTATGCACTTGGATGGCGGGGCTATGGTTACGAATAATAAAGCGGGAAGAATAATTAATGATGCCATTCTTGGAGTATGGAAGAAAAATAATTATATAAGTGATTTTACTTATGTACCTAAGCAAGAATTTACCGGAAATGCAGAGTACAACTTAACATTAAAGGGGCACCAAGAAGGAAAGTCGAGTGTTGCTATGCAGTTTTTTAGCGGACTAACCTTGTTTCTTCTGCCTTACAACGTAAACACAACCTATGACCTCATTTACGAACTTGATGAAGTAGGAACGGGGAAAAAATACACGACGCATGTAGCAGAAGATATGAGATCAATACAGTGGTTACTATTTTTCCCTGCTTTCCCTTTTTCATTTATTGGAGCAGCCAATACATATGATCGCCTTGCAGAGCATGCTTATCAAGACTTTGTAAAAAAAGGCGCTTTTTCTGGCCAAGAAACTACACAAGAACCAATAAACTGAAGTTTCCCAATAATTATTTATGGTAAAGAGGATGTACGTAAAATTGGAAGCATGCCATTCGACAACGCATATAAAAAACCCTCTGAGGTGCTATAAGCACTGGCTTCCAGTCTAATGAATAATTCTTATTCAGAGTACTCTGTTCAAGTGTTTAAATATAAGGGTGGTTTTGCACGTAAAGAGGCCGTGGCACCAGTGTAGATCAATGTACCTTGCTTATTTTTCTTCATGCACTCAATAGCAGCCTTGGCAAACAAAAAAGCTCCCAGACAGTTCTGCTGCCATAATGTTGTAAAGGTTTCTGTTGTGGTCTCCAGAATCGGTAGGGAAATTTGGCAAAATCCCCTGCGACTTCTGGAGACTATCATTCCGTCAGGGGCTGACGGTTACGAAATATTAAGCCTATTAAAAACAAAGCAGGGAGGTTCGCTTTTCGAACTTCCATATATCTGGCATCTTTTTCGCTATGATTTTTAGACGTGATGAGGTAGGCATCAATACGGTAAAAAGTTAAGCAAATGATTTTTAATCTAAGTGTTTAAATAAGCATAAGGGGTGCTGAGTAGTAACGATAAATATCTGAAGCTACTTTATGTTTATATTTTTGCTTATGTTCGGGTGAATCGCTAACTTTTTCTATCGGTCCTTTCCCATGGTTGGCATCGACCCTCAGGATCCAGTATTGTACGAATCTCCATTACTAAGCATATAAGTTCTGCAGTATGTTTTTGAATTTGCTGTAAGAATTCAGTACCAATTGGTGTTTCTAAGTAAGATTTTTCTTCATCATTGTTGACATAAATAGCAAGTGACTTTCCTTCTTTGTTAGGTAACCCCCAAGCTGCATGGCATAACAGATTCCTATATTTCACGATCTCATCTAAACCATCTAATCCTTCTTTGATGACATCATCTTTATTAATTAATGAATTATTATTTGCTAAATTATGATATTTTTTAACAAGCTCACCAAATGGTAGTGACATATTGTTAAGTAGACGGCTATTAAGCTTATTATTCCAGTCCTCAAAATCTTTTAAGTCTTTCTCATTGTTAACTTTTTTGTCACGTTTCGTCATTACTTCAAATACATAAATTCCTTTTACAAGAGTATCTTCAAGATAGCCAAAAGTGGCTACGGTTCGACCTAAATGCTCCCAAAAGTCTGCTTGATGTTTATGTGTTGGATACCCTTTATGGATTTTTTCTTTATCTATCATTTAAGTTTATTTCATGGATAAAAAAGGATGTCATGCAGCCGCTTATATTGCTACAGGCCGCATTTTGCAAATTTTGCGATATACCGTTCATGTGGGGAATATATTGACTCCCTACGGGACGTATTGATAAAGCATTAAATGACACACTCCCTTTGCCCAAGAATTTGGCCTTAAAGAAATTCACTCTCTCGTTGCCTAAGAATTTGGCATTAAAGAAATTCACACTCCCTTTGCCCAAGAATTTGGCCTTAAAGAAATACACATTGCCATCGCCAAAATTAACATTACAAAAATCCACGTTTCCTTCGCCGAACTGGGCGTCGCAGAAATCCGTGTCTCCTGCTCCGAACGTGGCGCTGTTAAAATTCACTTCGCCCTCACCGAATATAGTGCTCTTAAATTCTCCGAGATGCGTACCTAACTGGGCAGAGCTGAAATTCACGTTTCCTTTGCCGAACTTAGCTTCCATGAAAGAAACACCCTGGCCAAAATTGGCGGAGGTGAAGTTAACGTTACCATCCCCAAACTTCACCCCCTTAAAGTTAACGTTACCTTTCTTTGGAAACAGATACCCTGAGAAGTTAAATTCCCCTTTTCCTTTCCTATGCTTTGAAAAATCGACACCTGAAAAATCCACCGTCGTATCATCACCATGTTTTTCAACATAAGCGTTCCATCTTTCTTTACCTGCTAAGAACTCGTCAAAGGCTTCTTTATCCTTGCCAGATATAGTCTTTCGCTCTTTATAGTTGGTATTCATAGTTAATATGCCTATTTTTGTTTTTCACGTTCGCATACAAGTAAGTTTAGCCCCTGTAATGCCTGTAGGCCGCATTTTGCAAATTCTACGATATACCGTTCATGTGGGGAATATATTGGCTCCCTACGGGACGTATTGATAAAGCATGGATAACGAAAAGACGTTACCCACACCTTACCAACACTAGCCAACACATTCCCCACAATCACTATCAATCACAGCAATATGGTTTCTCTTAAACCGCGCTCCGCGCATCAATAATAAACAATGATAATTTGTAAGAATAAAAAGATAAGAAAAGAAGCCCAGACGCGAAGAGCAAGTGTGGGCAAGAACACCCATTAAACACATAGATTGTAAGGTTTTACCTGTTTATCTTTCCCACTCAAAATGCTAATGATTTTTTTAGCTATTTCGAGGGAGAATAAACAGAATAATCGAGTTTTTAAGCCCCTTTTACCTCCGCCCTGCCCCTGCGCTATAGAATATATATAAATATATCCCCCTGTACAGCTACGCAGCATATTTGCACTATAAAATTCAATTCCCGCAGGTGAGACGGTATAAACCCGCGACTTCTACTTTATACAAATATGATCTTACTGACTACCTCTACATACCCTTGATCGGTAGCTCTGTCCTGACCTATTCCAATATCATCTAATCCAAAATAGGGGCTGGGCTTGAAAGAAGAGAAGAAAAACCAGAATTGCTTACAAATGAGAAGATAATTAAGATATAATTAACGTTCGTTTGATTGCAAGAGTCTGTTTCTTACTTTCAAGCTGTGGTGAGTGACTGAAAGCACTCATACACAACCTTTATTAAAGGCAAAAAACCCAAGTACTTAAAAATGCTTGGGTTTTTTTTTGCCTTTAAGCCCTAAACTTTAAAAGTTAGGGGCTTGTTTCTAAACCTGAAAGAGGAAATATCAGGTTCTATTGCCAATAACCTTAACCCATACAACCAAGACATAGCAAGTTTAGCTGTAGAGCATCTTGCAAAATAACGACTATTCCACGTTCTGATGTCAAGAGTAGGACTCGACACAAGCCCCTCAGAGGCGCATTAACGCTCGCTCTAGCTCCCTACTAGCTACCCCACCAGGTACACCATGGGCTAACGCTACTCCTCAACGCCCCCCCCTAGAAGAATACTATAAAGCCCACAGAGAGCAGAAAACAAGGTCGTCGGCTTATAATACCCCATGGGGAAATAAACTTTGAACGTTTTAAACTCCTTTCACATGAAACCCTAATTACGGTGATATAACATGGCTAACGGGATAAAATTACAGTTTAAACGACTACTACCACCAC
>NZ_BDMN01000491.1 GCF_002189065.1 Bathymodiolus platifrons methanotrophic gill symbiont
TACTAAAACTCTACGTCCGTGCCGAGATGACAGCGTGAACTTTGATAGCACAGAAAACGTGTATATCGAAGGCGATAACTTTGAGGTATTGAAGATTTTACAAGAGTCATACCTAGGTAAAATCAAGATGATTTATATTGATCCACCGTACAACACAGGTAAGGATTTTATTTATAAAGATAACTTTACAGCTAAAAAGGCAACTTATGAAGAAGAGCTTGGCACTACAGATGAGGAAGATAACAAGCTGTTTAAAAATACCGATACCAACGGCAGATTTCATTCTGATTGGTTGAGTATGATGTATGAGCGGCTGATTATTGCACGGGATTTACTGAAAGAGGATGGGGTTATCTTTATCAGTATTGCAAACCAAGAAATAGATAATTTAATTAAGGTCTCAAATGAAATATTTGGTGAAGAAAATTTCCTAGGCTTATTAATTTGGAGAAAAAAAGAAGGCGGCGGAATGGCAGATGATTATTTTGCTACTGAACACGAATATATCCTCATCTATCAAAAAACAGGCGCATTTATATGGAATGATGAAATTCTAATAGCAGATGAAAATGATTTTAATAAAGAAGATGCCATCGGAAAATATAATAGAGTTAAATTGGCAAAATGGGGGAATACTGCAAGAAGAGAAGACCGTCCATCAATGTATTATCCAATTATAGATCCTGAAGGGAATGAAAACTTTCCATTTTCCCCTGATGGGTCAGATGGAAGGTGGCGAATTGGGGTGGATCTAATGAATGATTTAATTAAAAATAATTTTATTGAGTTTATTAAAAAAGAAAACGCTTGGATTCCTTATGAGAAAATATACTTTGACCCTTCTAAGGGTAAAGTAAAAAAGCTTAGGAGTATCCTTTATACGATTGGCGGGACAGCTAGAGGAACCAATGAAATTACCAGATTATTCAAAAGAAAGGATATTTTTGACAATCCAAAACCAATAACATTATTTAAAAGCTTTGCGAAATATAATACTTTAAATAAAGACATAATCCTAGACTTCTTCTCAGGCTCCGCCACCACAGCTCACGCAGTCATGCAACTCAATGCGGAAGACAACGGAAACCGAAAATTCATTATGGTGCAGCTCCCCGAAGCAACCGATGAAAAATCCGAAGCCTATAAAGCAGGCTATAAAACTATTGCAGAAATAGGCAAAGAACGCATCCGCCGCGCTGGTACTAAAATAGTCGAAGACAATCAAGATAAAGCAGGGATTGATAAACTGGATATTGGCTTTCGCGTCTATAAGACAGGCTCAAGTAATATGGAAGAAGTCTATTACCACCCTGAACAGCTATCTCAAGATAACTTATTTTCTTTAGCAAGCAATATTAAGGAAGAGCGAACCCCTGATGATTTACTCACCCAAGTTATTTTAGATT
>NZ_BDMN01000492.1 GCF_002189065.1 Bathymodiolus platifrons methanotrophic gill symbiont
GCGATAGTGCTTTTTATATCAGATTTCCAGCGCCTAAAAACTCTTGTTGTTCCGCTTCTTTCATATATTTTTTCTAAACTATAAGTGGCTTCAGTTTTTCCTGCTGCTTTGCGTGCCAATCGATGTAAAAATCTATGAGTCCCTTTATCAAGTAAAAAATAATCAGGGTTTAATGTTAAAACGGTTGGGTTTTCAATTCTTACAATGCCATCATAAACCCACTCAGGAATTGAAATGGTAATGTCGGAAATTCTTCCTGTTTCTTTTTGTGTTGTTATATTGTAATCACCAATAAGGCTAAACATACCATTTCGACGATTTTTTGAGTTTACTTTTGTAATTGATATTTTTGTTGTACTTAATCTTTCTAGTGATTTTTCTAAAAGTTTGTAATTTTCTCCCCCATGGTCGCGGCGGCAATAGTTTAAAAGCTCAGCAACAGATGGCTTTATTGATCGTGGAGGTAAATAATCATCATTTCCTTTTTTGATTTCCTTTTTAATTCTATTCATCTCATTAGTTAAGTAAGAAATCATATAAAGAAAAATATCATAATCAAATATAGTTGCCATTCCACAATTAGTACCGCCTTGAACAACTATATGAGCATCTTTTAAATTATATTCTATAGGTTCAAAACGTGGTTTTCTACCTAGTCCGAATACAGCAATATCCATTAAACTTATTTCATCTTTAGTGGATATATCAGTTAATGGGGGTGGCTCGAATATATCTAGTTGTTTATTATCGATTGGAGGTTTTCGGTAGTTCCGAGAACGGTTGACCTTTTTTAAAATTGAAGCAAGTTCAGGGTTTTTGATCTTTTCATGGGAATCTTCTAGGTCTGTATATGTTTCGCAATTATCAGAAACATAAGGTTGTTTTGTATCGGTCATTTCAGAAGCTCTTTTGAATATTTTTTGAATAAATCATTATTTCAAATTTTACGCTTAGGGGGTGAAATAACAGATCGATATTACATCACAAAAGTAAAAAAATTAGATCTCATTTTTTAGGAAATTTATATGACTCTCCCCTGTAGATCCAAAGTTTGGATAGTGTTTTGGATTCGTCTGCATAAATATTTATAGGTATATAGTTTCATACTTATAGATAATTATACCTATAAACTGTATACTTTTATACGTCTATAGCTATATATTAAATAAAAATGACATTTAAACTTGTAAACATCTGGAACCCTAAAGGCGGACAGGGTAAATCAATGATTGCTATTAATCTTGCAGCCGCTGCCGTTGAAATGGGGTTAAGGCCCTTAGTTATTTGCCAAGATCCTCAAGGTACTTCTAGTATGATCTATAAAGCTGGACGGTTACCTTTTGAAGTTATTTCAGCAATCCCTAAAGACAAGCCAGATGCTAATTTAGTTTTGATAGATCATCAAGCTAGTGATTGGGAGCTACCACAAGGGCGACTTTTATTGATGCCTGTAAAACCAGCAAGAACTCAATATAAGACTTATGTGGATGCTAAGGCAATTGCTGAGAAGTCAGGAAAAGAAATAATAACTGTTGTAACAGATGCGCAGCACCATAGAACAGAAGAACGAGAAACCGCTAAAAGACTTGTAGAAAAAGGAGCTTTAGAAATTCCTGCAAGCGGTGTTTTTAGTCGTGCAGATGCTCAGCTAATAACAATATTCGATAAAGAAATGAATAAGGCTTATAAAATTAAAGATCGCCGAAATGATTTCTTGAAAATATTAGGTGCTATTTTGACTGATGCTTTAGAAGGTAATGAAGGGGATAAATATGGGGCGTAATGATGCGAGTTGGATGGATGAAGAAGACGAGAGAGCAGAGCAACAAGTAGAAACAGGTAAACGTCCAAATGCTGAAGCTCCTCAACTTGTAAGAAAGGAAGCTAAAGCCCCCACTAGATCCACGAAGGGGTTTTACATACAAGAAAAGTATGCAATGGCTTTTGATAAACTTGTATTTTCCCAAAAACAAGTAAAGGGAAAAAAAGCCCCTGAACTTGCAGAAGAGGCAATAAAAACTCTTTTAAAAAAATATGGTGAAGATACGAAAGGGTTATAAATATAAAACTATATAGTTATATATGTTAATATATATATAGATATTAATTTTTGGGTTCTGTCGCATAAAGTTCACTTCTCCGCGTTACCTGCTATCATG
>NZ_BDMN01000493.1 GCF_002189065.1 Bathymodiolus platifrons methanotrophic gill symbiont
TCCTCAAGAATAATTAATATCGGGAAGTTGTTTCGTGCTTATTCCTTAGTCTCTTGGGCAACGGATTCAAAAAAGTACGTACTGTATGCTGAGAAAAACGGGGCTAAGGATGAGGGGGTGAAACAGAGACTCCTAGAATTGGCACGATCTATCCCAGCGGATTAAAGCACACAGGCGGGTTCTGTCGCAAAAGATACGTATTTGTGTAAACCTGGTTATGAACCTGTTTTTTTTCTTCGCCCAGGGGGGTAAGTAACTTTTTTATCGTATCTGTAATCTTCTATCTTGGGCGCGTCTGATGTTTTTACAATTGAATCCGAGTACTCTAAAAAGGATAACTCACAGTACACATGGCGCGCCAGCTCTTCGCTAAGGCGTTTTATATCGCTTTTAAGGCGCTTTAACAGCTAACCCCTATCATACATACCCGTTAAAGGTTTTTGTGGGTCTTTAAGGGGATTACATGCCCCCCCCCCAATAAGCGATTGACTAATTTGGGTGTGTGTATGTGGTTTGTTATAGCTGTTACAGAAAACAAAGATTAAACGGTAAACCATTCCAAAATAAAGGGTTGGCTTATTGCAACAAGCAACAGTATTCTGGGGACTCTTTACCCTAGGGAGGAAGTAACTTTTTAAACTTCATAATAAAACGCTATTTAGTGTAAAATATAATATAGATTGTACTATATCTATAATCCTTTTATAATCAAAGACTAGGGTTACTGTCATGTACAACCTATGGATATTTATACGAAATCATTACATTTACAATTTAGGGTTTTATAGTTACTCCTCTTTGGGGATAACACGCGTATGACTTCATTTCAACTAATTATTAAACGTGAATGAAATCAATTTCTTGCTCAATTAGGATAAATTATCATGGTTGGGAAAACCATAGTTTCCCTTTGGGTTTAATTACTGCAATCCCTTAAACTGTATAATATAACCAATCGCTTGTTCATCAGAGCAATTTGAGTAGACCTTTAATTTAGCAGACTCTCAGCCCTACAGGCGCGCCATGCTACCTCACGAAATTCCGGGACTCCTGTCGCCGTAATTCGTTCACCTACGCAGCGAATAGGAGATGCTCCAGCCGCCCTGCGTCCGCCACAGACTGAGCACAAAGCAGCTCAGTCATGGCTACCTCAAATGGCTCTACGGCTATTCGGGATAAAATTTTAGCCTCCCTCGCGCGCTATCGCGCACTTCGGATTGGCAAATTTCCCTGCGCCTTCTGGAGACTATCAGCCCGTCCGGGGCTGACAGCGGGCGCATAAAATACTAGATAGAATTGAAAATGATCTACATTTGATTGTTACCTCAATAAAGCAACAAAGATTAAATAAGGCTGTTTAGGAAATGAAAAATGTAAAAGCAATTTTAATACCACTAACTATGGGTATGGCACTACTAACAGGGTATACAAATCCTGTTATAGCAGGTTCAGGTGCAGGAGGCATCATAACAATAAAGAACAATTCTACTAGTGAGATCGAAGTAACTTGGAGTGGTGTAGGTTGCGCATACTATTGGGGTGGAATAAATTACGCTTGTAATGGTGAATACTTAAACTCTGGAGAAGAGTACACATATAGGTACAACTGGGGAGTAACTAACACATGGATTAATGTAGGAATCGCAGCGCATTACGATGTTGACCACCCTTGTTTAGACAACGATACGGGGGAAGGAGGTTGCTTAGCAGCAGATAAGGATATAGATACGGATGCTTGGGAAACAGATTACTGCTTAGTACACGATTGGGGATTACATTGTACAGGTAAAACCAAACCGTACACTTGGAATGAGGTACCTCGTGATAATGAAGATTATTGTAATCTTGTTTTAATAGAACTGATACGGATTACACCAGAAGGAGACCCAGTAGTAGTTAGTGAACAAGATTTACTTAGATGTGGTTGGGATTGATAATTGGATCGTAGGTCAAATCGGCATCTATGCATGATATTGTCATTAGATTCTTAATTAATAAAGTCGAATTTGGACGAGATATTCATGCTTAATAACAGATTTTCCCCCCTACTCGCTAAAGATCAGTTTCTAGAGTTTTCAGCGTGGACGGGGGCTTTATTCACCAACAGGAAATAATAGAATGAAATCATTAAAAAATGGAGTG
>NZ_BDMN01000494.1 GCF_002189065.1 Bathymodiolus platifrons methanotrophic gill symbiont
CGCATAGTGAGCGAGGAATAGCGATTCAATTCTACATTTATCTGATTGTTTACTTGTTGCTGTTAAATTTCAAACAAAAACTAGTTCAAGAACATGATCCAAAATTTGCCGATATAAAAGTAGGCATAAAAAATGAAAATACCCCCGCAAAGCAAAACGACAAATTTCTCTCGCGTACACCTAATCGAGGAATTGTGACGTTATTGGGAGCAAGGCTAAAAGGCTATGGAAAATAAGTATTCATTGGATGAAATGTATTCAAAATATGCTATTTGAGCCGCTAACATCTGATAATATAACAAAAATCATTGCAACAAAATAATCATGCCGAACGGTATTGTCAAAATACCATCAGCATGAAAGAAAAGTCTTTGAACATATTGATGATTATAGGATTGAACTAGGGTTAACTGGCGGTTATCGAAAAAATAGTAATCTTTTGTTTAGGGGAACGTTTCAAGGGGTGGTTTCGCATTGCGCATAAATCACCATCTACCTAATTCGTTATGAACTTCATGGTAAACCGATTCTTGATAAATAAGATGAAAAACGTTGAGAAATATCCTCCCTAAATAACTCAGAAACCTGACAGACAAAACTTGAAGTCTTATGGCTTTTTAAATATGCCACATTAGCCGAAAAATAATGCTTAAAATCGACAACTGATGGAACAATTGGGATGTTTTCTGGAAATTCCAAATAATGGTATCGTGGAGTTTCATTGTTTCTAAGGTTTTGCCCTTGGGTTTTCCTTCTATTAATTGGTGTCATTGACATTCCTATTTCCGAAAGATGTTCCCCAGTATAAATATGTTCTACATTATAGATAGGAGCTAAAATCACTGAAAGAAGCCACTTATCCTCATTGGGTGTCTGTTTCTTAGACCAGCGAAATTTATAATCTTGTGCAAGGTCGCAATCTTGTGTAAGAACAATACACAAAGGAAATACTATTTTTGAAACTTCAATAATTCCTGATTTCTCTTGAACATATTCAATATGTTCAACATCACGTATTATGTCGCCTTGGGATAATCTTGGTTTTCTACTAATCTTAGCCTTTACCATCGATTATTTTTCCTTTAATAACTACGCGCCTAGGCTTTGATGAGCCATAACGAAGCATTTCTTCTTCGCTTGTAGATTCTTTCAAAAAGCTCTTAATCTCCGAGCGCTCCATGACTGGCTTTACTGTTTGGTTATTTTCAACGTAAGTAGTATCGAAATAGTTACTATTGGACATCGTTTTTCTGCTTCATTAGTTGGCGGGTTTCGTCTGTGATGCTTCGTTCAAAAATATCTTGTATTTTTACATGAGCATCTTCCACACAATTCAATATATCACCATAATCAAAAGCACCATGCGAGTATGCATCAATATCAAGAACAAACTGCTTTTTCTTGATTTGGGCGGGATAATCAGAATTGGCAATGCCAAATTGATATTTTACAGAAAGACCATCAAAATTATATTCAACGATATGGAATATTCTGGTTAGGAATTGTTTTTCTTCATGAAAATCAATTATTCCAAGAATTTGCTCATTTACATGTTTTTTCCACTCCAACGGTTCTGGTTCGTTCAAATCAATAAGATTTACGTACCTAAGACCAACCCTACCTGCAGTAATATCTTTATTTTCATTAAATAAAACAGTAAGAATATGATTAAAGTCTTCGATAAAATCTTCGTATGATTTGTAGTCTCTGACAAGTATAACGAAAGAAGTAGGCTCTATAGTCAATGATTTTTTACGGTTTTCACCATGGAAAACCCACTGCATTATTTCTGATGTTTTTGATTGAAAATTCGGACCAGCAAATTGAAATTCTTGAGCATGGGTTTTTTGTGGTTCAGAAATTGGGAATTTTTCTAAAATTGCTTTAGTCAGTTTATTAGGTAATTGCTTTTCTATACCTTCTAAAGGTGAAGGAAAATCAATTCGAAATATCACTTCTTTTAGAAACAGAGTTTTGTAGCATACGTTTTCATACATTGTATTGTTCTCTCACCATGTTGGTGTTTTTACGTATAATATCGGAACACGATTTGTTTATCTTACATTCTAGCATCAGTTATCTGACAAAACGGTGTTATGGTGATTCACAGATTGATACTTACAGTTTATA
>NZ_BDMN01000495.1 GCF_002189065.1 Bathymodiolus platifrons methanotrophic gill symbiont
GTAGCATAGTTTCAATTTTACCATAAATAATTATTGGGAAACTTCAGCTGGTTAAACTTCCCCCGATCAACACCACCTTGCAATATAGCAAAGAAATGTTTTTCACCTGGTTGTGCTTCGCGTTCTTTTTGTAAATTCATAATTTCACCTCTTTATTTTTTCTGATTGCATTAACGGCTTTTGCTACATCGTTTCTAAATGCCAGGTGCTTTTTGGTGCGGTGCTGTTTGACAATTCTTAAGCTGTAAGGCGGCTTAAATGCATCTTGATAGCTTGAAACGTTCCCGGGCTTTTCGGTTATGCCTTGTGCAATTTTAAAGGTCTTACATTGCACTTTATAAACTGAGCTGCTCATAAAATCCCCTTAAAAATAATCGTTTTCAACACAGTGCTGAAAATAGGCCGGCCATTCCTTAGCGATCATTTCGCGATTAATTCCATATTGCTCTAAGGCCTCCACAGCATCATCACAATTACTTGTTATCTGGCATTCATAATTGGCTAATGAATCCCATATAATTATTTTTAATGAATTATTCGCCAATTCAAAAGCAATCTTTTCTTGTTGAATCTTCTCCAGCTCTTTAAAAATATCGGCTCCCACGGGTGCAACCATGCCAGACGCTAACCCCTCATAAATCACGCCCTCTTTTTTCTGCTCGTTAAATTGATTATTACTAAACGCAAAAAAGGCACCGTATTTATCAAAAACGGCTGCTTGTGCTGTTTCTACACTAAAATTTTTCACGATCACACGCCCCCGCTTTGAACGTTAAACACATTACCCATGACACGCTCGACAACTGCGCTCTTATGGTCAGTGGATAAATGGGCGTAACGTTCGGTTGTTTGTGTGGATTTATGGCCTAACACCTGTGCAGTTTCGTATAGGGTAGCACCGGCCATGACTAAATAGGATGCTGCTGTATGTCGTAAATCATGGAACCTGAAATTATCAATACCTGCGCGATCAAGCGCACCCTGCCATTGTTTACGAAATTCAAAAGGTCGCTCTGGTCTGGTGGGGCTGTTAAAGATTAAGCTGCTACCTATCTGCCTAAACTTTCTCAACTCGTTTAGTGTGACTTCGGGAATGGGGTTATTTCGTGACTCACCATTTTTAGTGTCGGTAAGTTTTGCCAGTCCCTTGTTAAAATCAATGTCATTCCAGCGCAAACCCATTAATTCACTTTTTCTCATGCCTGTAGTAATAGCCAATAGCACAAGCAAGTGCATTTTGTTCCAAGTTGAATTTTTACACTCAGCTAATAATTGCATACGCTCTTCATCAGACAAATAACGCTCGATCTTATTAGGGGTTGCTTGAACAAAAACGTTATCAACTGGATTTTCTTTTAGGTAATCTTCTCGGATGGCATACCTAAACATTGCAGACAATACCGCTTTATAACGAATGACTGTATTACTTGATCGTGTTTTATTTGATTTATTGCCAGTACCATCAGTAGCAAATGATTTAGTCTCACTAAAGTCTTTGACGGCCTTTTTGACTAACTTAGGTGTAATTGATTTGATTGGCAATCCGTCGAATGTATCGCGCCAATAAAGAGCACGGTAAACCTGGTTATGATCTTTACCAGTCCATTGAAGCATGTATTCCGTTGCTAACTGGTCGAAAGTCATAAACTCAAGTTCAACACCTAATTTTTTAAACAGCCATTTACCGCCAAGCTCTTCAACTTTCGCAGGTGACAATTTTTTTATTTTCTTAGGTTTTAATCTCAGGATAGAATCAATACTAGATTCTAGCGAAGCTGAAAACTCTTCTGCTTGCTGTTTTGTGTTGAATGTTTTGGCTTGAATGAAAGAACCGTTTTTTCTTACGTCGGCTCGATATTTGCCATTAGATAATTTTCTGAAAGTTGCCATGGTAAGAGCCTCTTTAAACTGTTGTGCACACTTTGCATGTGCTGAAAGTGTGCACTTCGATGTGCACATCCTTTAAGTTTAAAGCATTTCAACCGACGGCTTATAGGCTGAACCCCTTATTATATAAGGGTTATCAATGGTAGCGGGGGCAGGATTTGAACCTACGACCTTCGGGTTATGAGCCCGA
>NZ_BDMN01000496.1 GCF_002189065.1 Bathymodiolus platifrons methanotrophic gill symbiont
GTGATGATTTTTAGTCCGCGATAGCCGTAGGGCCGTTGTTTTGTCGGAGTCTGAGCGTTAGCGAAGGTGGAGACAAAATAAAAGGCCATCCGACACGGCGTCAAGTCATTTGGAGCCTATGTTCCGACCCCTTGTTGGGTCGGGACGAGGTGACGAGGACGAATCGGGGCCGCCGGAGGCATAAGTGGTCGCGTTAAGTTTTTGCTGCTTGCTTGGGCTGGGATGCCCAAAACAAGCTTTCGCAAAAATAGCGACTCCCCGCATGAAATTAAAGCACGCTTATTGTGGCTTACCAGTGTGTTGGTGTATTTTTTTTGTTATGGCGGGCTTTGGTCTTTTCATATGGAATACATTGAAAAACTCAAAAACAAAATCAACATTATTGTTTTTTATCGTGATAGCAGGTGCGATTACCGCAGTTGAAACAAGCTATTTACTTAATGTTGAATCTGCAGATACTCCCATAGCCAGTATTTATAGTTTCACCTTCGATATTCTTTCAGGCACAGAATTATTCACCTCAAATCAGTTATTTATTGTGCAATCTACTTTAAATGCTATTAACCTGGTAGGGTTTATGGTTGTACCTTTTGGTATGATGGCAGGGTGTTGCATTATGCATCAAATTCCTTTAACTTTGGACAAGGGACCAGAGTATTTTCTGGGTCGATCCGAGTAGTTAAAAAAATTAATAACCGGCGGTTCTGCGGTTATGGTTATCGGAATTATCCACATGCAGTTGTGGTTAAACTGGCCCCTCTCATTTGTTGAGGAAACTAAAGAAATAATTCAGTTAAAGTCAGTCACGTTATTAGTCTGTCAATGTTGGGGGGGGTAGCTACTCTTTGATCATTGCAGCAGTATATCTTCCCGCTCAAAGTTACTTAAGTAATCAGGCAAAATTATCCCTGTTGCATGGGAGTGATGAAGAGCTAAAAAAAGAGCCAACTAAATGGCTTATTGAAAATAATATGTTGTTTTCTATAGTTGCCTCATTGCCCCAAATTATAGCTGTTATAGCTCCAATGCTGGTTGGTTCATTTGGTTCTACATTATCTGGATTGGCATTTTTTTGATGCTGCTTTTTTAACGATTATTATTTAAACTTACCATATCTTAATAGCATTAAGGGTAGAAGTAATAAATTAAGTAAAGTAGAAGAGACTAGTCCTCCAATAATAATGGTCGCCATAGGTCCCATAATTTCCAGCCCGGGATTATCACTATTAAATGCAATCGGGGCCATTGCTAATGAAGTGACTAATGCGGTCATTAATATAGAGGGTAAGCGTTCTTGTGCGCCTTTTAGTGCTGTTGCTAAATTCCATGCTAATCCTTCCTGTTCAACAAGGTATTGGTAATGGGATAGCAGCATTATGCTATTGCGCACAGTTATACCGAACAAGGTAATAAAACCAATGGATAGGGTGGCATCCATTAGGATGACAGCAATCATGCCGCCGATGAGTGAAAAGGGGATATTGACTAAGGTAATCCCGACATGACGTAAATTATTGATTGCAATATAAATAAAAATTAGCACACCTATACTGGCGAATAGCGCATGTAATATCAGATCCTGTTTAGCTTGCGCCTGTTCAACCGCTGCTCCGGTATACTCCGGGTAGGTATTGTCTTCAAAGCTAATATTGCTGGTAATTCGTGTTTTAAGTTCTTGCATAAATGAAGCCATGTCATCCCCGGCAACATTACAGGTGACGCTTTGTCGCCTTTGGGCGTTTTGATGCAGAATATTGTAACGTCCCTCATTATGTTTGATATCAACCAGTTCACCGAGGTTTATTAATTTTCCAGCAAGTGTCCGTATAGGGAGCTGCGTAATTGATTCAGTATTACGGCGTAATTCAGGACTTAAAGTCAGGCTGATATTATAGCGATGATTTCCTTGCAGGTGCATGCCAATGATATGTCCTGCATAAGCCGCCTGTATCGTCTGTAAAACTTCTGTCGCCTGTATTCCCCAGAAATTAAGTTTAGGAATGTGCACGAAATAACTTCCTGAAGCAACCAAGCTTGAATAATGAAATATCTCCCCTAAATT
>NZ_BDMN01000497.1 GCF_002189065.1 Bathymodiolus platifrons methanotrophic gill symbiont
AAAAAAACAAGTGTATTTTTTACATCGCCATAAACACAGCTAATCACCATTAACAAGGCCTTATTTATAGTTAATAAAACCCATGTTAAAAAAGTAAACAGATGAAAATAGGTTACGCTCGAGTTTCAACATCTTCTCAAGATACATCACTACAAATAGACGCGCTTAATGCAGCTGGTTGCGAAATAATTTATAAGGAAAAAGCGTCAGGAAGTAAAAAAGACAGACCCGAACTTGAACAATGTTTAAAGTCTTTAAGGAAAGCTGATACGCTGGTTGTCTGGAGGTCTGTGCTTTTGATAAGTATTGCGACAGAACCCATTAAATTGTCCCGCTTTAGACGGGAAGCCTAATTCCGCATCCGTGACCGCGCGAAGTATAAGTCAGTAGCACCGGAACAAATATTATGAAATTAGAAAAAATTACTCTTGAGAACTTTCGGTGTTATCAGAAGCTTGAGATTAATCTTCATCCTCACATTACAGTATTAGCGGCAAATAACGGTGAAGGCAAGACTTCTATTTTAGATGCTGTGCGTATTGCTATGTGGCCATTTGTGAGTCAATTCGATTTGGCAAAAAATTCTTATGCTGATCCAGCGAATACTATTACTATTGATGATGTAAGAATTTTAAAATCGGTCGAACAGAAATCACAAATATTTGGCGCACTGGATTTAATGGCACGGCAATTCCCATCGTCTATTCTTACTGTTGGTGATTATCAAGAAAGCAAAAGTACTTGGCAGCGTTATCGCGATAGTGAAGCTAAAAAATCACAAACAAAAGATGATCCTGGAACAAAGATATTAAAAAAATCAGCTAAAGCTTTACAGAATGCAACTAGAGATTTAAATGTTGAACCTGAAAATTTACCTGTATTTGGTTATTATGGCACAGGTCGTCTGTGGCGAGAAAAGCGTTTAATGGGTGTTAAAGCAGGAGTAACTAAAAAAAATAACGAACAAATAAGAAGCTTTGCTTATCAGGACTGCCTAGACCCGGCATCTAGCTTTAAACAATTTCAAGATTGGTTTACTTCTGCCTATTTGAAAGTTATGGAGTATCAAATTAAGAAATTAGAGGATGGTGAAACTTTTATCGAAGTACCTAATGAACTCCGTAACCCAGTTAAAGTAGTGCAAGATGCGGTGAATGAAGTTCTAAAACCTGTAGGTTGGCAGAATTTACAGTACAGTGAGAAATACGATAAATCTTTAGTATTGAAACATCCGAAACATGGGGTAATGAAAATTACTCAATTAAGTGCTGGAATAAAAAATATGCTGGCTATGATAGCTGATATTGCTTATCGCTGCGTGCTTATAAATGGGCACTTGGGGGATAAAGCAGCAGAGTCATCACCTGGTGTGGTAATGATTGATGAAATAGATATGCATTTACATCCACAATGGCAACAAACAGTTATTACTTCATTGCGTCAAGCATTCCCAAATATCCAGTTTATTGTGACTACTCACAGCCCACAAGTATTATCTACAGTTCCTTCAGAAAGTATTCGTGTTATAAAACATGAAGTTGATAGTGAAACAGGTGAACTTATTTCAACTGCTAATAGACCATTAACAGAGAACTTAGGGCTACCATGTTCAGATGTAATGGCGCAATTGCAGGATGTTGACCCTATCCCAGATGTAGAACCTGCTCAATGGTTAAAAAAGTACAAAACATTTATCGTACAAAACGAATTAGATACCAGTGAAGCACGCGATATCAGGAAAAATATACTTGATCATTTTGGTGAAAAACATCAAGCCTGGCATGAATGTGAAAGATTAATTCGTCTTCAAACGATGAAAGAAAAGTTTCTTAGTACTCGATGTTCAAGTTTTTGATATTGAGAAGGTAAAATCAGGTATTCTGAGGTTGTTGTAATTTTATCGGTGTAAGCCCATGTTAATGAATGCCCCAGCCACCTTTATCCAAAGCTATATTGACGATTTAAATGATGCGCTCAATCAGCTAAAACCCGGAGCCGCTTTGACACGGATTCAAGCCGCTTGGTTGGGCACTTGTTTAACGGGCATACTGCTAATGAAC
>NZ_BDMN01000498.1 GCF_002189065.1 Bathymodiolus platifrons methanotrophic gill symbiont
TGCTTATGTATTTGGCAAGCGTAAAGATGATGTTTTCAAAGAGCTAAAAGCCTTACTGACTCCTTTTGAAATAAGCAGATATTATACAGATGACTGGGGGGCTTATGAGCGAAACTTAGATGTAAATGAACATGAAATAGGCAAACAAAACACTCAAAAAATTGAACGAAAAAACCTAAATTTTAGAACATGGATTAAACGCTTAACGCGTCGAACAATCTGTTTTTCCAAAATAGAACAAATGCATGATATTGTCATTGGACTATTAATTAATAAAGTCGAATTTGGACGAGATATTCATGCCTAATAACAGATTTAACCCACCACCTTATTTGGAAACTTCAGTTGGTAGTTACTACATTTTTTAATAAATACCTAAATGAAGCACACCTTCTTCTTTACCAGTAATCGTTTGGTTAAAAGATGAAGGACTCACGGAAAAATCATCTGTATGTTTTGTAAAGGCTGTATTGTAAAAATTTCGTAATATAAAGTTGATAAACAACTCTGGGGTTAATGGGTTAGAAACAGGAATCCTACAATTTTTATATTGTCCGAAGGTTACATGTGTTTTCGGATGTTCAAGTTCTTTAAAGTTTTTAGGATCGAAATCGAAGCGGATAGGGAAGGTAACAATATTTTTTGCTAAAATATCGGCATAAATTTCATCATCTTCATATAATTCAGGTTCATTTTGGAAACTCTCTAAGCTTGGCGATGGAAAAAAAGCCAAACGATGAGAAATTAATTCCCCATGTTGATAATCGTAAAGTAATTGAATCAATGCACCATCAATCATCTTTATATTATAGTTTTTTGTTTCTTCTAATTTTTTATAAATATCTTCATATGCCAAGTCTTTCATCGCAAGAGAAATATCATGAACTCCTGTATACGAAATAACTCCGTTCTTATTTCTGGGGAAATTTTGCCCAACCGATAAATTAACCTCAATCAATTTTGCAGTAATTTTGCAAATCTGTTTATAAATAATACCGGACTTCAACATTACTAGGGGCTGTTGCCGTTTCACATAGGCAACCATAAAAAAGTACAAGCTAAAGCCATAGACCCTTCAAAATTTCGCTTCAGTTTGTCATATCGTGTAGCAATGGCTCTGAAGTGCTTGATCCCTGCAAAAGCGTTTTCAACAAGGTGCCAATATTTATAAAGGGACCAATCAATGTCATCATTACCGATATTTGAATTCTTTTTTCTTGGAATAATAGGAATTGCGTCTTGAACTCTGATTTGAGTTCGCAACTCTTTACTGTCATAGCCTCTGTCAGAAATAATATAATCAGCTTGGGGCAATTCAGCAACCAGCTTAGGCGCTTCTTTGCAGTCATGAACTTCACCGCCTGTTATCCTGAAGTGGATTGGAAGCCCCCAAGAATTAACGGCCATATGAATTTTGGTTGTGTTTCCTGCTACTGACTTTCCTATGGCACTTTCTTGTCCGTGTGCTGCACCACTACTATGCTGGTGTGTTTTCACAATACTTCCATCAATAAATTCCCACTCTAAATCAGGTTCAACAATAAGCATGTTAAAAATACCCATCAGTTTTTCTTTACGAGACCATTCATTAAATCGTTTATAAATTGCATTCCAATTACAATACCTTCGCCAAAATAAGGGAGAGAAATAAACTAAGGATGGCCAGAAATCGGTAAAATACTAGGTTACAATACCACAGCACTTACCAAAATATGACCATGTTCGAAATCATAACAATACTTGAAGCCTTGAGTCCAATCTTATCTGCCAAAAAAGTAACTACTCAGCGTAATTTAAACTCATAACAGATTGATTTAAACTCATAACAGATTGATTTAAAATAATAATTAATGTATCTCTCTGAATTTTAGTCCAATTTTCACCCCTTTTTAAAGGTGAAAATTACTAAAGTCAGCATCAGTGTTCCCATTGAAAGAAGAAGTACCTAAACAAAGCAGTCTATAACCTACCTGAAGGTAGCACCACTCGAACATTTCCATCTTTTTGATTTTAATCACTTATAACAGCAAATAGACACTCTG
>NZ_BDMN01000499.1 GCF_002189065.1 Bathymodiolus platifrons methanotrophic gill symbiont
AAGAACACCCATTAAACACATAGATTGTAAGGTTTTACCTGTTTATCTTTCCCACTTAAAATGCTAATGATTTTTTTAGCTATGGCTTTCTTTTTTGGATATTTTGGGAACGATGATAAACCACAAAAATTAACTATATTTGAAGTTATCCACTTATCCACAGGCTGCAAAGCCTAGTGTTATTAATGTTAATAATAGTGTTATAGTGTTACCGATTTTTGGAAAATGTTTTTTTTAAATATAAATCAATTGCTTACCCTGTGGATATAATTATATTTTACCCCTGAAATCACGAAGATTAGCCCCTGAAATCACGTTTAAGTTACCCCTGAAATCACGAAGATTAGCCCCTGAAATCACGTTGCTACCTCTGAAATCACGAATTGACCCCTGAAATCACAAATAAAAGACTTTACTTGACCCCTGAAATCACGAACAATACCCCTGAAATCACGAACTAAATAATAGTTTTAGGGGCTTCTAAATTATTTCAGGGGCTTTTTTTGGAGTTTAAAAAATGACCGAACCACTTTTACCAATTCGCCACCCTGAAAAGGATTTATTTATCTGTGATTTTGGGGAAGTCATACCCAAAAGCGACATTGCAAGCATGGAGCACCCACTTTTTACACTCTCCACCAAACCAGATACAGCCATTCGAAAATATGAGCATAACGATAATACGGTAACAATCGCCCCTAGTGCCTATGGAAGAGCTACTATTCACGACAAGGATATTTTGATTTATTGCATATCGCAGCTCATGGCAGGAATTAATCAAGGTAATGAGCCAAGCCGTAAAATACGCTTTAAAGCCCATGATTTACTTGTGACAACTAACAGAGGAATAGGCGGCACAGAATATAAAGGATTAAGAAAAGCTTTTGAACGGCTTTCTGGGACACGAATTGAAACCAACATAAAAACCAACGGACAAGAAATAATAGAAGGTTTCGGCATTATTGATAGTTACAGAATAGTAATTGATGACCCTAAAACAAAGCGCATGGTAGAACTTGAAATAACCCTTTCAGAATGGCTTTACAATTCGGTTATAGGCGAAGAGGTTTTAAGTATAAACCATGATTATTTTAGGCTTAGAAAACCCATAGAAAGGCGTATTTATGAAATAGCACGTAAACATTGCGGAAAACAAAAACGATGGCACATAGGTATTGAAAACTTACATAAAAAGGTGGGTTCTTCTGGCTCATTAAAAAAATTCAAGGAAGCTATAAGCCACCTTGTAAAACACGACCATTTACCAGAATATAATATATATTATGAAAGTGGAAATGTGCTTTTTTATTATAGAGATTACCAAGAAAAACCCGCTATTCAAGCCCCACAAGACAATAACCGCCCTTCCCTCAAACCTGACACTATCGAAAAGGCCAAGCGCGTTCTTGGTCGTCATTTTGATGTGTACGCGATTGAATTCGAATGGTTGCAATGGTGGGAACAATCGGGAAAACCAGAATTGCAAAGCCCCGACGGTGCTTTTTTCAATTTTTGCAAGGCTCGCATGGAAAAGATACAAAGTTCATGACCTCCTTTTTAAAAACGCATCCTTTGTGCCCTCTTCTTTGTCTTTTTATCAAAATATCGTGGGTCGCTTGTGTCATAGTAAGGGAAAAGTAAAGCGTCCTTATCACCAGTGGCTTTAAAATCTTTCACACATGATTTTGATAATTCAATCATGATGACCTTCTTTTGAGTGGTTCGTTTTCGGTTCATTGAGCCTTGAAAATTTCCAGAAATAAATTAATACAAATATATTAAGTAGCAGTAACATTATAAACATATATTCTATATTAATAATAAAATCATGCTTTTGTTATTAATACGGTTCTGTCGCATAAATCCCCCTTCCCGACGTTATCTGCTATCATAATTCTCAATTTCAATAAAAGGTGGATCCCATGCTCAGCTTCAAAGGCACTCACTTTCCAAAAGATGTCATTCTTTATGCTGTTTTCTTTTATGTCAGGTATGGCGTTTCGTATCGC
>NZ_BDMN01000500.1 GCF_002189065.1 Bathymodiolus platifrons methanotrophic gill symbiont
GCAAATGACAAAAAAACGACTAATAAAAGCCCCTCTTGTCTTGGTACAAGCACAAATCCATTTTAGTGATTTGCCTTCTCGCGAATTAGGCACAGAACAGGAAATGGAAGATTTACACAAAGCCATGATCAAGCTCGGATTTGCTGAACGTATAGACACAGAGGTTGTTGAAATTGGTTTTCAATTTAAGCTAGAAGGTGATGGTTATGGTTATGGTGAACTAAAACAACAAAAAAGCAACTCAAAACGCTTGGTTTTTCGTGGTTTTAATAAAACCCAATCAGTCGAACTTATTCATAATCGCTTAACCATAAAAAACACACAGTACAAAAATTATGACAAGTATAGTGGTGATATAAAAGAAATTTTAAATGTATTTACCTCTCATCTAAATGACTTAAAAAATGTCCTGACAAAACAGGTAAGTATTCGTTATATTGATGTAATACTGCCCAGTAAAAAAATGGAGTTAAGTGATTACATTAATCCCAGTTTATTACCTTTTCACCCTGATTTTTCAAAAGAAACAATGGGTATTTCACAATCTATTACTGAAACAGGTGAAAATCAATTTATGGTTATCATGACTGAAGAAGTTAAAGCGAGTGTAACAGGTATTCCTGGTCGATGGTTGCCTGCTGATATGCTGGAATCTGATCAACAGGCTGTTTTAATTCTGAACCCCTATCTTGAAAAATATCACTCTCCCAAAAATTACGGAATATTAAACACTGATCATCGAATGGATTTTACTGAAGATGTGGAATGGAAAACAAATACAATAATGGAGCAACTTGATAGTTTATATAGTTTATCCAGTCAGTTTTTTTGGGACGCTATAACAGAGGTAGCAAAACAAGAATGGGAAGAATCCAATGAATAAAAAACAATTCTCAACAGCCTGTGGAATTGCCGCCCTAGCTCTTAATGGAATGCCAGCTATTGCAACAACGGGAACTAATGAAAATATAACAACCTACTTTTTACCTAGATTAAGTGAGAATAGCCCTGCATTAGAGAATCCCAGCAATTACTTCCCTATTGATCAACAAATCGATATATTAACGGTAACGGATGTAATCCACCGTGCAGAAAAAACATTGGGATTAAGTAAGCAACATTTAGCTGAGGTTTTTTTAACTACTCGACAGAACTTACACAACTTGTTAACTAAATTGGAACAAAAACCAAATCAAAAAACAGAGAATCGCGCCCAACAAGTTAATGAAGCATTAAGTATTATTAGTTCAAATTGTCCTCATAGATTAGGAGCAAGCACATTAACGATGCGAATTGACGATAAACGCTTATTTGATATTCTAACGAGTGAGTCTATTAATTTAGAACAAGTCGCTATTTTTTCTAAAACTATTGCCAAACGTATTAATAAACAATCTCAATCAACATTACCTGACTCTATTGTTAAACAGGAAGAATTCTTAAATAGACCTAATGCAGTATGAGCGAATCAGTAGGTATAGAACTTTTTAGCCAAGGCTGGGCACAAGGAACGTACCTGTTTTGTGAGTCTTTATCTGCTGATTTTCACCTGCATTGTTGGGCAACTACAGAAAACTTAGAAAAACAATTAACGGATAAGCGTAATACACTAATACTTCTTTCTCAAAATTGCGATATTACCGCCAAATATACAATAGAAAAAACGATTGAATTTGTCATTGCACGAAGACCAAAAAAGAAAAAACCGCCTCATTTTTTAAACCTGTATGCTAAAAGCACCCGTTTTCTTGAACTAGAACTAACAGATGGTTTTTGGTATAAGGCTGAAGCCTCAAAAGTACTTCAAATTGATAAACAAGATTTTATCAATCAAATTACTGCGAAAGCAATACAGCCAAGTGCATTAGAAAAAACAGATTGCGAAGTTTTGACTCGATGGCGTGCTAACCGTTATATGCGTGTGGCATTACCTGATAGTTTCGAAAATAAAATTAGATCACTTAGAGAAAATAACATTTTAGATAACGGTTTAGAACACGCAGG
>NZ_BDMN01000501.1 GCF_002189065.1 Bathymodiolus platifrons methanotrophic gill symbiont
GCTGGGATGCCCAAAACAAGCTTTCGCAAAAATAGCGACTCCCCGCTCATCTATATTATCCGGGATTGGTTTTGGTAGAGGTAACGTCTCGCCTAAGATGTTGAGTTCAGAGGAGTAAGGCCCAATAATTACTCTTAAAGCTTCTTTGGCGTTTGCTACATTATTCTCTGCGGCAATAACATCTGATCTACTTTGATCATAACCTGCCTGAGCTTCATAAACATCGGTAATGGCAATCAGTCCAACCTCGAAGCGCTGTTGAGCCTGCTCTAGCTGCCTGGCTATGGTTTTCATTTGAGACATAGAAAAAGTGAGATCGTCCTGAGCAGCTAAAACATCAAAATAAACACTGGTAGTTCTAAGAATTAAATTCTGTTGTTCAGCAAGGTAGCTGGCATCAGCTTGGGCAATCTGTTTTTCTGACTGGGATAATTGCACCCACATATCCCAATGAAAAACGGGTTGTACCAGGTTAATTGAAAACTGGTTATCCCAAAATTTATTACTGCGTGTTTGGCCGAACTCAGTTTGAAATTTTGACTTCTGATATTGCCAGTTTTGAGAACCGGAATAACCCGCATTTATCGTGGGTAATAACCGGGCAATACTCTGATCCTTAGTTTCGCCTACTGCCATTTTATTAGCTAGTGACTGGCTTAAAACAGGGTCATTCTGCACTGCAAGGTCATAGGTTTTTAATAAATTTTGCGCAGACAATGCACTAGAAAATAACAATAAAACTGAAATACTCGTTTTTTTCATATACGCTTTCCAAAGCTAAGAACAATAATGTTCTATATTATAAAGCAATGATGTGAGGCTGTAATTTTCTTTTTAGGAGCTTTGTGCTAGTGCCCACGCGACATGTTCCCTAACCAACTCATCTTTATGATTTACTTTAAGATGCAAAGCTTGCCTGATTGTTGTACTAGCGGGAGCATTTCCCAGAGCAACAGCAATATTTCGTAACCATTGTTGATGGCCTATGCGTCTAATCGCAGAACCTTCAGTTTTATGTAAAAACTCCTCTTCGGTCCAGTTAAATAATTCTATTAAGTGCTGTGCATTGAGATTATGTCTAGGGCTAAAATCAGTTTCTTTACTAATCCGGGCAAAGCGATTCCACGGGCAGATTAGCTGGCAGTCATCACAGCCATAGATACGATTGCCCATTAAAGGTCTTAAATCTTCTGGAATGGAGCCCTTAAGTTCAATTGTTAGATAGGAAATACAACGCCGCGCATCAACTTGATAAGGTGTAACAATGGCCTGGGTAGGGCATATATCAAGGCAGGAAGTACACAGGCCACAATGATTTGAACTGGGAGAGTCCGGAACTAAAGGAAGAGAGGTATAAATTTCACCTAAAAAGAACCAGGATCCTGCTTTTTTATTAATAATATTGCTGTGTTTACCTATCCAGCCCAGGCCTGCTTTTTCAGCGATGGCTTTTTCTAGCACTGGCGCGGAGTCAACAAAAGCACGATAACCAAATACGCCTACTTCTTGCTCAATACGTTTAGCGAGTTTTTGTAAACGCTTGCGTAACACTTTATGGTAATCGCGTCCCAGAGCATAGCGGGAAATAAACCCGGCAATGGGATTATTTAACGTGGTTTCCATAGCTTCATGAGGCTCAGGTAAATAATCCATGCGTACTGAAATAATACTAACAGTTTCAGGCTGTAAAAGAGCAGGGCGGCTGCGTTTTAAACCATGCTTATGCATATAATCCATATCTGCATGATAACCTTTTGCCAGCCATTCGTGCAGACGCTGCTCTGCCTTCTGTAGATCGGTATCGCTTATACCCACTTGTTGAAAGCCTAGTTCATTGCCCCATTGTTTTATTTGCCGGGACAGTTCATTCATTGTCATATCCATTTCTATAATTGGACGATTATTTCAGGGGGGTGTTATATAACTGAAGTTTCCCAATTATTGAGTAGCTGAAATACACAATGCT
>NZ_BDMN01000502.1 GCF_002189065.1 Bathymodiolus platifrons methanotrophic gill symbiont
TCTCTAATACCACTGCTATTAATAGCCATTTCGACGACTTTTTCTTGGACTCCAGGCACACATGCATTATAGCGATAGTCCAGCATAAATGTTTGAGTTGGGCAGGCACTATTTTTGCAGCGATACCGCTGTATATTTTGAGCATTCTTTCCTGATTTCATGATAGTGCTACAGCGACAATTGTGGCAACTTACTTCTTGATAACATTTCATTCGAGGAATTATGATGTAAACCTTTTACTTCTCCTAATTATTTAAGTGAAATAACAGATTTAACCCACTACCGGATATAGAACAGGTTAATGAGTATGCTCAGATTAGCAAAATAGAACAACAAGCCCTGTCAGATAAAAGGCAGCAATTATTATCCTACCAGCACGGGGGAAAAAACTAGCACAAAGTGTGGCGCCAACTGAGGATAAGCTGGGCTTTATGTTGCCATATACCCCGTTGCACTATCTACTATTACAGCAACTATCCAACCCGCTAGTGATGACCTCGGGAAACTTGAGTGATCAACCGCAATGTGTAGATAACCACGAAGCACGACAAAAGCTAGGTACTATTGCAGACTATTTTTTAATGCATGACAGGGACATAGTAAATCGGCTGGATGATTCTGTTATGCGCTTGCTAGATAATAAAATGCATGTCTTACGTCGTGCGCGTGGATTCAGTCCCGAAGTTTTGCAGCTACCTGAAGGCTTTAACAACAAGCAACAAATTCTGGCGATGGGGGGCGAATTAAAAAATAGTTTTTGTCTGTTAAAACAGGGAATGGCTATCGTATCACAGCATATTGGTGACCTGGAAAATGCAGCAGCACAATTGGATTATCGTTATCAATTAAAATGTTACCAACAGCTTTTTGATTTTAAGGCAGATTTGATTGCGGTTGACCTTCACGCTGACTATCTATCCACACAATATGGCCAACAACTGGCAGAGGATCAGCCATTCAGTTTAGTCTCTGTACAGCATCATCACGCACACATTGCAGCCTGTATGGCTGAGCATGGTTTGGCTTTAGATACCCCCTCGGTATTAGCCGCCGTTTTTGATGGTCTGGGAATGGGGTTGTCTGGTGAGCTATGGGGGAGCGAATTTTTATTCAGTGATTATTCTACTTGCCAGCGTTTAGGACATTTTCAGGAAATATCGATGCCTGGTGGTGTGCCGGCTATGCGTGAACCATGGCGTAATGCTTATGCTCAGCTGACACATTACTTTAATTATGCGGACATACATAAAGAGTTTGCCGATTTAGAAATTATCAGGTTGCTAGAAACCAAGCCTTTAGCAACTCTGACAAGCATGATAGACAAGAAATTAAATTCTCCTTTAAGCAGTTCCTGCGGCCGTTGGTTTGATGCTTTTGCTGCTTTATTAGGATTGTGTCCAGAGCAAATTTCATATGAAGGACAGGCGGCAATCATGTTAGAAAATCTGGCAACAACTGAGTTTTTCAAGCTGGAAGATAACCCATATAGCTATGAGATTGAAAATAAAAATGAGATATTTGTTATCAATTGGCAAGCATTATTACTGGCAGTATTACAGGATTTACAACAACAGATTGATAAAGCGGTCATAGCCGCGAGAATTCACCACACTTTAATCTCAGCAACGGTTAAATTATTAATGAAACTGTCAATACAGACAGAGACTAATACCATTATTTTAAGCGGCGGGGTATTTCAAAACAGGTTGTTATTAAACTGAAGTTTCCCAATTATTGAGTAGCTGAAATACACAATGCTGGTGTATCGAGGTTTATTTTAGGTGGTTTTGCCATGTTTATAGCAAACCCCTACTTAATTCCCCTTAGGCAATAGCATTTGAAACGAATGAAAAGACTATTTTTTTCATATAGTTGTAGCATAGTTTCAATTTTACCATAAATAATTATTGGGAAACTTCAGTATTAACATAACCCCCCTCCTTGGTTAAGGAGGGG
>NZ_BDMN01000503.1 GCF_002189065.1 Bathymodiolus platifrons methanotrophic gill symbiont
GGATCAAGTATTGGCTTGCCCGCTTGTTCAGCTTTATTTTTTGCTAATGCAATAGCTCGCTTTAAAATGGGCATCTGAGTGTTAACACTTGGCTCAAACAGATAATCAAAATCATCAAAATTCATGAACCAATAAGGTACTTTTAAACCTTCCTTATCAATATGAAATGGATTTACTAATGATAGATTTTTATAAGGCTTACCCTTAGTTCCTTTAAATGCCCTTTGATATTCACCATTAGTATCAAAAATGATGATGTGAGCAGATTTTAACTGCTTACCGTTATAGGAGTAATCAAAAAGACTTTGTAAGATAGAAGTTAAAGTACATGACTTACCTGATCCCGTGTTACCTAGTATGGCAGCATGCTTACCAAAGAACTTGTCAGGATTTATTTTTACTTGATAATCTGTAAAGGTAGATGATGACCCAATTGGCAAATAGTAATCTTCCTTAAAATCTATCTTGTCATGAGTATGATGATCAAAAATATTATCTAAATCTTGCTTAAGAACGTACCAAACTGGATTGTCCAAAACAGGGTAACTATAGACACCTTGAATATATTTCTTATCATTTACGATTGTCCCTACCATTGTAGCAATAACATATCGAGATGATTTGGTGAGAAAAATAGCTTCTTTATCTTTATTTAATTCGGTTTCATCAATATTTTTAACACTGGTTATCATCGCCACAATTTTATCCGAACCAGTAGGAATGATAATGTATGAATTTATTCGTGCCACTTCAAAAATATCATCATAGCCGCTTTTGTATAAGCTTTTTAAGTCATCATCCAGTTTGATAAAAACTCTAAAGCTATCAACCGAAATAACTTTTCCTATGACCCTTTCACTCATTAAAACAACTCCCCTTCACTAGTCCCCTCTTTGCCACCTTTGGGCTTTTCATCAAAGTACTTATTGAGTGTATTAGCTATTTTTTCATTACTATCGATATTATAAAAATCTGGCATTAGGGTATCTGCAAAGGTAAGAAAATCTCCAAAAAATTCGCCTTGTAAAATAATTATTCTAGAATCATTTAGATTCTTAATTCTCTCTATATGAAGGTTATCTTTAGTTCCATTAAAATCTACGATGACCAGTGTGAACGAAGGGTTTGAGAGAGCCTGGAAAATAATATCGTTAAAATGCTCATCAGCAAATGCATAGCCCACAGTCAATAAAACTGATTGTGATTGGTTAATGGTTGATGAAAACTGCCGAAACAATTCGGAATAAGGTAAATCAAGCGCGTAAGATTTCTTAACCGCTGTGGGGTAAACGATAATTTCACCTTTTTTATCTTCTTGTTCAATTAAGATTAAAGGCAACTCTTCTATACCATATAAATTAGAGGCATCTCGTTTGTCTGAGTTCACCCAAGAAAGGCTGCCATGAAGCTTATAATAACGAACTACCTTTTCTATCCGTTGAACTTTTCCTGCCGTGGTTGATCCAGGATAAAAAATATCATATTCAAATGTTTCTGGCTTAAAACATCGCCGATGGAATCCCGAAAAACCATCAATATAATAAACCCCTAACTTGTCAAACGCATATTCAAACGACAAATCATAATTAGCCGTAAAAATATTAGCTCGCCTTAAGTTTAATGGTCTTTGCAATAGTGCTTTAAGGAACTTTTCGTGAAATATATACTTAGGAATAAGCACGAAACAACTTCCCGATATTAATTATTCTTGAGGAATTGCACGGTAATTCCATTTTGGTAAATGTGTATCAAATACAATCGGCATTATTTCTTTGAAGTCAGCGGCATATTTTCGTCCTGTCTCGTATATTTTGTCGAGTATGTGAACAATTGTTGTTAGTCCTTTTGACGTTGATGTTCTAGAAATCAATGTTTTAACTGTTTCAACCGAGTCAAATACAACACCTTCACAAGCACGAGTCACATGAGGAAAAAAACGATGTTC
>NZ_BDMN01000504.1 GCF_002189065.1 Bathymodiolus platifrons methanotrophic gill symbiont
CCTGCTGTATGCTGTTGAAGAATATCTAAAAAGTCTTGATCTATTCCACTGTATTCAGGGGTAGAGGTCTTTTTTTTCGACCGCCTCCAGGTTGTCTGATTCCTGTTATATCCAGTTCTAATTCGGTGAGTTCTTTTTTTCCTTGGCGGATAGTTTTTGGGTCACACTCTAATAAAGCTGAAATATAGTTAACGCCACCATGAGATAATTTTTCACTTTCAATGGCGGCATACCGTCGCTTATTTTTTTCACAAAGTGAGTCATAAAATTTCTTCATCGACTTTTCGATATTTTTTTTATAAGGAAATGACATAAGACAACCACTGAGTAATAAATTAAGATAACCTTAATTTAGGGGAGATATTTCATTATTCAAGCTTGGCTGCTTCAGGAAGTTATTTCGTGCACATTCCTAAAATAAACCTCGATACACCAGCATTGTGTATTTCAGCTACTCAATAATTGGGAAACTTCAGTTTAGCAGGATGTGAATCAGTTTAATCACGCCCTTGCTATTGGGGTGTAAAAAGCCAAAGTTCCGCGCACGGCGAAAGCCTTTAGGCAAAACATGTTGCAATACCAGCCAGAGAAAATCAGCCCCCGAAACTATTTTGGTTATATAGCGTTTGGTTTTACTGTCTTGATAGCGGTATGTTACTTTGCCATCATGGCAGGATAAAATATCCTTTTCACGAATCACACCACGGTAAAGGTATCGACCCAGGTAAATCAATGCTTTATCGCGTGCGCCAACAAACTTACAATCAACTACCCATGTTTTCGGAATCCAATCACAATCACAATCAAAGGGGTCAGAGTTATTGATATTGTTGTTTTGTTGGGGTAAACTTAGTTTAAAATCATTGATAAGGCTATATTATGGTTTGATTAGCACGCTTAAATCGACTTGGAATTCCTCAGACATACAAGGGACAGGGTAGAAAGTCTGAAAATATAAAAAAATCAATTACACTGACCCCTTTTATTTTCCTTGCGTGATAGTGCAAAGGGCAAATAAATAGCACCATGACCATCCTTTAAGTCTTGCTCGTGAATCGCCTTAACCCGCTCCAAATGATTGGTTAACAGTGGTATCAGGCTTTCAGAAAAAGGGGTAACCCTATCTGATAACCCTTTTCCATTGCGCACAGTTATCTGTTTAAATCCGTAATCAATGTCTTGTACGCGTAGACGCACAGCCTCGGTAATTCGTAAACCACCACCATACAATAACTTTACAACTAAATCTGATGTCCCCTCTAAAAAAGCGAGAACCAGTTTAACTTCTTCCCGTGTCAAAACCACTGGAACTCGCTTTTCTTTGCTTGTTCTTGCAGCATCCACACCCTCTAAAGGATGTTTCAAAACCTGTTTATACAAAAATACCAGAGCATTAAAAGCCTGGTTTTGTGTTGAAGCCGCTACATTAGCTTGTACTGCTAAATGAGTTAAAAAATCCTCAACTTTTTTCTCAGGATCAACCAGTAAGGACTCTCTTTCTTGCAAGTGATGAAAACGTATAAAACGCATAATCCAATCACAATAAGCACGTTCAGTATGAATCGAGTAATGTAAGCGCCGAAAAATGCTCCGTGTTTCCTCTAGTAAATTCTTTTTAGGTTTTTCAATTGACATAGATAATAAACCAAACTATAAATAGATTAAGTTTTCTTGTTAATACGCCTGTTTTTCTGAATATTATCAATTATAGAGGCAATTTGACAGGATAATTTTGATAGCAGGGAAAACTGCCTGATTTTAAGATCAATACAGTGGAGGAATAGGGGGAAAGTACAGGATATTGATATCCTGTATAATATTCTTGTTTACGTGGTGAATATCTTAGGTATCAGAGAAAGGTTGCCTGCTAATAATAATGTTAGGAATAAGCACGAAACAACTTCCCGATATTAATTATTCTTGAGGA
>NZ_BDMN01000505.1 GCF_002189065.1 Bathymodiolus platifrons methanotrophic gill symbiont
TTTTCATTCGTTTCAAATGCTATTGCCTAAGGGGAATTAAGTAGGGGTTTGCTATAAACATGGCAAAACCACCTAAAATAAACCTCGATACACCAGCATTGTGTATTTCAGCTACTCAATAATTGGGAAACTTCAGTTCATAGAAATCAGCTACTTTATTGAGCATTTTATCAATAGCTCCAGACTCTTCACCAATAGCAAGCATTTGAATGACCATGTGTGGAAATAAATTTGTCTGGGTCATTGAATACTGGAGACTTTCCCCGGTGGCAACATTTTCTCGCATTTCCATGACAGCCTTATAGTAAACGATATTACCAGTTGCACCGGCAACGGATTCTAAAGCATCGACAAGGGGAACGCCTGCTGCTGACATGGTCGCTAAAGTTCGCGAAAAACGGGCAATGGCTGATTTATGTAGAATCATGCCGATAATCGGTAGTTTAAGTAGTAAGCGATCAAGAAAGTAATTGAACTTATGCGAGCGCTTTTTAAAATACATAAAAACGTATACTAGCACAACGATGATACCGACTAGATAATACCAGTTGGCAACCATCCAGTCAGAAATACCCATTACCCATAAGGTAAAGCTAGGTAAATCTGCCCCAAAACTATCAAATAATTCTTTAAAAACAGGGACAACAAAAATCAGCATAATAGCTGTGACGATAAAAGCAACCACCACCACTGCAATAGGATAAGTCAGGGCTTTTTTAATTTTTTTCTTGATGGTTTCCGTCTTTTCTTTATAAGTTGCAATTTTATCTAGTAGGCTTTCAAGTATTCCGGCATGCTCGCCTGCTTCGACCAAATTACAAAATAATTCATCAAAATAGATAGGTCGTTTTCTGAGTGCCTGAGCTAAGGTATCGCCTTCTTCAATATCCGCTTTAATCGCTAATACCAATTCTGCCATTGCAGGATTTTCACTGCCTTTGCCGATAATATCAAAAGATTGTACCAAGGGAATGCCAGATTCCAGCATCGTTGCAATTTGTCTGGCAAAAACCGCAATATCACCTGTGCTAATTGATTTTTTGGCTTTAGTGAAAAGGTCTTTTGGTTTTTTCTTTATGCCAATAATACGAGTGCCTTGGCGGCGTAGTTCTGCACGTGCAATAGTTTCACTAATAGCCGATATTTGACCTTTAATGACTTTGCCACTCTTATTTTTCCCTTTCCAGGTAAATTCTATTTGATCTTCATTTTGTGCCATAATTAATCTCTTGTTACTCGATCGATTTCTTCAATAGAAGTAATGCCTTGCATAACCTTTAATAAGCCAGAGCGGGGCAGGTCATTTATTCCTTCCTGTGCTGCTTGTTCAGCAAGTTGCATAGCATTACAGCCTTCTAAAATACGGGTGCGCATTTGTTCGCTGATGGGCATCACTTGATAAATACCTACGCGGCCCTTATAGCCGTCATTGCACTTATCACAACCGACGGCTTTATAAACGGTAAAAGAACCCAGCTCTTCCTTTTTAAAGCCGGCTTCCAGCAATGTTTTTTCAGGGTATTTGGAATCCTCTTTACAGTGTTCGCAGAGCCGTCTGGTTAATCTTTGCGCCATAATCAGTAATACCGAGGAAACGATATTGAAGGCTGGAACCCCCATTTGCATTAGACGGTTCAGGGTTTGCGGTGCATCGTTGGTATGTAATGTGGATAACACTAAATGACCGGTTTGCGCAGCCTTGACAGAAATATCAGGAGTTTCAAGGTCACGAATCTCCCCGACCATGATGATATCGGGATCTTGACGCAAGAATGCTCTTAATGCGATGGGAAAGGTTAACCCGGCTTTGACATTCATATTAACCTGGTTAATACCATCTACAGTAATTTCAACAGGGTCTTCAGCCGTTGAAATATTACGCTCCAGGGTGTTAAG
>NZ_BDMN01000506.1 GCF_002189065.1 Bathymodiolus platifrons methanotrophic gill symbiont
AAAATCATCACTCCGCTTAGGCTCCGTTTCCCTGATTTTAAGCGAGTGACTTAGAAGTTAATGCATACGCAGCATTTAACTACAGCTTTATTGATACTACCGGTCAACACTATATTGTTAACCCTGCTCCACCCCTTACAGCTATAGTGCAATCATTCAAATATAATAATTAGATAAAGAATTGATTTTATCCCTTGTCTATATGATATAAAATCCAGATTACACTATATAGAAAGGGGGCCTCTCACTATGTCTTTGTTTACATGGATATTTGCTTTATTCACTCTACTACCTTTGCATGCACATGCTAGCGATACTGCTGCAATACCTAAGGCATTACTACCCTGGGTAGATTGGGTACTCGTTGATAAGCCTAAGTATAAGTGCCCTTTTTTTTACAATAATCATCAGCAAAAATACTGTGCATGGCCTAGCCATTTAAATTTAGAGTTAGAAAACCAGAGTGGTACTTTCTCTAGTGACTGGCAACTATACAATCAAAGCTATATCACACTACCAGGCAGCACTCATCATTGGCCGCAAAATGTAACCGTTAACAATAAACCTGCCTTGGTCATCAGTAGGAACAATCATCCTGCTATCAAGCTTGATACAGGGCATCATTTAATTCAGGGTTCATTTTCCTGGGACTCTATTCCTGATAGTCTTGCTATTCCTGATAATACAGGAATTATTTCTGTTACCGTCCTTAATAAATCCATCCTGTATCCTACTATTAAAAACCAGAAGCTCTGGCTTAAAACTAGTGACCTGGGTATCACTAAGCCTGAACACCGCACTGATCAGTTAAATCTACAGGTCTTTAGGAAAATTTATGACAGCACTCCCTTACAACTTACAACCTACTTATCACTTGAGGTTTCTGGCAAGCAACGTGAAATTACCTTACCTTACACCCTATTCAATGGGTTTATTCCTATTAGTTTAACAAGTACTTTACCAGCAAGGCTCGAAGCTGATGGCAGCCTTTTAGTTCAGGTACGCCCCGGACGCTGGCATATTGAATTAAAAACACAATACCCTACAGAACTGAAAGACTTAAATTTAGCTATTAATGATCCTGAGTGGCCAGCCACCGAAATATGGAGTTTTGCTGCACAGACACATCTGCGCCTCGTTGAAATTGAACAAGTTCCAGCCATAGACCCCAGCCAAAGCAATACTCCAACACAATGGCGAAATTTGCCTGCTTTTCTTGTCAAGCAGGGCGACAGCATGCATTTTAAAGTTATTAGACGTGGAGACCCTCAGCCTGAGCCCAATAATTTATCCATCTCACGTGATCTATGGCTAGATTTTGCAGGTACTGGCTATACCATACAAGACAAGATAAACGGCCAGATAACTCAGGGCTGGCGTCTTGATAGTCTAGCTGAAACTAAACTAGGCCATGTACAAATCAATGGCCAGACACAACTAATTACTCTTTCTCCTGAAAATGCAGAGCAAGGCGTAGAACTTAGAAAAGGCTTGTTACGCCTAAGGAATAAGCACGAAACAACTTCCCGATATTAATTATTCTTGAGGAATTGCACGGTAATTCCATTTTGGTAAATGTGTATCAAATACAATCGGCATTATTTCTTTGAAGTCAGCGGCATATTTTCGTCCTGTCTCGTATATTTTGTCGAGTATGTGAACAATTGTTGTTAGTCCTTTTGACGTTGATGTTCTAGAAATCAATGTTTTAACTGTTTCAACCGAGTCAAATACAACACCTTCACAAGCACGAGTCACATGAGGAAAAAAACGATGTTCAATGAGATTATACTTGGAGGTATAAGGAGGATAGTGGGCAATCCTAATTTCCAATCCAAGTGCATTCGCAGTCTTTTGTAAATCTTCTT
>NZ_BDMN01000507.1 GCF_002189065.1 Bathymodiolus platifrons methanotrophic gill symbiont
TTTTTAGTCCGCGATAGCCGTAGGGTCGTTGTTTTGTCGGAGTCTGAGCGTTAGCGAAGGTGGAGACAAAATAAAAGGCCATCCGACACGGCGTCAAGTCATTTGGAGCCTATGTTCCGACCCCTTGTTGGGTCGGGACGAGGTGACGAGGACGAATCGGGGCCGCCGGAGGCATAAGTGGTCGCGTTAAGTTTTTGCTGCTTGCTTGGGCTGGGATGCCCAAAACAAGCTTTCGCAAAAATAGCGACTCCCCGCGATTTTTTAAGTAAGATTTGAGACTCTATCCCTAATGAGAGAGATTACACCGCCATTATTTTTCTGCATTGCTTATCTACACTAGCCTGTTGTAATATTTCATTTATGGAATATGACTAGGAATTTGATATTCCCCTTTCTGACACATAAAGCAGCCATATAAACTGTTCTGGTTCTGTTGAATTTCAAGTGGGTAGTAGTTAGGATTTATTTTAGAAAAGTCTAATTTTCCAGTTAATAAATAAGCAATTGTTTTGAAGTGCTGCATTTTATATCCTCTCGCTTTTCTTTTTGCAGCCTGTAAAACCGAGTTTAACCCTTCCAAAACACCATTATTGATTTGGCTATTTTTCTAGCTGACAATTCCATCCCAATGCTTCTTAATCGTTTTAGCTGCTTTTATAATGGGAGCCAGTTGACTATGGGTCGCCCAGTAACACCCGTTATCAAGTAAGCGTTCAAATTACTCTGTACTTTCCGCAACATAAATCTGTTGAAATGCTTCGCGAATTTGTATGGTTCGGATAGATTGGTAGTGGCATTACTGGTTGACCTCTTGATCTCCCTTGAAACTTCATATTTAACTTTACTCTGACCCCAGTTAAGATGCCTTTTATATTGTTATTCCTAATTGAATCTTGTTCTGTCCCTTATTTTCTATAAAAACTATAAGGCTTGACAGAAAATGAAACGAAATTACAATAGGTAAGGAATTAATTAAATGTAAGGAAAAAGCTATGGATCTTGCTACATTGACAGCTAAAGGTCAAGTCACAATTCCAAAAGAAGTTAGAGAATTATTGCATTTACATTCGGGTGATAAAATCGAATTTTTTATCAAGGAAAGTGGTGAAGCTGTAATTCGTCCTATTTATAGAAAGGTTGATGATGTTTATTGTAAGCTGAAAAATATCAAAAGGAAGGCTATTTCTGTCGAAGAAATGGATGAAGCAATAAAAACCAGACTTAAAAATAAATTTTTATGATAGGAATTGACACTAACATTCTTGTTCGTTTTTTAGTCGCTGATGATACAAAACAAGCAAACAAGACTTACAGGCTATTTAAAAAGGTAGAAGACGAAAAAACCGAATTGTTTGTATCTTCATTAGTTATTTTAGAATTAATATGGGTTTTGGAATCCCCCTACGAATTTGAGCGCTCTGATATTTTAGATTCAATCAGTCAACTAAAGATTAATGCTTATATTTAAATTTGAAAACTTATCTGTTATTCAGCATTTTGTACTTGAAGCACAAGCGTCAAAGTTTGACCTTTCAGATTTATTAATTGCACATTCAGCTAATAAATATGGCTGCAAGACTGTCCTTACTTTTGATAAAAAAGCGTCAAAATACAAATATTTTGAATTAATCTGAAATAATGGCATAAGAAGGATAGGAACGGGGTTTTAACCTCTATCCCGCGCACCACTCGAAATGCGGCTCCTTACCGATAAGCTTATCTAAGTCAATTCTGGAGGTTACTAAAAGCTTTATCCTAAAATAATCGTGGTCTGTCAGCTGTTTTCCTCTTACGCTGAAAATCAGGGAAACGTAGCCTAAGCGGAGTGATGATATTTAGTCCCTGGTAGGCGACAGGGCAATT
>NZ_BDMN01000508.1 GCF_002189065.1 Bathymodiolus platifrons methanotrophic gill symbiont
TTCCTGCTTATAAGCAGTTTATGGCTTTAGCAGGATAGTTATGTCTGAAGGCCAGGAGGTCTGAGCTTTTGATAATTATTGCGACAGAACCAGTTTTTTCTCTCAATTATTTTGGCGAAGGTATTGCACTAAAAAAAGGGGTTAAAATGCCGAATTTAAAAAATAGAATGATTTTTATTAGCCATGCTTGGGAATACAATGAACACTACTATAAAGTCGTGAATTGGTTAAAGGATGCAGCCAATTTATCTTGGAGTAATTGTAGCATCACTACTACTAATGCATTGCCTGATAAGACGCGTAAAGGTCTAAAAGAAGGGATGACTCGACAAATAAACCCTTCTCAAGTCGTATTGATACTTGGTGGAATGTATTCTGCTCATAGTGATTGGATTGAATATGAAATCAATGAAGCGAAGCGTTTAAATAAAACCATTATTGCTATAAAACCGTGGGGGCAACAGAGAATTCCTCAGATTGTACGAGATGCATCTGTTTGTGAACCTGTAGGGTGGAATTCTGCAAGTGTTATACAAGCAATCAGAGATTACACCTAAAAAGTGAAATCCTATAATTAAAATAGCCAACACCTAACTTACAGATTAGTGTTGGCTATTTACTTTATATCAATAAGGAATCATGAGTGAACTCAACTTTTAGTAAATCAAAAATTTGCTTTGTAATTATGGGGTTTGGGAAAAAAACTGATCTAGATCTTGGTATTACTTACGATTTAGATAAAACATATAAAAATATAATTCGACCTGCTGTTGAAAAAGCAGGGTTTGAATGTGTAAGATCTGATGAAATAAAAGATTCAGGTCTTATTGATAAGAGTATGTATGCCTTATTAATGCAAGCTGAATTAGTAGTTGCTGATATTACTACATTTAATCCTAACGCAATTTATGAGCTTGGTATACGTCATGGTGTTAGACCTCATTCAACTATAATTTTGAAAGAAAAAAATGGAAAGATACCATTTGATTTAGATCATACTAGAATGTGTATGTATTCTCATTTAGGAGAAGATATTGGTGTAGATGAAGCGGAACGTTGCAAAACCTACCTTACAGACTTGATTCATAAGGTTACAGAACAAGAACAGATAGATAGCCCATTGTATGAATTTATTAATGAAATTAGCCCTCCAATTCTTCCTGAATCTGAATATGTAAAATTAATTGATGATCTAGCAGATAGAGAGAAGGTTCTTTTTGCATTAGTAGAAAAAGCAAAATCAGAAATGAAAAAAGAAAATTTCGAGCAGGCAAGCAAATTATGGGAGAAGATTAGTGATAAAACTCCATCTGAGCCATACTTTATTCAGCAGTGGGCTTTGTGTAAGTATAAAAGTAACACCGAAGATGTAGTAAACTTAACCGATTCACTATCTATTATAGAAAAACTCATTACTGATGACCAAAATACGAATGACCCTGAGACTCTAGGTATACGTGGTGCTATTTATAAGAATATTTGGTGGTTAACGAAAGATCTATCAATACTTGAACGGGCAATAGAATGCTATGGTAAATGTTTTAAAATAACTAATAATTATTACAATGGTGAAAACTATTCTTTTTGTTTAGATGAGAAATCAAAAAATATTGAAGATGCAAATGAAATTATTTATTGTAAAATTGAAGCAGAAAAAACCAGAAAACAAATAATAAAAGATTTGAGAGATCTAGTTGAGTTAGGCGATTTTGAAAATAGATTAGATAAGAAATGGATATATGCTTCACTTTCAAATTGTTGCTTAGCAGTAGGTCTTGAAGAAGATGCAACAAAATATGAAACCGATTTTCTATCTCAAAAACCTTTGGAATGGGAAATTAAGACCTTTGAAAAATCAAAAAA
>NZ_BDMN01000509.1 GCF_002189065.1 Bathymodiolus platifrons methanotrophic gill symbiont
TTGCAATTTTTCATAGCCATTTGAGCAATTATCATATAACTCCTTCACGGCTGTTCTATCTTTCAGGCGTTCAAGAGTAGCATAATAATCAAATTTGGGGATTTTTCCTTTAATAGTAGATACCCCTGAATCAAATTTATCTTGTTTCAATTCTGGGTGGTCGTTTTCCCCTATGGGTTCACGTTTATCGAGCAGCTGATCCCTTGAATGGAATAAATTTGACAGCACTTGGTATGCATCTTCCCTAGCATCTAAAATTTCGTAATTTTTTCTAAGATATATAAGCTTTAAAATTACATCACAGTCTTTGTTTAAAATGCTATTACATATTTGAGTAAACGTCTTTAGGTCATCTTTTGAAATGGTTAGTTCAGAGACAGTCCCTAGGCTATATCTTAAATACGAGGCACTTAATTGATTATAAAACTGATTTGATAAGGCCTTAACTGTATCTATGATAGGCTCAACATCGTGTGTAAGCATCAAAACAGTATCACTTTTCAAGCAATTTTCTGGCTTTCCTCGAAATAACATTTCCAAAATTGCATATTTCTTATTCTTATCGAAAGACGATATAGGGTCATCCAATACAATTAAATCAGGCTTTTTAGCCAAGCATTCATACATAAATAGCACAATTGCAAAAGCATTTCTCTCCCCGAAGCTAAGGTGCTGATTTCCCCCACTTACAGACTTGTCATAATCTATATGCCAGAGCTTTAACTGGCACTTATCATCTTCCCCGGGTATCTGAACTTCGTATTTATAACCAGCGTATGATAAGAAATTATTGATATTGGCTTGATGATTTTTTATCAATCTTTTCATTAAAGCACGCTGAATACTTATCTTTCCTTGTAGATTAGCTGCTTGTTCAATAACTTGAACGATAGAGGTATTTATAGGTGCGATTGCTTTTTGGGTTTTTTCTGAATCTAGAATAGAAAAAAATTGAAGGTCTAGCTTATATTTATCCAGCTTAGTCTTAACTTTTTCACCTTGTTTAAAATCAAACCCTTTTAGTGTTTTTAGCTGTCCTAGTTTCTCTAGAAGAGTATCGATCTGAGTTTTTATTGATCCCAAAAAATTCTCATGTTCCTTTTCCAAACCATCGGGTAATGAAGTTATTTTAGCTAACCTTTCTTTTGCATCTTCTGAAAAATAATCTCCCAAATTTTCAATAACATTAATAATTCCGACCAAGTTTTTAATTACTATTTTATCGTATTCTTGGCTAACTTTTTCAATTTGTTCCTTTTTATCTTGAGTGTCAGTTGAGCAAAATGGACAGCAATCAGATATCTCAGAAAATTCTTTCACTCCTTTAGTTTGCCAATCAATCCAACCCACGTTATTTGAGCTGCGAATGAAGGGTTTGTAAACCTCCAACCCAGCAGGTATATGCTCAATTTTATTACCTTTGGCGAGTGCCTTCATTCCTGTTGATGCTTTTGATATACCTGTTTTTGTTAGCTTGAAAGCTGAACCCAACTCATTCAAATTAGCTATTAAGCTATTAAGCTATTAAGCTATTAAGCTATCAAGTTTTACATTATCAGTAAATAACTCCTTAATATCTTTGACAATTCTTTCTATTTCTTGCTCTGTAGCTATATAATCTTCTGTTCGAATAAAGATGTCAAAACTATTGCTAACAAGCTCATCTGACTGAAATGTAAACTGATTGACATAAGCTTCGTTAAAGCACATAACATTACCAATGTTTTCAGAACATTGGATCTGCGGTCTGAATGACTCAGGATTTTCCTTCCTAAGTTTAAATGGCATTAGGTCTGCTAGTTTTTCATCATCCGCATAATGCATTATCGCTTTCGCAATTGTACTTTTAC
>NZ_BDMN01000510.1 GCF_002189065.1 Bathymodiolus platifrons methanotrophic gill symbiont
GTCTCCAGAAGGCGCAGGGAAATTTGCCAATCCGAAGTGCGCGATAGCGCGCGAGGGAGGCTAAAATTTTATCCCGAATAGCCGTAGAGCCATTTGAGGTAGCCATGACTGAGCTGCTTTGTGCTCAGTCTGTGGCGGACGCAGGGCGGCTGGAGCATCTCCTATTCGCTGCGTAGGTGAACGAATTACGGCGACAGGAGTCCCGGAATTTCGTGAGGTAGCATGGCGCGCCTAATTGGCTTAACCACCGATTTTACCGGTAAGCTCTTTAATGAAATGTATGGCTGGCTTGGTTTTTCGCAAGACAAACTTAATGATGTCGTGCTTACACCGTCTTATATTGCAACCCTTTTAGCAAAGCTAGCACGCGTTAATAAGGATTCGTATGTGTGGGATTTTGCCACGGGTTCAGCGGGGCTATTGGTTGCAGCAATGAATGAAATGCTGATCGATGCAAAAAACACCATCACCTCACCTGAAGAGCTCGCAAAAAAAGAAGCGGAAATAAAGGCTGAACAATTGCTCGGTTTAGAAATACTATCAAGTGTTTATATGTTGGCTATTCTCAATATGATTTTGATGGGGGATGGCAGCTCCAACATTCTAAACAAAGACTCTTTGCAGGATTTTGACGGAAAATATGGCTTTGGTGAAACGGATAAAAAATTTCCCGCTGATGCTTTTATCCTTAATCCGCCGTACTCTGCCCAAGGCAACGGTATGGAATTTGTCGAAAAAGCGTTGGGAATGATGAACAAAGGGTATGCCGCCATTATTATTCAAGGTTCATCTGGTTCAGGAAAAGCGGAAGCAATCAATCAGAAAATTCTAAAAAAACACACGCTATTGGCAAGCATCAAAATGCCGATAGACCTCTTCATTGGTAAATCCAGCGTGCAAACACACATCTACGTGTTTAAGGTAAACGAACCACATCATCAAGATGAAATGGTTAAGTTTATCGACTTTTCAAACGATGGCTATACACGCACCAACCGGAAAAAATCCAGCAATAACCTCAAAGATACGGATCGCGCTAAAGAACGCTATGAAGAGCTAATCAGTTTAGTGCGCTTTGGTAAAAGTAAACTCACTATTTTTACCGAAAATGAATATTACGAAAACACCATTGATCCCAAAAACGGGGCTGACTGGAATCAGTCTATACCCGTTGACACTAAGCCTACATTGCAGGATTTTAAGAAAACGGTCGGTGATTATTTGGCTTGGGAAGTTTCCAATTTACTGAAACAACAAGCGGGTGAAAGCAAAACAGCGGAAAAGTAGACTCCCCACTTAACGAGAAACTGAAACATGTTGAGTGGGGAGAGTTTAAATTATGCACTTTATTTGAAGTCAACACCCCTAAAAAACGATTTGATGCCAACAAGATAACAGTTTTAACAACAGGAAAATTCCCCTACGTTGTTAGATTGGGTTCAAACAATGGGCAAAAAGGGTTCATTGATGAAGATGAGTCTTACTTAAATGAAGGCAATACAATTTCATTTGGACAAGATACTGCAACGATGTTTTATCAAGAAAATCCTTACTTCACGGGAGATAAGCGGGGAGTCGCTATTTTTGCGAAAGCTTGTTTTGGGCATCCCAGCCCAAGCAAGCGGCAAAAACTTAACGCGACCGCTAATGCCTTCGGCGCCCCAGACGTCCTGCGTACGTGCCACTTCGCCACTACCATCGTAAACTCGGTGCTGGCTTCGTAACACTCCCTCAAATGACTGGACGGCGTTTCGGAATGCCTTTTATTTTGTCTCCACCTACGCTAGCGCTACGATTCCGACAAAACAACGGCCCTACGC
>NZ_BDMN01000511.1 GCF_002189065.1 Bathymodiolus platifrons methanotrophic gill symbiont
TTATGGCGACAGGAGTCCCAGAATTGCGTGAGGTAGCATGGCGCGCCTGTCCAAGATACCTTGTGGGTGTTGATATGGCCTGCTTTATTTAGCTCTTATATCTGATTACACAGGTTAAATCTTTATTTGTTGAAAATAAATTATCAAAACCACTACTTAAAATAATTTCTATTTTATTATCGATCAATAAATAACGATCATGTGCATTTCTAAATATCTTTTTTTTATCGCATTTTATGGTCCAGGTTCGGTTTATTTTTTTGATTTCAGAAGTTTTGTTTGTTAAATGGTCATCATGTAATAAAGTTATATTTTTATGAGGGATGACTTTTTGAAAAAGATTCTTAGTATTATTCCACCTCTCACAAAAGTAACGATCAAAAATTAAAATAAATTTTGCATCTAAGCATAAGGCTGTGATTAACTGAATCGCTTTATCTCTATTTTCACCTATACCAAAGGTTAAAGTGAAATTTTTCTCAACCTTATCTTGATCAATATTAACGTAAGGATAGTCATATTTCTCAGTGTTTAAAATAAGTTTATAGCGTGTTTTCGTGACAAGATATTCCAAAGATTGAGCGATATATCCTTGAGATGCTAGTAGCTGCAATAACGCAGTGTCTTCATTGCCAATACGTTTTAATTGGTCAACACAGGTTAAATGAGGGACGTGATAATAATTCAGAAATTTTTCAACAAGATTGGGATTATTAACCTTCCCATTTTTAAAATTTAAAAATAACTGCAATAAATCATCACTTAAGACTAGGGAGTAATCACTCATCCTATTTCCAATAGCTCTTGCAAGGTAGAATCAAAAAAACCTGACGGAAACATTACGTTCTTACCATTACTATCTATAAATTTTCCTAATGGGTTAATCTTTAACTCAATAAAATTCTCTTTTATAGAAGGTTTATAATAAATAATGGCAGCTTTTGCAGCTAATGATTCTTTATAAATTTTATACTTCACTTTATTAATTAAATGTTCGCTGTGAGTTTCAACAATTACTTGTATGTTTCCATTGGCAAGCCAAGCTAAGAATTCACCCAGTCTAGATTGAGCTTTTGGGTGTAAATGAATTTCTGGATTCTCAATTAATAATAAATCGTTTTGTTTGCACATTAAAGAAACCACTAATACTTTTACCAAATAGCTATTACCTGCTCCTAAATTAAAAGGATTTATATCATTAATCCCTTCGCTGTTGAATGTAACTTTAACTTTAGTTGAGGTTATTTTTTCAGTTTGAAATGAAATTTTTAAATCAAGAATGTAAGCTAGCCATTCGTTAACTTGTGCTTTTAAGGTAAGCCCTGCTTGTTTAAATTTAACTAATACCTCATCAAGTGGTTTATCTTTATTTGATTCAAAATACCCAAAAATATATTCACCATTACTTCCAACTTTCTGTCTTGAATTTAAAGTCGCTAACTCTTCTTGTCCAATACGATTAGCGGATAAGTAATAAATGTTTTCTTCATAAATTAAGTGAAATAGTTTTGTATTAAAAGTTTCATTGGTCATAAATAAAACAGAATCATCTATTACAATACTTAATGATTTAGCATTTTTATATTTATTACGAATTTCTCTAAAATTAGAAAAATTAGCGACTAATGTGTTTAAAGTTTCGTTTTGTGGTGATGAAGAAAAACTACTAAACAATAAAATAGCCTGAATAACGGTTGATTTACCTGTTGAGTTGAGACCTGTTAATATTGTTAATGGCTTTAAATTGAAGACCTGCTTATCAATACATTTGAAATTTTCAATTTCTAATTTAGAAAGCATTTTTTA
>NZ_BDMN01000512.1 GCF_002189065.1 Bathymodiolus platifrons methanotrophic gill symbiont
TTTTTATGCCGCTCATGAATAGAGCATCATGCAGGAGAAAAATATTATCACCCCATTAGGGAGATGGAATGATGAAAAATGTATTGGTTTAACTTAAATGTGATTAGAACCTTTAAACCTCACATTGAGCGGGTATGGATTTATATTTTTAGATGATGTAGGCATCTGTACATTGTTTTGAAGGTTAATTAACTACCAAGAGGGTAGCACAATGAATACACTTAAAAAATACTGGTTAACTGTGTTTTTTCTAGTTGGATTGTTTTCAACTTTAGCTTATGCGATATACCCATTACCCGCGAACGAAGATACTACTGAAGCGGGAAATGTAATTGAAAAAATAAGTAAAGTTAAAAAAGTTCCACTTACTTTTGTCCCAGAAAAAAGCAGTCAGACCCCCCCCCCTGTCTCAGAGATTAGATATACCGAATCTACTCCGGGGGATCCAACCTCTGATACTGAACCTTCCCATGACCATAATGAGGACTTAAATCCAGAGCTTGCAGAGCTGGAAGCTTTCTTTGGAGACCCTGAATACGATGTATCCTATTCCCCAATAGATGATTTTCCTGTACCCGAAAGCTTTAAAAAGGAAGCTGATCTTGCTACACGGCAAATGAAAGAACAAGGGTATATTGATACTCCTGAAAGTCGTATAACTCCAATCCGAGACGAACTGACGCCAAAAAGTAAAAAATACGAGAAGACCTATGAGGAAGCGGTTGAACTTTTATCGCTAGAACCCTCTAATTTAGAAGGGACACCATTCTATGATAAAAAGGTAGTTTCCCGGCAGGTGAGCGGAACTTATAATAAGGGGAAGTGGTCTACTTTATCAAGAGTTTATGAGTTTGAAAATTTGATCCTGGTTGAACTTTCGGAAGACGATTATACTTCAGGACATGGTAAGGTGGTATTTGCCGAAGATTCCATTAATGAAGATATCAATGGGAACCCCGCTATATTCGAAGTGGAAGTAAGCCCAAGTGGAAAAGCTGTAACTTCCCTAGTGTGGGCAACAGATTCTAAATATTATAAATTAATCATGGAGAAAAACGCATCAAGTAATGAAGACCTGAAAGGTGAATTCTTAAATTTAGCACGTTCGGTGCCCATAGATTAAGAGTTTAGGTAGGGGATCAAATTGTGATCGGCTTACTGAACAACAACATGAGGTTGGGTCAAGATATTTACAACTCAACCCCATAATAAAGCCTCATAAATCCCCCTGACATATTTACTGGCTCTATAACCAAGTCGAACCGCTGAGAAGCGTCTATCAGGAATTATCTCCTGATACTGATGAGACAGATTAAACTCATGGAGTAAAAAAATATGAAAAAAATTAAGATTTCCCGTTTACTACCTATATTGTTACCGGTAGTTCTAACGACATTTAGTAGTGTTTCTAATGCTAAACTGTATCAGTTTAGTAGAGCAAACTGTTTCCCCCCTTTTGCTGTTAAGTAGTGCTTGCACGAAATAAATAATACCCTTTTAAAACAACATATTATGGTATGATAACGCCAAATATCACTACTGAAGATTCTGAGTGCCCCATTTTGGTATTTATCGTAAAAAATGGTTATACCATTGTTATTGAACAAGTATTTATTCTTACAAATCGAACTGGCAAATACTGAGTCCTCAATAACAGTTCCATTCCAGCAAAACTTCGCATCAGATCCATGAGAAATATCATATCGTCACAACTGGAAATTGGGCAAGTAGATATTGCCAGCATTGTCATTGATGTCTCATCGCGTGATGATATTCCACTCATCCTGCTGGGCTTGCA
>NZ_BDMN01000513.1 GCF_002189065.1 Bathymodiolus platifrons methanotrophic gill symbiont
CCGGTTATGGCAGGTTTTTATGCGCACAATAAACTTTTGCGACAGAACCAGTTTGGCAGCTTATTAAGATTAAGAATCTTCTTTAGTTAATTTTTCCACATAAGAAGCTTTATGCGGAATATCAAAGCGTATGCCTTTAATCATGATATGCCAGTATAGCCATGGAAAACCGAATGTCTTTCCAAACCACCACAATCGGCTATTGGTTCTGGGGTCTAGAAACGGGAATGATGGGGTTACTTTTCCAGCATAAGCAAACTCAGCTAACATCACCGTATTTAATGATGTAGTTAACGGACATGAACCATAGCCATCATAACCTTCAACTAAGTTATTTTCATTACTTTCTAGTAACTTGAGAATATTATCGACCACAACAGGGACTTGTTTTCTGACTGCGGCAGCAGTTTTCGCATTTGGTGTTGAACCCGCATCACCCAAACCAAAAATATTGGGGTATTTATTATGCTGTAAAGTCGCCTGATTAACATCTACCCAGCCACCTTCATTTGCCAGTGGGCTTGTTTTGATAAAGTCAGGTGCACTTTGCGGAGGGGTGACATGAATCATGTCAAATTCTTTAGTCACCGTAGACTTGTTGCCGTCGGCATCAGTCGCTTCAAAGGTTGCCGTTTTAGTAGCGCCATCAATGGCCACTAAATTATGATTAAAGTGCGTGGTAATGCCGTAATCAGCGATAACCTTGCTCAGTGCCTTAGCAAAGAAAGGCACGCCGAACATACCGGCCCCCGCGTTTAGAAATTCCACATTCACTTTATCTGCGATGCCTTTTTTACGGAAACGGTCGGCAGCCAGATACATGATTTTTTGTGGCGCACCGGCACATTTAATAGGCATGGGAGGCTGGGTAAACAAGCAATTTCCAGACTCTATTGTTTTCAGGGCTTCCCAGGTATATTCAACGGTATCTGGAGAATAATTGCTGCAAACACCATTTTTACCTAATGTTTCAACCAGGCCATCAATTTTATTAAAATCCAGTTGTAGGCCAGGGCAGACGACTAAAAAATCATAGCTGATGACATCGCCAGACTTTAAAGTAACGGTATTATCGCTGGGTTGAAAGCTCTCGGCAAAATCCTTAATCCAGGTCACACTTGAATGGATGAGATCCTTTTCATTTTTGGTGGCTCTTTTCAGCGTATATGCACCACCACCAATAATGGTAAAGCCAGGTTGATAATAATGTTTTTCAGAAGGTTCGATCAGGGCAATATCAATGGTCGGGTTTTTACGACGCATATTATTTGCGATAGAGACCCCCGCAGCCCCCCCGCCCACAATAAGAATAGAATGGTATTGTTCAGACATAAATCCTCGCTTTATTTTAATTATTATTATTTGTAGGGTAATGATTTACAAAACTTTATTTTAATTTAAGCCAAAAATGACAATCTTACACCTATATAAATCAATCGCTTATAGGCTGTAAAAATCATAAAAATGAGTGTATTTTCATTTTGGCGAAGGTATTGTTCCATTAGCAGTTACTTAGTTGGTTAGAATGAGCGAATAGCAACGATATAGTTCGGGGCATCTTTTTCTTCTTTATCCCTGAGGCCCGAAATCCCATCTACCATCCAAGCTTTATAATTTTCAAATTCAGAAGAGGACCAGTATACATGTTTGTCCCTGTCCGGCTTAGGGTTTTTAGGGTATAAAACCTCATATGCTAGAAATAACGGTTCTGTCGCAAAAAACCGAAAGCCACTATTATAAGGTTTAATATC
>NZ_BDMN01000514.1 GCF_002189065.1 Bathymodiolus platifrons methanotrophic gill symbiont
TAAAGTATTTTTAATATAAAAATCAGAAAATAGACCCGCTCAATGTAAGAAAGAAGATCCGCATGTCAACTAAAAATGGCACCATTTTTTAAGTGATTTTTTTCATGAACACCAGATTATACCTGGCTTATCCATTCAGTTATCACGATGGGATGATAATATTTCATCTTGAATAATGCTTTTTAATGAGAGGCATAAAAACAGGTTATAGCTGGGGTTTACACAAACACTCCTTTTTGGCGACAGAACCCTATTTTTCACTTAGTTTAATCATGTCTTCATTCGCCATATACAGTTGGAAACTATAGCCTGGCGCGTTTAACAAGGAATAAGCAACCTCTTCCCACTACAGAAACGGTGTCATAAACACTTGATAAAGAATGTAATTATTGGGGATATACGCAGAATAAAGTTAGTTTCTATAGGGTCCGGGTTCTATTTTGCTTGAGTCTAAAGACTGGATAAGTATGTGAAAAGTACACTATAATCAATAGCTTACTAAAGGGAGCTACGAGCCCCTTTTAACATGTATCGCCCTGATGGTGAGTTTGAAGGATCCTGAACAAGTAGCTGGGGCAAGAGATGTATGCCCAGCCCCGTATTCTAGGGGGCTAGTGCCGGAGTACGTGTGTTGTTTTAAGCCCTTAAAAGCAGGGTCGGCAGTGCTAGCAAGGGCAGGTCATTAGCAAGCCTTAGGAGTGGCTGACGAGGCACCTCGGGGCAGATAGACCGTACTCTATGGGCAGAATGAACAGTTACACATTCTATAGTGTTGTTGTTGAGGAAACACTCTCCAATGTCACAATTATCCAAGTTTAGATTCCGGTGAGAACAGCAACATAATCATCACATGTTTTTAGCTTAAAATCCAACGGAAAAATAGCTATGTGTTTAAATGCATTTTTGAGTAGTTCTAAAACCCTTGTATGCTTTGATTTCATTGGTCTGTAGCGGATTTATGATTCCAAAAAAATCTGATTTTTTATTTGGATGATGGATGATTTAATATGAAATGTTGTTCAATGTTGATGAAGGATGTTCCAATCATCCAACTTAAAATCCAGAGAGAACAGCAACATAATCATCACATGTTTTTAGCTTAAAATCCCACAGAAAAATAGCTCGTTCTTTAAATGTAAAATTAAGTAGTTCAAAATCCCTTGGATGCTTTGATTTCATTGGGCTGTAGCGGATTGATGATTCCAAAAAAATTTGATTTTTTATTTTGGATGAAGGATGATTCAATATGAAATATTGTTCAATGTTGAAGAAGGAAGTTCCCCTTGGAAATTAGATCCATTGGATTTTTCAATTCAGGATTTATTGTTGATGAAAGATGTCCCAATCATCCATTTCAGATCCAGTGAGAACAACAACATCCTCAACACATGATTTTAATTTAAACTCCAACAGAAGGATAGCTGTGTGTTTAAATGCAAATATTAGTGGTTCAAAATCCCTTGGATGCTTTGATTTCATTGGGATGTTGATGATCGATAATTCCAAAAAAATCTAATTTTTTTTAGGATTCAGGATGAAATGTTGTCCAATATCAAGTGGATGTTTCCACGAGAATCTGAAACAAGATTCAGATCAATTTGATTTCCCAATTAAAGACTAAAAAGACTAAAAGACAAAACCTTAGAACCCCTACAACCAAAGCAGCTACAGTTCCATTATTGTAAGTTTCCATATGAAATGTGGTTCTGTCGCATAAAGTTCACTTCTCCGCGTTACCTGCTATCATGA
>NZ_BDMN01000515.1 GCF_002189065.1 Bathymodiolus platifrons methanotrophic gill symbiont
CCAATAATTATCCTTTAACCCTGTTAAACAAGTATTGAATTTTGAAACAAATGGGGTTGATCTAATGAAATAATGAAGAAACAGAGAATTAACCTTAACATTATTTGAAAAGCACAAAAGTTTATTTACATAGCAAACAGACTGTTTCACAAAGGCCATTTTCTTCCCTGCACTACCACCTTCAACACATAGTAATGTTGAGTAACTAGGAGATTTTTTGTATTTAGATTCTGAATTAGGGATATACACACCATTATTTATATTTGCGGAGTATGTAGCTAAATCAATATCTTTAGTTCCAACATAGGGAGTATTCTCAATTGTTTTATCTGAAAATTTTTCTTTCAAAGTATCATTGAGGCTATTACCTGTACGCATTGTTGCAACATCCTTCAACCGCATCACTTCCCAATGCTTTGGAATATCCCCAACCCATTCAACCCCGCTATCTTTCATAGCTACCGTTTTATCCAGTCCACGGAGAACGGTTTCGTTAATCAGGGATTGTTTTAGCTTGCTGTAATGGACGGCTTTTTGGGCGAGTAAATCAATTTTTTTATCAATCTGAGCGGTTTTGGTGTCCAGATAATCGGCTATGAATTTTTGTTCGGGGAAAGGTGGTAATGCTGTTTTAATTTGAAAAAAATATTTCGGATATAGCCTTAATCGTGAGGAGACTATTCCTTTAGAATTCCTTGTCATTTCAGTGATTGCATTTGGCGTTCTGTACAAGTAATCAAAATATTTATGATTATAAGGCTTATACTTTTTGGGTTTATAAACACCATAAGCAGGACTGCAAATCCCCTCTTCATCAGCTGTCCCTAACGCTCCCATCCAAGCCCACATAGTGTTAATAATAAAATCACCTGTTTTGCATAGTTTATAACCTTCCATTGTTTCCGCCATAAACATATTCACATTTTTTTCTGTTCGCCGAGTAACTCCTGTTATATGAGACACAGTAAGTAATGTTTCGTTACCAGAACTACTTAAGCTCCCTCTTTCCTCGAAAATATCTTTATTTCTAGTTATTTTCCACTGAATGGGAGTCCTCCCGAGCCATTCAATCCCGCTATCTTTATATTCCTCATAACACCTAGAAACTTCTTGAATCATAATACAAACTCCGCTTCCAAGTCCTTGAGCTGCTCATCCATCTTTTCAATATCTGGCAGAATATCGCTTACGCTTCTAAGCTTTTCGGGCTTGTAGAAAACCTTATTAAAATTCACTTCCACGCCAACCACATTTTCTAATAGCTCAAACGGTTTGGTGATGTATTTCTCCATAAATGCATCAATCGCTTTCTGGTTTTCTAACTCGTCTTTGTGAAAAGGAATGATTTCGTAATCTTTCTGATAATCAGGCGTTAGCCCTACAGTAATTTCTATGCGTTCTGGCTTGGTTTTGTTTTTCTTTTTCAAACTCGCTTTGACTACAATCTTGCCGCAACCTAGCTCTTCTTCTGTGTCGTTTTCGGTTTTAATTAGAGTTTCTTTTTCTGTATCAAAACTATATTGCGTAGCTTTAGTGGTAATGACTAAGGGTTGTTCTTTGTAATTAAGAAGAGCAATAAAAGGCTTTATATTGCTCATAAAATAGTAAAACAAGGACTCAAATTTTGAGTGATCATATTCTGTAATAACAAATTCACTAAATGAACGCCCACCATTATTTATTTTGATCGGCATTAGTTTTGTGCCCTTCTTACCGTCTTCAAGTTGCTGTTCATAGCTGTTGC
>NZ_BDMN01000516.1 GCF_002189065.1 Bathymodiolus platifrons methanotrophic gill symbiont
AATATTAATAATTTTATCAATATGATTTACTTTCTTTGTGGTAAGTTAAAATTCGACTACCCACTGTATTTCACATAGAGCCAAAAACTTGAACATCGAGTGATAGGCTGTAAAATTCATAAAAATGAGTGTATTTTCATTTTGGCGAAGGTATTGGATAAGCCTAAAAAAAAATAATGTTATCCACAGTGGATTAACTCCTAGTGTTATATATTTTGTTAAAGTATTAGTGTTACGCTTTTTTGGAAAGTTTCTACAAGTCATATATACCAAAGGTTACAGCTATTTTGATAATTAAAAAATGCAGGTGATAGCACGATACTTATATCTAATTTTAACTATCGTGCTATCACCTGCAAAAGGATTACTACAATATGGCTAAACTTTTAAGGCGTAAGCACCCACAAAATGATTTATTTATTTGTGATATTCTCGATGCTACGCCAAAAGATGACATAGCAAGTATGGAACACCCTTTCTTTTCCCTATCAAAAAATCCTGATAAAGAGATTAGAAGATATGAACATAACGGCGAATATATAGAAATAGCTCCTAGTGCCTACGGAATGGCAACAATCTTTGATAAAGATATTCTTATTTTTGCTATTAGTCAGATTATAGCTAAGATAAATCTAGGCGAAGAGCCTAGCCAAATTATCCAGTTTTCAGCCTATGATTTACTTGTATCAATCAATAGAGGAACAGATGGCCGCACTTATGAACGCCTAAAAACATCATTTCAAAGATTAAAAGGCACAACTATAACAACTTGTATTATTACTGGTGGCAAAGAAGAAACAGAAGGTTTCAGCTTAATTGATAACTGGAAAATAATTAGAGAAACACCTAAAGGACGTATGGAGGGATTAGAAATAAAGCTTTCTAATTGGCTCTATAATGCAATATTAGCTAAAGAAGTATTAAACTTATCACCTGATTATTTTAGACTAAGCAAACCCCTAGAAAGACGTATTTACGAATTATGTCGTAAACATTGTGGTCATCAAAAAGTATGGTCAATAGGATTAGAAAAGCTGCATAAAAAAACTGGTACAAAGGATACAATTCGTAATTTTCGCGGTGTTATAAAAGAAATCATCGAAAGCGACAATTTACCAGAATATAAAATTACTTTCGACAAAGATAAAAAAGATAAGTTAATTGTTCGCCCTCGCATTGCGGTAGTTAATGAACCTAAGACGGATCATAAACCACGCTTAAAACCTCAAACCTATGAGAACGCATCAAAAATATTACGCCCTCATGGAATGGATAAATACACTGTGGAAGCCGAATGGTTGCAATGGATAGAAGGTAAAGAATCCCCTAATAACCCCGATGGTGCTTTTATCGGTTTTTGTAAAATGCAAGTAGCACACCTTTTAAAATAGCCTTATTCCGCTGGCTTCTTAGCTGGTGTTTTCGGGGTTCTTTTAAGGACTCTTCAACACGGATGAAATACATAAGTTAATTAGGTTCTGGGTTCTGTCGCAAAAAAACAAATATTTGTGTAAAACCGGCTATAACCTGTTTTTATGCCGCTCATGAATAGAACATCATGCAGGAGAAAAATAGGCTTCCCATCTTTAGTATTTATTTTGATAGCTTTTTCATTAACTCTTCAATTTGCTTAGTTAAAGCTGATTGCTGTTTTTCTGCTTGTTTCAGTAAAGTATCTTTTTCTTTTAACTGTCGCTGTTAATCCTGGATGGATTAATAGTCCGTGGTAGGCGAAGGGAAAT
>NZ_BDMN01000517.1 GCF_002189065.1 Bathymodiolus platifrons methanotrophic gill symbiont
TCCAGAAGGCGCAGGGAAATTTGCCAATCCGAAGTGCGCGATAGCGCGCGAGGGAGGCTAAAATTTTATCCCGAATAGCCGTAGAGCCATTTGAGGTAGCCATGACTGAGCTGCTTTGTGCTCAGTCTGTGGCGGACGCAGGGCGGCTGGAGCATCTCCTATTCGCTGCGTAGGTGAACGAATTACGGCGACAGGAGTCCCGGAATTTCGTGAGGTAGCATGGCGCGCCTAAATTTTAAGGGTGTTAAAACCGGGCGGTGAAATTTATTTTTCCGATGTTTATGCTGATCGACGTATACCACAAGCGCTTAAAATGGAACCTGTATTATTGGGGGAATGTTTGGCGGGTGCTCTGTATTGGGAAGATTTCCGCCGGATTATGCAGGAACTGGGTTGCCCCGACGTGCGCATTGTTAAAGAAAATTCGATTGCATTGGAAGATGAGGAAGTTGAAGCCAAAATTGGCATGGTGAAATTTCGCTCAGTTACCATTAGGGTCTTTAAAATGCCGCTGGAAGATAGGTGTGAAGACTTTGGTCAGCTTGCTACTTATAAAGGGTCGATAGCTGAGCATCCTCATGCGTTCGATCTAGATGATCATCACCATTTTGAGACCGGCAAGCCTTTGCGTGTATGTGGGAATACTTACGATATGCTTGCTTTAAGTCGCTATGTAGAGCACTTTGAGCTGTCAGGTGATAAATCAACACATTTCGGTTTGTTTGATTGTGCACCCGCAGCGGTTAGTTCAGCGCTTGAATCAGGTGCAGCTTGTTGCTGATTGTTGATTAGGAGTGCGTATCTTAAGTTAATCATACGGAGTTGTTAGCTTATAAGTGGTGCAATAGCAGTGTTTGTCAAAACTCCAGGCTTATCACCGGTAAAAACCCGCCTGGCTAACAAGCTGCTGAATCTTTTCATTTAGCTTCAGCTCAATCTGTTTCTTCTGTTGTTCAAGAGCTGAATATACTTGCTGATACTCAGAGTTATTTTGCTGTAGCTGAACAAGAAGCAGTTAATATTAGGTTTATTGCTTCTGTTTGGCTATTAATTCCAGTATTAAAATATCACAAGAACCACAGCCTGTATTTGCTCCGGTAGCCGAGGATATTTTGTCTAAATCATCAACTCCTTTTTCAATAAGTTGTTCAATTTTTTCTTTACTTGTCCCTGTACAGGAACAAATCACAGTTTCTTCTTTATCTGGACTATCGGTCATGGAAAAATCAATTTGTTTTTAGGTTAATCAGAATGAGCCAGTTCATACAGGCGCTGCCATTCCTGTTCCAGTGTATTATCAGGTATATTAGTATCAGCACGATTATACCAATATTGTGCATTATCCAGGTCACCTTCGACTCGATGTAAATAGCCATGAATCAAACAGGCCATCAAGCCAGAATATGGCTGAATCTGTTGATGTGCTTCATCCCAGTTGCCTTGTTTTTCTTTGTTTAATAAGGCTATGTAATCTAAGGAATAAGCACGAAACAACTTCCCGATATTAATTATTCTTGAGGAATTGCACGGTAATTCCATTTTGGTAAATGTGTATCAAATACAATCGGCATTATTTCTTTGAAGTCAGCGGCATATTTTCGTCCTGTCTCGTATATTTTGTCGAGTATGTGAACAATTGTTGTTAGTCCTTTTGACGTTGATGTTCTAGAAATCAATGTTTTAACTGTTTCAACCGAGTCAAATACAACACCTTCACAAGCCCGAGTCACATGA
>NZ_BDMN01000518.1 GCF_002189065.1 Bathymodiolus platifrons methanotrophic gill symbiont
ATACTGTAGTTTAGGGAATGCAAGATAGATATAATACCTAGTTGTTTTATGAGAAGATGGTAGTTCTACGTTCTGTATGAAGTTATAAGCACGTACTTATAAATAAGCTTTACTAAATTAGCATACAGTGAATAATTCTTATGATTATGTAAATAACTAGTATATCTGCTTTGGTTAAACATTGTATGATAGTCTACTTCAAATACTAAATAAAATTATCAAGTACTGCTGGATGAATACAATAAGTGCAATCGACTAAATTTCATATGTGAGTAAGCTGCTGTACATTTCACAGCTCTCACACTAAGAAATAGAGGTCAGGAATGAGCACACAAACGAGACAATACAAGCAGCTGACTCAAGGGAAACGATATCAAATTGAAGCTCTTCTTGGTATAGGTTTCATGCAGAAAACAATAGCCGTGTTAGTGAGCGTCAGCGAGAGCGCTTTATCGCGAGAGTTGAGTCGAAATACCAGTGATGATGGTTACTGTGCAGAGAGTGCCCATATTCTAGCCACTCAGCGTAGAGTTACAGGCAGAAAGTTCAGGAAAGCAGATAAGCGACACATTACAATCATAAAGAAAGGATTATCACTTGGGTGGTCTCCTGAAAAAATCAGTTGTCGAATGGATATAGAAGTGCCAGATATTGCACTCAGCCACACCACTATTTACAAACGTATTTTTGCTAACAAAATGCATGGAGGCTCTTTGTATAAGAATCTGGCACGCTTCGGCAAGAAACGCTGTAAAGGTGGTAAGCGTAAATCTGGGCGCACCATGATCCCAAAGCGTGTCGATATTAGTGATCGCCCTGAAGTGGTTGACCTGCGGTCGCGTCTGGGCGATTGGGAAGGCGATACTGTTTATGGACAGGATGCCCATCTTGTGACCCTTGTAGATCGCAAGAGTAGATTAACATTAATAGGAAAAGTCGATACAAAACACGCCGAAATCATTGCTGATAGTATGATCAGCCTTCTGAAACGAGTGTCATCGGTTTACACTATAACCTTGGATAATGGTGGTGAGTTTGCTTCCCATGAAAAGGTGGCAAAAGCGATCAATGCAGATATTTACTTTGCCAAACCTTATGCCAGTTATCAGCGGGGAACCAATGAAAATACCAATGGCATAATTCGAAGAACCTGGCCTAAGAAAATGCCACTGGGCCATCTGACAGAAACCGACTTGAGTACAATGGAAGTATTGCTTAATACCATGCCCAGAAAAGTACTAGGAGGGCGGACACCGCTCGAGGTCTACACAGGAAGATCGATTGCACTTATTGCTTGAATCCAGCATTATTCATGACAGAAAGAGTTAGATGAAACAACTTCCAAACTAAACGCTCTAAAATTAAGAGTAAATATACCAACAAAAATTCCTGATATTACTAGTGAATAAATAAAAAACAACGTTAAGGGGGCGACTAACTATAATAAATTTTTTTTAGATAATAAATAGAATTAAATTCAAATAATAAGGCAGAAATCTGCCAATATGAAATTAAAAATCAAAGAATGATCACCAATCACCTTATGAGACTGTTGTTTTATAGAAATTACTTTTCACTAATATCATATTCAGATCCTTCACATTTTTTTCTTTGGTGTCAGTGGCAGATTAAATTCTTGGCATTCTCATAATTGTTCATGCCCATAACAAGCAACGCCACTAAGAAAAAATATACAGCAGAAGATTATTAACTTTCAGGTATTACATT
>NZ_BDMN01000519.1 GCF_002189065.1 Bathymodiolus platifrons methanotrophic gill symbiont
GAGGTTCTTTAGGTGAGTTTCAAAGATAGAAGTAAAAAATCATTAGATGAAAAAAAAATTGATGATTTTATTAATAAAGCTGACAAAACTGATGTGGAAGTAAAATCTGATAATGAGGCTTTAGATCCTAAAGCGGCAAGAAAAAGGCAGCTTGGAATTAAGGTTAATCCTTACGAATATCAGAAATTAGAAGCGCTTGCAGAGCAGTTAGATCGAAGTATTGCTTCCACTATGCGTTATGCGATAAATAAAGCGATACGTGAAGAACTAAAAGATATGTAAAAGACATAAAAAATGGTCTTTTATAATAAAAGGTTGACCTTGCTGGTATTTCGAGTATTAGCAAGGGCTTGTATATGATAAAACTTAGGAAAAATTAAACCATATGAAGGTAAGGGTTCTGTCGCATAATTCCCCCCTTCCCGACGTTATCTGCTATCATAATTCTAAGGGTGATGTTGTTCTTTGCGACAGAACCACAACAAGAACGTAACGGTAAACGCTGTTATATCCATTACAGGCGGGTCTTTCGGTCCTATTGCATTCGCTGAAAATCCTGTAAATGGAGCTTTAACGAGCGGGTATTTTCTATTTTTGCGTGTTAGAAAGAACGAACAGGGCGTACTTTAGCTGCGGTAATAACATTCTTATAATCTGGATAATCCTCAACATCAGTAGAACCAAATATCATCAACCACGCACGCTCGGCATTGTCCTCTGTTGAGGACCAAAAAAGAGGTGTGCCACTGCGATGGAATCCTGGTAAGTCGCTTCGATAGACTACATAGTATATTTCTTTTAAAGAACCTATAGAGGGTAAGTGCCAACCAGAAATGCCGTTATTTGAGTAACTAGCTGCTACATGTGCTGCTGATTTCACACCGGCGATAGTGCAGTCGGCAGTTAAAATTGCATCTGTATTTGCTTTACCATCCCCTATATTTTTCCCTCGTGCACCAGTAATAGCGTTTCCAAAGCATCCCCATGGTGAGGCCGGCAAATCTTCTAAGCCAACTTCTAAACCATGTTTTCCATCGTCAGTAGTGTAATAGACAATCCCGCCAGCAGGGCCTGTATCCCCCACTTTGTAGGTGTACTCACAAGATTCCTGCTGAAGATACTCACTGTCTTTACAAAGCTTCAGGCTCCGAAACTCTGTTTTCATTTTATCCTCTTCAGCTGGGTATGATAAGATCGTAGTTTTATCGTTTATCGTTTATTGTTGAGACTTTACCATTAATAGTCTCTAAATCAGTTGTAGTATCTACTATAGAAACTGGAATATTGGAAGGGAGAGCTGAAAATTCACCAGAGCTCTCAGCACTCTTGTTTTCTTCCAGATTAACCCGATTGGCAATGTGTCCCCCGTTAGCAAACCCAATAGATGAGGCTAACAAAGCACTTGTAATAACTATAGTTTTCATGAATGATCTTCTTTTAATTAACTGTAAGGCAACTCGGCTTCTAGTTGGTTCTGTCACAAAAGCTTATCGTGAGTGTAGCAAATGATTGTAACTGATTTTTAGGTTCTATCATCGCATAAACTGGCTCTATGTGAATCTTAGGGTTCTGTCGGATAACGCCCCCCTTCCCGACGTTATCTGCTATCATAATTCTCAATTTCAATATAAAGGTGGATCATATGCTCAGTTTCAAAGGCACTCACTTTCAAAAAGATGTCATTCTTTATGC
>NZ_BDMN01000520.1 GCF_002189065.1 Bathymodiolus platifrons methanotrophic gill symbiont
ATATGTTTTCATTTGATTGACTCCATAAAATTATTAATTTATTAAATACCCGTATGTTTAAAAACCCAATCTTTATATTGATAGCCAAATATAGACCCATATACTGAACCAGTTACGAAAGAGCAGTCATAAAAAGGAATATTAAGGTCCTTAGCTACAAGTTCAATATCTGACTTATTAGGGTATTCTAAAAATAGCAAGTTAAAGGCATTGTAAATAGCTGGTGCTACATTGATAGCACAAACACTATTAATATCACCAACCTGGCGTCCAAGTTCTATAACTCTGTAGAATATTTTCTGGTTTTTTTCTACTTTTGATAGTACCTGAAGTGCTTCTTTCCAGTATTTTATATCAACAGTAGAAACGATTGTAAGGTCAGTATTAATTGCTGACAGTATCTTTTCTGGAATAAATGCTGTTTTTACTCGTTTGCCAGCTATTGATATCAGAGTCATAAATTTAATATGATCTGAGAGCTCTTTCGATGGCTTATCAATTGTTCGGGCTACACTTAAAAATTGAGTACTTAAACTATCAGTTCCAAATAATTTTGGTTTATGTAACATATCACTATAGCTTTGTAAGAGTTCCTTAAGGTCTTCCACATTCTTATCTAGGGATAAATTTTCACCAATTAAGCTGGTGTTGTTTTCAATATTTTTATATTTCCCCAATGCATATATTTGCATAGTCCTATCAACTATTGAAAGTAACACTTTACTGCAATATGATATTCCATGCTTTGTAGCAAGCTCAATCCTTATTTGGTTCATTACCAATTGAGGCCCATCCTCTACGGCTTTAATTTCCCTACTAATTGAACCTAAATACTCAGATTTTTCAAATCCAGAGTTAATAACAAAAGATTTTGAATCGCTATTCCCTACAAACGCTGCATCTAGTTCTTCTAAAATAAAGTCTTTTGCTAATTGTTTATTATCCCCTAAGCGACTTACAATTCGATTAACATATGGGGTACTGATCTGGTTAATGCGTTCTTTTTTGATAGACTCTTTTGAGGTTTTTTTCTCTTCTCTTTCTTTTTGTTGGTTATGCTTTTTATTTCTTTCTTGATATTGCTTTGTTTTTTCTGCAATAAATTGTTTTTCAACAATGATACGTTCCTGCCTATCTTTCTCTTCTTTTAATTTACGCAGGTATTTATTATAGGCTTTTTCTTTTGCCTTCTTTTTGCTCATTATTTAAATTTCCCTGTATATACTTACATTGATCGGGTCTATTTTCTGATTTTTTTTATATTAAACATTATCGCACTTATCTTGCTGTGTCTATCATGGATATGGTCGGTTCTAAAAAATAAGAGGATGTTTAAGCCCGCTCGTTAGGGCGGGCTTAAATCAAAAATTAAAATATTAAAGTATTGCTTTGTTTTTATCATGCTTTAAAGCTTTACACCCATCATCCTAGCAATTCTTCTTGTTCGAGTTCTTCATAATCTATATCTAAAACATAACCAAACATATGTAACTTAATTACTTCATCACTGTATTTTTCTCTAATAGCTTTTTTTTCACCTCTTCTTTCCATGTTTTTAATATCATCATAGATTACATGCGCTGTCAGCCCCGGACGGGATGATAGTCTCCAGAAGGCGCAGGGAAATTTGCCAATCCGAAGTGCGCGATAGCGCGCGAGGGAGGCTAAAATTTTATCCCGAATAGCCGTA
>NZ_BDMN01000521.1 GCF_002189065.1 Bathymodiolus platifrons methanotrophic gill symbiont
AGTTAAAATTCGACTACCCACTGTATTTCACATAGAGCCAAGATTTTTTTCAGAGACTGAAAGTATTGCCTGGTAAGACTCAGATTTTATTCTATATTCATGGATTTAATAATACTGCCGAATCAGAAATTTTCCCTAATGCTAAAAAACTCCAGGCTTTATTTGATCAGGTGGGAGGGTCGGGGCTAGTGTATGTTGTACCTCTTATCTGGCCTTGTGACGACGATTCAGTAGTTGCATTTATTGATGATTATTGGGATGACCAGCGTGCTGCCGATGCAAGCGGAATGGCTTTTGCCCGAATGTTAGGTAAGTTTGATGATTGGCGTAGAAAAGAAGCATTAAAACCTGATCCGTGTACCAGGCGAATTAATGTATTAGCTCATTCCATGGGAAATCGAGTGTTACGTAATGCACTCATTAGCTGGGTTCGTAATGACTCCTCAGATCAAATGCCGCAACTATTTCGTAATGTATTCATGGTTGCAGCTGATGTGGTTAATCACACATTGGAACGAGGGCGCTCTGGTGAATATATTTCGTATTCTGCGCGAAATGTATTGGTTTATTACGCTAATGATGACCTTGCGATGCCAGCAAGTAAGCTGGTTAATTTAAAAAACAGGACACTGTCACGACGTTTAGGTATGACTGGACCAGAAAGTTTTAAAAAAATACCTAAAAATATTTATGAGGTTGATTGTGATAGTTTTAATAACACATTCGACACGCCGGCTGGGCATACTTATTTTATGTACGGACCGAACCAAACCGTTAGTCCGCTCATTAAGCATATGGTTGATGCGCTTAAAGATGGCCGAGTAGCACCTCCAGGTAGACACCACCGACTTAAAAAACCATAAGGCACCTGGAAATAAATAAGGGTCCAATATTTGGACAGGATTTTTGTTTCCAGTTGCCTAAAGAACAAATGGTATTTTAGTGGCAACTGTTTGCAGGTATCACCCATTCAATAGATGTTTTATGACGAATAAACTGTTCACCAGTTTTCTTTTGCATTTTAACAATATTTAAACCTTAGGAATGTGCTTGAAAAAACATAGGTAAGTTATTTCATCTACGTTCCCTAGATTTTATATGAGATATATTTTTTAATGAGGAGTCAAAAAATGAAAACACTTAAAACAAGTATACTGTTTTCTCTGGTACTGGCAATTTCAATTTTTGCCTTGTATGGGTGCAATACGAATATCACTGAAAAAGAAATAAGGTCGAGTGATGAAGGCTATCATTATATTACTTTTAAACAGGGGTGGACCAAAAATGAAGCGATGGATTTTTATAATACTTCACAAGGTTCGCAATTCATTCCCTATTCCTGGTTTTTAGCTATTGAGCAACCTGAGCATGCCAAGCCATTCCGTGATAATGAAAATATTAGGCGATTTGGTTATATTCCACAACAGAAAACACAAGGGATCAACCCAGATGGTTTGCCGATAGGGTTCGTTAAGGATATTGGTTCCGAGTCTTTTTTGTCTGCCCTTGCAAACTCACGTTATGCGTCAAATACACAAGGCCTGCATAGTGAATATAAGGAATGGTTAGGCCTAACTTGTGCTGCTTGTCATACCTCTGAAGTCCGTTATAACAACCAAACTTTTCGTATTGAGGGTGGGCCATCATTCGCTGCCAGCCATGGAGAGCGAACGCGAGGGCTGGTAGTCCC
>NZ_BDMN01000522.1 GCF_002189065.1 Bathymodiolus platifrons methanotrophic gill symbiont
AACCCTAAAAATCATCACTTCGCTTAGGCTACGTTTCCCTGATTTTAAGCGGTGGTGTGAAGAAGTAGAAAAATCTAAAATCTCAGCATTTATGAAGTTTGTAAAGACCGTTCGGAGCCATTGGTCTGGCATTATTCATTTCGTTGAAACGAAGATTACAAATGGAATTCTTGAGGGAATTAATAGCAAGGTCCAACTGGCCAAACGACGAGCAAGAGGTTATCGTAATATTAATAATTTTATCAATATGATTTACTTTCTTTGTGGTAAGTTAAAATTCGACTACCCACTAGGATTCACATAGAGCCAAACATCTTTATCAGATATACACGCCACTTTAAGAGCGGCTGCCCATGACTTACGAATATCTTTAGGCTTGCCGGTATTGCCTGCAAATATCAGATTATTCCCTATTTCCTGAAAGCGTCTTAACTCCATCATAACAATTGGTGGGAATGTTAGTGCTCTACTGCTCCCGTTCTTGGTATCACCTAACAGAGCTGTACTGTCTTTGAAATTAATATCATTCCAACGTAAACCCATCAACTCACCTTTTCGCTCTCCTGTAGTTAATGCACACAACACAAGTAAATGCAGTTTATTCCATTGTGACGACTGGCAAGCTGTCAATAACCTGGCTCGTTCATCATTGTCCAGGACTCTATCACGCTGTTTGCTATCGTTGTCGATAACGACATTCTTAACCACATTTACATCAATATAACCTCTTGATAAGGCATACTTGAAAACGCTGCTTAATACGGCTTTTTTACGGTTTACAGTTGTAGGCCTTTGACCTTCATTGAGCATCAGATCAACTTGATCTCGAATATCAAAAATATCAATGTCCGTCATGATATGGTCACCATAAACAGTACACCAGTAATTAACTCTTACTAGCTGGTTTTTTGTAGTCTTTTTTATTCCACTGGTTTAAATATTCTCCACAGACTTCGCGAAAAGTTTTATAGCGAACGCGTTTACCGGCCTGCGTAAATAAATCAGCGCCACCCCATGCGCTCAATTTCCTGTGGCGATAACTGTAGTAATTCTTTTTTACTCAGTTGGTTAATGGCTTCAAGTTTTGCAGCGTTGCGAATGCTGAATAAATCGACACCCAATTGCATAAATAAATCAGCATCGCCCATCTCGACAATATCATTATCAGATAGGGTAAGAATGTACTCATTAGATAGTGCAGGAATAGATTTTATTTGTTGCTCGGTTTTTTTTGCCCAAGCTAAAGCTGTTTTTTTGTTGGTAGGGTTTTGTATTGGGTAATTCCTTTTAGCCTGATAGTGGCCTGAAAACCCCCCTTTTTGAGCGGTCTAATATAAGCCATTATGATTCCTCCCATTCTGAACGAAGAAAGGCATAACATTTATTGCTTGCATCAGATGAAGCGTTGCATTGAAATAGTATTTTTTGAGTGTAGTTATCAATTAGTTGATAAAGGTTATCAACAATAACTAAATGATTATCAGCCCAGTATTGGACAAGTTTTGATTTTTTTGCTGGCTCATTACGCCACCTTATTGAGTAACAATTATGAGGAAAGTGCGTCTTTCCCCTTACGTGTTAATTCAACTTGACGGGCAATGTCTTTGAATCGCTTACTGTGTAAGGCTTCTAAATGGTGGGTCCTGCGCGATTCGAACGCGCGACCATCGCATTAAAAGTGCG
>NZ_BDMN01000523.1 GCF_002189065.1 Bathymodiolus platifrons methanotrophic gill symbiont
TTCGGATTGGCAACAACCCTGCGCCTTCTGGAGACTATCATCCCGTCCGGAGCTGACAGCGAATGACAAAAATTATCTATACTAATGTAATAACAGCCTTTAAGGGTGCTGGTACTAGCATGAGGTGCCAAGAGGCTAAAGCTCTATTGAGAAAATTAGACTTTGAATTGAAAGACGGACGGAGAGGTGGACATAAGGTTTATACTCATCCTCATATTGCGTCTTTCACTTCAGGTTCACTAAATTGTGATCATGGCAGAAACCCTGAAATTAAAAAGCCCTATATAAAAAAAATAATAAAGGTATTAGAGAAGTACGAGAATGAACTCGTAAAATACTTGGAGAAACGAAATGAATAGTGAAAAAATGTTTGATGCGGGTCTATACAATATCACTGTACGAAAAGGAAATTTCGACGGCGAAGTGTTCTTTGAAGCCAAAGTAAAAGAATTACCTGATGTAGCAGAATATGCAGATTCTTATGAGGAAGCATATTTACTTGCAATCGACAGTCTTGAAACAACAGCCGAAGCTTTAGCTGAACAAGGTAAAGTAATGCCGTCTCCTATTTTGGAGAATGATGATTTTAGTGGACGCATCACTTTAAGAATGCCAAAAAGCATTCATGCAGCCTTATCATCTTGGTCAGATAGCGAAGATATTAGCTTAAATCAATTGCTCGTTAATTGTTTGGCCTTTACCTTAGGTGAAAAGTTTGGAGTAACACGTACTATTCACAGTATCAAATCATCTATTGGTTCTTTGAACCAAACAGATTTCATGAATGTGCAACCTAAACGTCAGCAAGTAGCTAAAATAGTTTCCATTAAACCTATAATGGAAGGTGCTACGGAGCAAAGGTGTTATGGCTAATCATGCAGACTTTCAAAAAGCTAAAGATACACTTAAATCTCATGATATTTATATAAAAAACACAAATTGTTTTACTAATCCAGATTTCGATCCTAAAAGATCTGATTTCGATGGTGTAGTTTACCAGTTCATGCATGTTGTTAAAGGCTCTGAGGTCTTTGGAGTTCAAGATGATGAAGGTAATGAAGAACACTTTTTTAAAGTTTATGTAGATGTAGGTTGCCGTTTTATTAAAGAAGAAGATAAAGGCAATAAGGAGTCTGAGGCTTTAGCTCAAATAGAAGCTAGTTTTTGCTCTGAATATCAAATGCTTGATAAAAACATTGATGAATATTCATTAAAAATATTCGCACTTCAGAATGTTAGCTATCATATTTGGCCTTTCTGGAGAGAGCATTTAATGAATATGTGCACTCGTTTAAACCTTCCGAAAGTTGCATTACCAACAATGCAAGTTAAACCACAAAACAGTAATGAAGAATAACTCTGTTACTTCATCTCGCCTTCAGTATATAGATAAGGGGTTCTGTCGCAAAAAGTGTAAAAACCGACTATATCCTAGTTTTATGCAGCTAATGAATAATATTTCATTCAAGATGAAATCTCGATTACCCTATCGTTAAAATTTCGACAGATAGCTTTTCAAGCCATATACCACCTGGCATACAGATTAATAATGCCTTAAAAAATACGGTTCTGTCGCAAAAAACAAAATCACCCTATTACCTACGATCATAAGATTAAATGGTAGTGGGTTAAATCTGTTATTTCACTTAAATAATTAGGAGAAG
>NZ_BDMN01000524.1 GCF_002189065.1 Bathymodiolus platifrons methanotrophic gill symbiont
GAACAAGTTTGTTGATTTTTTTATCTCTCCTGAATTCGTATAATAAGTGTATAACCTCTCTGAAAGTAGCGAAAAGATATTATCCCGCCCCTTTTTTTACAACACTAGACAACATATTTCCAACAATCACTATAAAACCACTTCTGATATACCAATATGACTAATAATATTAATATTGAAAAACGCACTTTTGACGATAGAGATGAATACAACCGAAAGCCTATTGCGGAAAAAGTAATTAGTCTTTTACAAAAAAGTTCTATATCAGTATCACCTATGATTATTGATGGAGGCTGGGGAACAGGTAAAACAGAATTTTGCCATAAATTGATTAACCTTATAAGTCAGGATGAACAGAAATTAAATCCAATTTACATCAATGCATTTCAAGCTGATCATGCGGATGAACCTTTAATGACATTGTTAGCATCCATTTTAAGTTTAATGGAAAAAAAAGAAAACTTTGATAGTAGTCCGTTTAAAAAACGTATTATTTCTGTTCTTAGATTTTCTTTAAAGACGATAGGTAAAACAAGTTTAATATGGGTATTCAAACAGGGAGTAGACGAGTTGAATGAAGGTCTCAAAGATGAAATGAATAAAACTGGAAATGAGATAATTAACAATACTGTTGATGCTTTACTAAAAGAACATAAAGATGCTAATAAAAATATTCAAGTATTACAGGACGCTTTAAAAAAGCTGACAGAAACTAGCTCTATCGTTATTTTTGTTGATGAGCTAGATCGTTGCCGACCTGACTTTGCAGTATCTATGCTAGAGAACATTAAGCATATCTTTAATGTTGATGGTGTGCAGTTTGTTTTGGTTACTAACTCAGAGCAATTAAGAGCCTCAATTAATCACTCTTACGGAACATCTATTGATGCCAAAAAATACTTAGATAAATTTATTAGATTCAGTTTTACGTTACCTGTTACCTTTCTACAAACCGGTAAAGATCAAGACTTATCAACAGAACATTTTTGTACATTAATTGAAGCTGATTTTCCTTCCTTATTAAACGATCAGATCAAATCTTTTTGGGTAGAATTATTTAAAAATAACCAACTCTCGCTACGTGAAGTTGAAACGTTCACAAAAAACTTAAAAATTTATAGCCTTCTAGCTTCCGACAAACTTGAATTTACTCAAGAAAACATTGGTGTTCCTATGCTCAAGATATTTGGAGTATTTATCTGTTCTTTTTTCCCAGAATTACAACCAAAAATATTAATAGATAATGAGGAACATAAAATCACAGCTGCCTTAAGACAAAAAACAATCCCTAATATAGAGACCAGTACAGATGTTTTTTGGACATTACCGGATCACATGGTTCAAATTATCTATGTGATGTTTTGGATGAACGCCAAGACGATAGATTCAAAAGATAACCCTTGGAAAAATAAAGACGCGTCTAAATACTGGGAAAACAATATTCGTAGATTATTTCCTTGTGCCATAAAAGAAGGGATAAATCATCAGGTTGACATTATTAAGAAAGTCATAAAGACGCTCATGCTTACCGATGATAATTAGAGTCCCTATAATGCCCTTAGGCCGCATTTTGCAAATTCTGCGGCGTACCGTTCATGTGGAGAATATATTGGCTCCCTACGGGACGTATTGATAA
>NZ_BDMN01000525.1 GCF_002189065.1 Bathymodiolus platifrons methanotrophic gill symbiont
ACAGGATACAGTTGATTTTTACACAAACATTCGTTTTTTGCGACAGAACCCATCTAAAACAATATCCTGTTTTGCTTTACCACTAGTATTTTTTAATGAAACTAATGGACTTCCAGTTGAATCATAACCAAAAAGTTCCTCTGGTGACGGCATTTGTTTGTTACTGATATTTTGTAGTTCATCATAGGCATAAACCAAATGTTTTGGTTTCTTCAGCAGACCGAAACAAAGTCTCAAAAAATAAGGTGAAAAATCTTGAGCCTCATCAATTAAAATTACATCATATGTTTGTTGAAAATTTTTTATTTCATTGAATGCCTTTTCACACGCAACATCAAACCCTTTCCCATGAGCAGTTGTACAAGCTTCGGCCGCTTTAAAATCAAGATATTCAATATTATGATTAAAACATGCTTCATAATAAATCCCTCTAATTGATGGGCTTCCCCAAGCATGAATAATATCAATCTTATCCCAATCAGGTTCTTCGTTAATATGCTCAAATGTAAAGAGCGTTATCAAATGTTTGAATTGATTTTTTAAAGCTCGACTGTTAAATGTTACAGCCATTTTCCTGCTTGGGTTTTTTGCATGTAAATATGCAACCTTAAGAGCTAAGACTATCGTTTTTCCAGAACCTGCTAAACCACGTATTCTTTGGACACCTTCAACGGTTTCAATAACGGCAGTACTTTGATGACGATCTAAATTAGCAATAGAGTCCTCAAGTTCTTTTAATTTACCCCCCCCCCTTGATAATTCGTTTTTAACATATTCGCGTTTATTTCTATGTCTAATTTTTGTTATGGACTGGATAACGGATACTAGTTTTTCATATTTATCCGAACTACCCCTAGTGATAGAGCCTAAGAATTTTTTTAAATCCTCATATGTAAGGAGAACAGGATAGTCTGAGTCTGAGTCTGAATGACCTTTCCAAGCAGGAGCAAAAACTGGAACATTAAGCTCAACAGAAAGTTTTCGTTTGTCTGTCAGGTCTTTATGAAGTTTTAATTTCGACTCAAATTTTGTATAACTTTCATCTTGAATTTTCTCATCATACGCTCCTTCGATGAGATTAAAAACGACTGCGCCATGTTCTCTTGAAATAAGCAATGCATCTATTTGATAACCACCGTCTATAGCTCCTATAAGTGGATAGCCTAGATATAAATAGCCTTCAAATTTAACATGATTCTCAAAGTATTCTGCCAAGCGTTCGCTACTTACTGGTTTCTTACCTGTCCCACCTCTAACAACAATCATTATTCATCTCAACCAAAATAATCTAAGTGATTTTAGGTAGTGACTCAAACCTGTGATTATGTGTAAATATCTCGACTAAATTCTACCTTGTGATAAGTAAGCAGATCACGATTTAACCCAACACCAATTTTTAGAATAATCACAGGTTTGAGCCACTACCTTATTTCAATACCTTCGCCAATTTTAATTTAATCCAAAAATGACAATCTTACACCCATATAAATCAATCGCTTATAGGATGTAAAAATCATAAAAATGAGTGTATTTTGATTTTGTCGAAGGTATTGTTATTTTAGACACCAATTTTACTCTTAACTGAAGTTTCCCAATTATTGAGTAGCTGAAATACACAATGCTGG
>NZ_BDMN01000526.1 GCF_002189065.1 Bathymodiolus platifrons methanotrophic gill symbiont
GGATTATGAATTTAAATTGCGCTGAGTAGTTACTTTAAAATAATTAAAAAGAGGATTCTTAAAAATGAAATCATTAATGACCTATCTGATTTTTTTCTTTATGTTCTTAGGGAATACGGCTAAGGCAAGTTTAACAGATGGCTTAGTTGCTTATTATAAATTTGAGAACGATGCATCTGATTCTAGTGGTAATGGGAATGATGGTACTGAGCATGGTGGTATAACTTATACAACTGGTGTACAGGGGCAGGCTGTTAAATTTGATGGGGTAGATGATTATATATATGTAAATCATGATGAATCTCTTAATGTATCTGGAGATTTTTCTATTTCCTTTTGGCTATATCGTGCTACGAATAATGGAATACAAGATATTCTTGTAAAAGGTAGGGATTGCCTAAATCACTATATGTTTAACGCAAGTGGTTCAAATGCAGGCAGTCGAGGACAAGCTTTTAATGTAGGTAATGGTTCTTGGTGGTGTGATGGCGTTTCAGCTTCTACTTCTTTCCCTATTAATGAGTGGCATCATGTGACTGGTATTATTGATAATACGAATGGTGTTATTAAGTATTACCTTGACGGAGAACTTGAATCAGAAAATTCAATATCACCATATACAACAACAAACTCTTATCCGTTGATAATGGGCCGACATTTCACTAGTTCTGATGGTCGATTGGGAATATATAAATACCAATTTAAGGGAATGCTTGATGAAGTTCGTATCTACGAACGGGCTTTATCTGAAGCTGAAATTCAGAAGCTTTACAATTCAAATATCAGTGTTTCCCCTTCCATATATGATTTTGGAGAAGTTAAAGTTGGAGATGGTCGTACAGTACATGTGGGCATTACAAATACAGGTGGGAAAACGCTGACTGTTAACGATTTATATTTTGAATACACTATATTAGGAGATTCATTTACCGCCGACTTTCCCTCTCTGCCTTTTGAGATAGATGCGAATTCATTAGTAGAAATTCCTGTTAATTATAGCCCAAGTTTTTTTTATGAAGCCGAGAGAAATAATATTATTATTGAGAGTGATGACAAAGATGAACCAGTTGTTAGTGTGTCCTTTGCTGGTGTAGGTGTTTCCGTAACAGGAGATACGCCAGAGGTTATTTCTTCTATTCAAGAATACATTGATGATGCAATTGAAGATGAAACACTTTTCTTTATTGGTAGAGATCATTATAAAGAATTTAACAATATGCTAACTGCAGCTGCTTCATCAAGCGACCCATGTGTAAACCTCCTAACGGCGTATAAGCGAATAGATGGTCATAAAAAACCACAAGATTGGGCTGAAGGTCCTGCTAAATATGGAGTTTCAATGGCAATTAAAAATATCATAGATGATGAATTAGAATGTGGATTTTCAAAAAACAGAGAAGAATCACTATCACTACTTCCACTACAAAGCTCTTCGTTGCCAGCAATGGAGAGATGACGCTATGGCTGCTAGTCCCCAGAAGGCGAAGGGAAATTTGCCAATCCGAAGTGCACTAGCAGCGCGCTCGGGAGGGTTCTGTCGCAAATAAACAAAATCACCCTATTACCTGTATAGTTTCACCACGTTATACCGGATTTAAAAAATGGTGGATTCAACTCT
>NZ_BDMN01000527.1 GCF_002189065.1 Bathymodiolus platifrons methanotrophic gill symbiont
ATTTTAAATCAATCTGTTATGAGTTTAAATTACGCTGAGTAGTTACAAAAATATTATGTATAAATTACTAAAATTAGAAAGATTCACAGCATTTGAAAAGTTAGAGGTTGATTTTTCATCAGGTATTAATATCTTTGTGGGTGCAAATGGCACAGGAAAAACACACCTATTGAAATTAATTTATGCCGCTAGTGATGTAACACGAAGCGAGAAAAAATTAGCAGAAAAAATTAATACAGTTTTTTTGCCGTCAAAAAATCAAATAGGCCGCTTAGTTAAGCGGTCACCGAGTAGTAATAAGGGGTTCATAGAGTGGACTAGGGAGGTGAGTGAAAGGGAAGATATAAAAATGAGACTGTCGCTTTCTAGTCATACCACAACAAGTGATAAAGCGAGCTTATCAGGAGCACATAAACGTTGGATGGAATCACCGTTAGAATCCGTATATATCCCTGTAAAAGACATGATGGCAAATGCGCCTGGGTTTAGGTCGCTGTATGCTCAGCGGCACATTCATTTTGAAGAGGTGTATGCCGATATTATTGATCGTGTTTTTCTTAGCAGCTTAAAAGGCCCCGCAGATAAAGACCGGAAAAAACTATTAAGTTTATTGCAAGAAGCGATGGAAGGTAAGGTTATTAGTAAGAATGAAGAGTTCTTTTTAAAAAACAAACAAGGTGAATTAGAGTTTACTTTATTGGCTGAAGGTATTCGTAAACTCGCACTACTTTGGGTGTTGATACAAAATGGCACTTTATTAAAAGGAGCCATACTTTGCTGGGATGAGCCAGAAACCAACCTTAACCCCCTCTTAATGCGCACCGTCGTTTCAATATTGATAGAATTAAAGCGGCTAGGTGTACAAATTTTCTTATCAACCCATGATTATGTCATATTAAAAGAGTTTGACTTACAAACTCAAGTGGATGATCAGATAAGCTATCATGCCTTGGCGCGAGATAAAGAGACGCAAAATATTACCTTAAGAACTACGAAGCACTATTTAAAAATTAGTCCTAATACCATTGATGAAACTTTTTTCGATTTAGTGAACAGAGAAATAGAGCGATCAATGAAGGGTGTAAGTGAGTGAAATTTACAGAAGGTGAATTAGAATTTGATTTTGGAGATGTCATTGATGTCTTTAAATTTGATGAGAAAAATAGCAGTGCACCGAATTATCATGGCTTATCACACTGCATGAAAGGTGTTGATTTTATTGTTGAGCAACCAAATGTGTATTTTTTTGTAGAAATTAAAGATCCTAGCCACTCTGGCGCTTCACCAGAAAGAAAAATAGAATTTGAAGAAAAAGCCTTATCAGGATCCTTAATAAAAGACCTCGTACAAAAATATCGTGATACCTTTTTATATCGCTGGGCTGAAAATAAACTAGAAAAACCTATTATCTATATTTGTCTAGTGACCCTGGAAAGCCCACTAATTCCAAGGCTAATGGAAGAACTAAGAAGACAATTGCCAGAAGGTGAGGATGGGCCTAATTGGCAGCATAGCATCGTTAAATCAGCTATGATCGTTAATCTGGATCAATGGAATAAGAACTTCGGTTCTGTCGCAAAAGTTTATCGTGCGCATAAAAACCGGTCATAACCGGTC
>NZ_BDMN01000528.1 GCF_002189065.1 Bathymodiolus platifrons methanotrophic gill symbiont
ACGACTTTTTCTTGGACTCCAGGCACACATGCATTATAGCGATAGTACAGCATAAATGTTTGAGTTTGGCAGGCACTATTTTTGCAGCGATACCGCTGTATATTTTGAGCATTCTTTCCTGATTTCATGATAGTGCTACAGCGACAATTTGGGCAACTTACTTCTTGATAACATTTCATTCGAGGAATTATGATGTAAACCTTTTACTTCTCCTAATTATTTAAGTGAAATAACAGATTTAACCCACTACCGTATTTTTTTCATTCTTGGCGGTGGGTTATTTTCTTCTATTCGCCTTTTTGTATATTCTTTCGAGGCTTCTTCATTGGTCAGGGTGTTAGGTTTTTTACCTAACTGCCAAAGTAATTTATCTCTTTCTTTTCCCATTGCTCTATTTTTTAATTTTGGATATTCGTTAATTATAGCCGTGATAAAAAACCCAGAATACCCCCCATTTTATTTTATTAATCTTTGGTCTTGAGTGTTGTTGGAGGGAGGAATTAATATAAGTTTATTGTTAATAATGGAATTATCTGTATTAGGTTCTTTTTTAGCTTTTTGAGTTGATGGAGATTGAAGAATTATCATGCCATCATAACTAACATCTTTACTAAATAATTCGCACCCTTGAGTTTGTATGAGAATAACTCTTTTTGCTTTTTTTGTTTTCTTTGCTTTTTCTAGACAAGCCGCCGCCTCTGCTACGGTTTCATTCTTTTTTTGCACTCGAACTAATACGGGGCTATCTTCATAAGTTTCGACTAAAATTGCATCAATACCTTTATTTCTTTGAACAGGGTTAAAATCAATACCATTCAATAATCCTAGTGCTTCCTTATCAGCATTAACATAAGATTCTCTTCCATTTTTCAAAAGATTTGAATTGGTTTTAATGGGGTTGTTTATTCGGCTTAGAGAAAGCTCGATAGCCTCTGGTGATTCATCTATTCCTATGTAGTTACGACCAAGTAATTTAGATGCTACACAAGTTGTTCCGCTTCCACAGAAAGGGTCTAAAACTAAATCACCCTTTTCCGTTGTGAGTTCAATAATTCGGTCTAAAAGTAGCAATGGTTTCTGTGTGGGATAGCCAACACGTTCTTTTGCTTTGGGGTTTAAATAAGGAATTTCCCAAACATCACTCAAAGGGACACCTTTTTTCTTATCGGAATGTTTAAAATTGCCGCTATTATCAATGTCGTATATTGACTTATTATGTTTATCTCTAGTTCTACGTTGTAATATTTGGTCAATATTGGTTGTTTCAGAGTAAGAAGTGTAGATAGTATTGAATTTGAAATTCTTGCTTTTTGAATAAAAATAAATATTTTGGTGAGCTGGTAGTAATCCTTTTTTAGAGTTAGACCACCTTTTGTAGCTCCAAATTATTTCTGCTTGGAAGTTCTTAGTACCAAAAACTTGATCTAGTATCGCTCGAACAATATGTTCGCCACTCTTATCACAATGAACAAATATTGAACCACTTTCTTTCAATACATCACGCATCAAAGATATTCTTTTTTTCAGAAATTCAGCATACGCTGTCAGCCCCGGACGGGATGATAGTCTCCAGAAGGCGCAGGGAAATTTGCCAATCCGAAGTGCGCGATAGCG
>NZ_BDMN01000529.1 GCF_002189065.1 Bathymodiolus platifrons methanotrophic gill symbiont
CCTGCTGTATGCTGTTGAAGAATATCTAAAAAGTCTTGATCTATTCCACTGTATTCAGGGGTAGAGGTCTTTTTTTTCGACCGCCTCCAGGTTGTCTGATTCCTGTTATATCCAGTTCTAATTCGGTGAGTTCTTTTTTTCCTTGGCGGATAGTTTTTGGGTCACACTCTAATAAAGCTGAAATATAGTTAACGCCACCATGAGATAATTTTTCACTTTCAATGGCGGCATACCGTCGCTTATTTTTTTCACAAAGTGAGTCATAAAATTTCTTCATCGACTTTTCGATATTTTTTTTATAAGGAAATGACATAAGACAACCACTGAGTAATAAATTAAGATAACCTTAATTTAGGGGAGATATTTCATTATTCAAGCTTGGCTGCTTCAGGAAGTTATTTCGTGCACATTCCTTAGGTGTCGTTTTCGACCCGGTTAAACAAACGCTATATCATGCGCTAAAAGGACAAGGGATTTTTCGTAATGACTCTCGATGGTCTTTGCATACTCCGGAACCTTCAAGCTCCCAGGCACTGACCTTTATCACCGATCGTAGCTTTACTGAGCACTCGCAATATTCCAGCGTACTGACTGAGCTAGAGGCAATAGCCAATCAATGCAACTATGACGGGCTCAAGATAATTCAACAAGGTGGAGCGGCAATGAATGCTTGTTGGGTATTAGAGCAGGAACCTGCCTGTTATTTTAAGTTTCCCAAACCTGAGGCCGGTGGCGGGGGGCTGTGGGATTTTGCTGCGACAGCATGTCTATTTAACGAAATCAATGCAGTGGCTAGTGATATTTATAGTCAAACTCTGGACTTAAATCGCCCTGATTCTACTTTTATGAACCATCGTGGTGTTTTATATGCCACAGATAGGCCGTTGGCAAAGCGAATTGCTGATTTATATTGCCAGTTAAATTCAGGCTGATTATATTAATCTTTCCTGGTTAAGTACAACTCTCAGCCAAAGTAAAATTAAGCCTTAAACATCAGTATGTTAAAAAACACGTCATTCCCGAAGTCTACCCAGTCAAGCGTGGGCACAAGCTTTATCGGGAATCTATGCTTAACCAACGAGATTCCTGCTAAAAACATACAGGAATGACGAGCTATGGCTGAGAGTGATGGGTAATCAGCATCTTAAGCCAGGTTTCTGGCTGCCCACCTTCTAAGGAATAAGCACGAAACAACTTCCCGATATTAATTATTCTTGAGGAATTGCACGGTAATTCCATTTTGGTAAATGTGTATCAAATACAATCGGCATTATTTCTTTGAAGTCAGCGGCATATTTTCGTCCTGTCTCGTATATTTTGTCGAGTATGTGAACAATTGTTGTTAGTCCTTTTGACGTTGATGTTCTAGAAATCAATGTTTTAACTGTTTCAACCGAGTCAAATACAACACCTTCACAAGCACGAGTCACATGAGGAAAAAAACGATGTTCAATGGGATTATACTGGGAGGTATAAGGAGGATAGTGGGCAATCCTAATTTCCAATCCAAGTGCATTCGCAGTCTTTTGTAAATCTTCTTTAAAAATGTAGTGCCGTGAGCTGTTACTCCCTCCACCATCGCAAAGGATCAACAATGATTTTGCTTTAGG
>NZ_BDMN01000530.1 GCF_002189065.1 Bathymodiolus platifrons methanotrophic gill symbiont
TTACGAGAAGCTTTAGCTCACCTCCTTACACACAAGTCCTAAAATACGCCTTTTAGCTTTCTGGCCATTTGAATACCATATACGCAGTCCTGAATCCGCTGAAAACCGATCCAAATACTTTTCGCACCAGGGTCACCATCTGATTTACGCCCTAAAAAACCACCCAATGTCGCTAAATTTCTTAACACGGCATTCAGTGTAGGCACTTTTTTGGGTATCTTTTTGTCCAATAAACCATAAGATGATTTCCATTCTAAAGGATCAAAGATTAATTCAGCAGGCAAGTCAGGACAGATGCGACCTAAGCGCATAAGATACATCACCCGCCAAGCAATAACCATGGCCATGACTAAGGCTTTTTCAATGCGCTCTTTACTGGATAATTGAAGCTTTTCAACCTTGCAGCCCACTTTCAAAATATCAAAAAACATTTCTATTTCCCAGCGACAGCGATACCAGTCAATCAACTCACAGGCTTGATCTTCACTTTCTACCCTTCGATTGCTTAATAAGCGCCATATGAGCGGTGACTTCCCTTTAGGCGGGTTGATTTCTTTTGCCTGAACCAAAGTTACTTCAATACCTTCTTTCCCTTTTACGGGGAAAGTGCAGCGTAACACTTTAATTTCTTGCTGAACTTGTCGCGATTTTTCGCCTTTTTTTCGTGGCTTAATAAAACTAACGCGACTCATAACCTCTTGCTTATCGACGCTATCCCACAGTGTTTCATCCGCTGATAATTTACGGTTATGCCTGGCTCTTACTAGCCAGTCAGCAGGCGTATTTAACGCCTTACTTCTCTGCATAAGACTTAAAATATCACCTTCTCTATCGGCCACATAAACGAGCCGACTTTTAGGGCAACGTTCGGCCATTTCAGCGACACGTTCATAACCTTCTATCCAGCGATCACTTTCTTTTATCGTGGGATTATTTTGATCTTCTGCTTTGCTTTTTCCTCTTGCCCACATCCACGCATCACTAACCCCTAAAGGGAGCCGGTCTGGTGTAATGCAGAATGTCGGATGCAAGTACATGCCTCTTTGGGCATCGTAAGATAAGCGACCTAAATCCTCAGTTTCTTGTCCATTAAAATCTAATTCTGTCGTATCTTGTAAGCATAAAATAACGGGCTCTTCACTGACTATAATGCGCTGTTCAACTTGATCTGTATGGGCGACTAACAACTTTTCCCATGTCACATTTTCATTTGCATAAAATCGATAAGTCGCTTGTGTTTCAGTCCAGCCTTGGCAAGCCTGAGGAATGCTTAGTTTAGGCGCTTTTACAAAAGTTTCTATCAATTTAACTGCTCTTTTATTAAGCCGTGAATCACCTAAATCTAAATTACAAAATTCCATTTCTGCCCAAGTCTCAGTCATCGTTACTAAAATAATGAGATTTTACACTCTTATATCAGACTTGTGTGTAAGGAGATGGCTTTAGCTCGCCTTGTGGGGACTAGAATTGAAACAAATATTGTAACAAATGGTACGAGAGTTATAGAAAATTTTGCTATTTTGGAATCATTTAAGATTGTTGAAAAGCATCCAGACAACGGACGAATGATTGGCATTGAGGTAAAACTTTCTGATTGGTTTTATAA
>NZ_BDMN01000531.1 GCF_002189065.1 Bathymodiolus platifrons methanotrophic gill symbiont
CCTCCGGCGGCCCCGATTCGTCCTCGTCACCTCGTCCCGACCCAACAAGGGGTCGGAACATAGGCTCCAAATGACTTGACGCCGTGTCGGATGGCCTTTTATTTTGTCTCCACCTTCGCTAACGCTCAGACTCCGACAAAATAACGGCCCTACGGCTATCGCGGACTAAAAATCATCACTTCGCTTAGGCTACGTTTCCCTGATTTTCAGCGAATGATGCATTAAGAAAATTTGCAGAGAGTCTTGATGAAAGTAAGGCTCATGCTCATGGATATGATGATCCTGAAACTTTAAGTAAAGATAAATTAATAGAGCTTGGTTCTAAAACAGCAGAAATAACAAAAGAATCTTTGACTAAGGCATTTAAACAAATTCCTATCGATACTGGGTTTGTAATTCTACCATATGATACAACTGATGGGCTTCAAGATTTGAATTGGTCAAAACATCCACAAGCTGATAACTATTTTATGCAAACAGCTCATATTTTTGAGACAAGAAAACAATTGAATGTTGATTTGATTTCAGGTAAGAAAACAAGTGAAAATGAGCGTTTTTTTGATAATTTTTTTAAAACATTAGGTAATAAGCCAAAACCATGTGTTTCTGGTAGTGATGCCCACCAATACAGTAAATATGGAGATTTTCCATCTAATAGAATAACTTGGGTAAAAGCAGACCCAAGCTTTGAAGGGTTAAAGCAAATTATTTATGAACCTGGAGATAGAGTAAGAATACAAGAATTAAATCCAGATGAAAAAGAAGACTATCAAGTTATTGATAAAGTAAAATTTGTTGATAATGAGTTTTTAACTGATGATATTTTGATAAATCAGAATTTAACAGCAATTATTGGAGGTAAATCAACAGGTAAGTCTATTTTACTAAGAAATATTGCTCAATCAATTGATCCAAAAGAAGTTGATAAGAGACTGCAAGAGGTTGGGTTAGGTTCATATCCAAAGCAAGTTTCTGACTTTAGGGTAATTTGGAGAGATAAGCAAGAAAACAAAAAAAATGATAATAGTGATATTAATAAAAAAATTATTTATATTCCACAATCATATTTAAATAGGTTGGTTGATAAAAAAGATGGTAAAACATCTATTGATGACATTATAGAAAATGTTCTAGTTCAAGACCCCGATGTAAGGTCTCGTTTTCAAGAACTTGACTTTTCCAAAAGAAAAATAGAGAAAGTTATAACAAAGAATATTGAAGATCTTTTTTATATAGATAATGACATTAAAAACTTATCTGAAAATATTAAAAAAATTGGAGATAAGAAAGGAATAACATCTGAAGTTGATAAGTTGAATATTGAAATATCCGATTTTCAGAGTAAGTCAGGAATGTCTCCAGATTCTGTAGATCAATATAATGAATTAACACAGGAAAAAGAAAAACTAAATGATAGAGAGGATCTATGTGTTAAAGATATAAGAATATTAAATAAAATAAAAAACAGGTCTATTTTTAATAAAGTTGATTTTGAAGATTTATCAGTAGTTTGAAAAGGTCACTGGAAAGTAGTTTTAGTTTAATACTAGAAAAGTATTTGATAGAGTGGAATGAAAAAATAGATAGTAAAGCGGGGAGTCG
>NZ_BDMN01000532.1 GCF_002189065.1 Bathymodiolus platifrons methanotrophic gill symbiont
CGGAAAAAACAATACAACTACTATCGCGACCAACTCTTAACCTTTGAAGAAGGACAAGTGGAATGGAAGACGTTATCAGAAGTTTTTACTTTAAAGAATGGCTATACTCCAAGCAAAAATAAACCTGAATACTGGACAGATGGGGATATTCCATGGTTTAGAATGGAAGACTTAAGAACCAATGGAAATATCTTAAGTGATGCCATTCAGAATGCACATAAAAACGGGATAAAAGGCAAATTATTTCCTGCAAATTCAATCATTATGTCGACGACAGCCACAATTGGTGAGCATGCCCTTGTGACAGTTGACTATCTGAGTAATCAACGATTCACAAATTTCACTGTAAAGAGTGATTTTTGTGAATCGTTAGATATTAAATTTGTTTTTTATTACTTTTTTATCCTGGCGGAGAAGGCAAAACAATCAATAAATACATCAAGCTTTCCAAGTGTACAAATGTCAGAATTGAAAAGGATGGGATTCCCCATCCCATCCCTTGCCGAACAATCCCGGATCGTCACCATCCTAGATAAATTCGATGCCTTAACGCACTCGATCAGCGAAGGCTTGCCTCGTGAAATTAAATTGCGCCAACAGCAATATGAATATTATCGCGATTTACTGTTGAGCTTTCCAAAATCTGAAACAACGGTATGAACGATTATAAAGCCATTGCTGAATCAAATAATTTTATCATCTTGGATAAATACACCAAGTGTTCGCAAGTTAATGAGTCCTATCAAAGCGAGTCCGATTTAGAGCGTGAATTTATTACGGATTTAAAAAACCAAGGATATGAGTATATTCCCGGTTTAAACAACCCTGAAAAAATGCTGGCGAATGTTCGCGTGCAGTTGCAATCGCTAAATAAAGTACAGTTTTTAGAGGAGGAATGGCTGCGCTTTGTTGAGCAATATTTAGATAAACCTAGTGATAATAGCATTGATAAAACGCGTAAAATCCATGACGACTTTATCTATGACTTTGTGTTTGATGATGGGCATATACAAAACATATACCTATTAGATAAGAAAAATATTGCACGCAATAAAATGCAGGTGATTAAGCAGTTTGAACAAACAGGTACGCAGGCTAATCGCTACGATGTGACGGTTTTAGTTAATGGCTTACCTTTGGTTCAGATAGAGCTAAAAAAACGCGGTGTCGCTATCCGTGAAGCCTTTAATCAAGTGCACCGTTACAGCAAAGAAAGTTTGAATACAGATAACTCACTGTTTAAATATTTGCAGCTGTTTGTTATTTCAAACGGAACCGATAGCCGTTATTTTGCCAATACCACCCAGCGTAATAAAAATAGCTTTGATTTCACCATGAATTGGGCAAAATCAAATAACGAATTGATTAAAGATTTAAAAGATTTCACCGCTACTTTTTTCCAAAAACAGACCTTGTTAAATGTGTTGCTACATTATTCTGTGTTTGATGATAGTGATACCTTGTTAGCGATGCGTCCTTATCAAATTGCGGCGACCGAACGAATTCTTTGGAAGATAAACAGCGCATATCAAGCGAAAAAGTGGAGTACGTCTGATAGTGGCGGCTATATCTGGCATACCACCGGCTCAGG
>NZ_BDMN01000533.1 GCF_002189065.1 Bathymodiolus platifrons methanotrophic gill symbiont
TTAATGTAATTTAATACTTAACTGGGGGGATTTATGTAAAGGTAGAGGTCAGGTGCTCTGACCTTTGGTAAGTGCACATTTCAGTTTGACTGATGGTGCATCAGTTAGCAGTGATAGCAACGGAAATTTCACACTGGTTTCATTGCCCAGAGGGAGTTATCAAGCGGAGGTTAGTGCGAATAAATATCAAACACAAACGCTTTCATTTGAATTTTCCGCTGGTTTAAGTGGTAATCTTGGTGACCTTGTTTTATTTCCTGTGAGCGATGTTTCAGCACCTAATGACTTAACCATATTGGGTGTTGTGCTTGACGGCGTTAGTGGCCTGCCAATTCAAGGTGCTATTGTGGAAATAGCCGAGCCTATGCTGGACATGATTAGCGATGAACAAGGTCAGTTTTTCATTGGTGAGTTGACAGTACTGGAGATAGAGTTAAGTATTTCAGCTGAGGGATATACTAGCCAAAGCTTTACATTATCTGCAAGCGGATTTGGTGAAATTAAACAAAGCTTTGTCTTGCCACCTGCTAATGCTAATACTGGACAGATCAGTAGTATTCTAACCGGATTGATAAAAGATAGTCTCACTGGATCGCCTATACCTGATGTAACAGTGCATTTGGCTGATGGCTCTATCAGCACAAGTAGTGACTCATCAGGTCAGTTTGTATTGAATGATGTATCTGAATTAGTTTTTACTGTGCAGGCATTTGCTACGGGTTATCTTGAAACAGAGCAGCAAGTGACAATTTCTAGTCATGGCAGTTATACACTGGATTTAATTTTAACGCCGTTAACCTCAAGTATTGGAGATCAGTTCCAGATTGTTGATTTGAATGCTCCTCTCGAGACGGCAGGTGCAAATGAAATTCGTTTATTTGAAACTGTGGTGGCAAATTTAACCGATCAGCCGAGCGAGGCTTTAATTATCGGTGATATAGTAAATGCCAGTGGTGAAGTCGTAGCCACGGTAACACCGTATTTGTCTGGAACAACCGAAATTGAAAGTCACTTTTCTTTTGATAAGCAAGAAAACAAAGTGCTGACCATTCCATGGTCTACAGCACAGCATGCTCCAGGAATCTATCAGCTTGTTCTTCGGTTAGTTGAACCAGACACTATAAGCAGATCACTTCCAACAGCTGTGGTTCTGGCCGAAAATCAGGTTAATACAAGCATACAAACCACTACGTCGTTTGCTGGAACACTTGCTATTCAGCCTCCAATCACTCAAGCGGGTACGCAAAATCCCATTCTACTGGATGCCTTGATTGTGAACAGTGGTAATGTCCTATTGGGTAATGAGATATTACAACTGAGCATACATGATCCTCAGACTGATGAATTACTACATCAAGTAGCGATACCGATTAATAATATGGCGGTTAGTGATCATTTGCCGGTTTCTTTTGGGAAGTGGATACAGACATCTGAAGGGGATTTATTGATCATTCGCTGCCAGCCATGGAGAGCGAACGCGAGGGCTGGTAGTCCCCAGAAGGCGTAGGGCCGTTGTTTTGTCGGAATCGTAGCGCTAGCGTAGGTGGAGACAAAATAAAAGGCATTCCG
>NZ_BDMN01000534.1 GCF_002189065.1 Bathymodiolus platifrons methanotrophic gill symbiont
TTATTCAAGTGATAATTTCTTATGGCACGTACATCTATTTTATCTACCATAGAGCGCAATGCTCTCATCGCTTTCCATCAGGTGATGCCTTAATCCAACATTACAGCTTTAATGAAACTGATTTAGCCCTTATTTCACAACATCGCGGTTCAGAAAACCGATTAGGTTTTGCCATGCAACTTTGTTATATGCGTTACCCAGGAATAATTCACCAGTAATGTAGTAGAAAGTAGTAATATTACTACAAACTACACACAAGGCTAGGTTTATTCCCCTATTGTAATGCCTTAATTTTTTAATATCATAAAATTAATATATTTATATATCTTGCTATTGTTGTTTTTATATTTTCCTATATTATTGTTTTGCACTATTAAAAATAGAGGTTTTGATTATGGATTTATGGTTTTTGGTTTGTTCAAAGGGCGGAGTTGGGAAGTCTACAACTTCAACCAATATGGCGGTATGCGCGGCTAAGGATGGAAAAAAGGTTTTACTTGTCGATCTTGACGAGAAGCAAAAATCCGCCGCGAACTGGTGGCAGAGGCGAGAAATTGAGGACGATATAAAAGCGGTTATAGTTCCGCATGATATAGAAAAAGTTAAGGAAATTTACGAATTTGCAAAAAAGCAGGATTATGATTTAGTAATTTTCGATACTAAAGGGGCAAGCGATACCTTGCATAATGTGATTATTGGGCTTGCAACGCTTTGTATTATCCCTGTTCAACCTTCTGTTTTTGATCTTGAGGCAATACCGAGCACCGTAGATATGATTAAAAGTCTTGGAAAGCCGTTTACTATTCTTATTTCACGTTGCCCACCAACAGGTAACGAATTTGAAAAGTTGCGCTTAGGGCTTTCTTCTCATGGACTTGTTTGCCCTTATAAAACTGTAGAACGGAAAGCATACCGTCACGCCGCCGCGCTTGGGCTTGGGGTTGGTGAATATGACGAAAGGGACAAAGCCGCCGAGGAAGTAAAAAATATTTATGACTGGCTGGTAAAAACAGAGCAAAAACAAAATAGTTTAAAGGTGGCATCATGAGCAAAATATCAAAGAAAAATGCAAGTATGGATGCTTTGCTTCATGCAGCAGAGGACACTAAAACCGAAACGGAACAGCCGGAAGAAGCTACCGCAATAGAACCAGTAAAGAGAGGGAAGGGCAGACCCAAAAAAACAGAAGGCAATCGTCAACAGTTGCCAACATATTTACCAGAGCCGCTTTATTTTGAAATGCTGGACTATGTTAATCTAAAAAAACGTAGTGACAGGCAATATTCTTTAAATGATTTAGTGCTTGAGGGACTGGACTTGTGGCTTACTTCTATTGGAAAGCCAAGCATTGAAGAGCTTATAAAAGAAAATAAATAATGATTTTATACTAAGTCATTGACCCGTAAATGAACCACTCAAAAGGAGTTCATGACATGTTCTGCCAACAGAGAATGAATGAAAGGCTTATTAGAAGACTAATCTAATTCTAACCTTGCTATGTCCTAGTTGTATGAGTTAAAGTTATCGGAAACCTAGCCTGATATTTCCTTTTTCAGGTAACT
>NZ_BDMN01000535.1 GCF_002189065.1 Bathymodiolus platifrons methanotrophic gill symbiont
AAGCCGTTTGTGATTGGCCGTAAAAACTGGTTATTTAATCAAACTCCACGCGGCGCTAATGCCAGCGCACTACTTTACAGTCTTGTGCAGACAGCGATAGCCAATAACCTAGAGCCTTTTGATTACTTAAAGTATTTACTCACCGCACTACCCAAGCTTGGTAGGCACTATAAGCCAGAGGCATTGGATCAGTTTTTACCCTGGAACCTGACTGAAAAAATCAAGCCTTTAAAGTAAGTGGCGTAGCTTGTCTAGGTGGGAAGAATCGACGCTTACAAAGTAAAAGCCCCTTTATCTGTTTTACGAAAATCATTTAAAGATTCAGAAAACTTTTCTGTCGTTGGAGGTTTTGATATTTCTTCCCATTTTTCAGATGCTGAATAACTTGGGACAGCTATAATTATTTTCTTGTCTTGGGAAAATTCTTTAATATATTCAGGAGAGAATCCACCTTTAACTTTTTGTCCATTAATTATTAGGCGTTCACCATTACCAGCATCATTAGAAGGCACAACCGTTTTTGAGGGCTTCCGTCCAAATGCTCTTATGAACTCAGTTTGAGATTGTAATGTTGCTGATAAATAAATTCGTTTAATAGGCCGTTCAAAAATATCTAATGCCAAGGATGGGAGAAATGGTGGAGAAAGCTCGAAAACTCCACGAGTAAAAATTGCAGAACATGCTTCAATGTGGTCTTTTATATGACTAAAAGCATAAGTTAAATTCTTATCATCTTTGATATTGTGTTTTTCAAATAATTTTAAAAGCTGTGATTTTCGCTGCTGTAGTCCTCTAGGAGCAACAAATGCTGTCGTTTGTTCACCGAGATTCACGCTATCTTTAAATTTACCGAGAATGTTTAATTCCTTAAAATGCGGCATAAACAAGAGATATATTTCATTAAAAAGTTCTGGGTAATCGTTGCAATTAATTCTCACAGTGAAAGCATCTCTTAAAATACCTTCTGCAACATGAGCATCATCAAATATTACAGCACGAGGAAAAAACTTACGCCGAAGAGTGCTATGTCCATTAAATAATGCTTGATAAGTTGTAATACAAAATGATTTTCCAGTTTCAAATAAATCATTACCGAAACCTCTTTTGACACGAGTTGTATAAGGCATGCCAATTCTCCTAGCTTCGGTTGCTGTTTGTTTGACCAAATCAATGGTAGAACAAACATAAATTACATTTTCAACACCTTCGTTCACCAAGCTTTGGGCAATAAGTAAACCTACAATTGTTTTTCCAGCTCCAGTGTTAAGTGAAACAAGAACATCACTGCTATCTCTAACTAAATTCCATTTTTTCAAAGCTTCAGTTTGACCACGCCACAGATCATTTGGTGTGCTTTCTAAGCTAGGAAGACTTTCAAATAACTTTATAGGATCAACAGGTGCTGTTTTTTTTGTTGTCGTTCTTAATTGAGAAAAATCCAATGTTTTATACCTAATTTATTGTTTCAACGTAAGCGTCAATTAAACCACGCATTCGCTGAAAATCATGGAAACGGAGCCTAAGCGAAGTGATGATTTTTAGTCCGCGATAGCCGTAG
>NZ_BDMN01000536.1 GCF_002189065.1 Bathymodiolus platifrons methanotrophic gill symbiont
AATGATAGCAGATAACCTGGGGAAGTGAACTTTATGCGACAGAACCGTATTTATTATCTGCTAACTTTGCCGTTAATTTCCTTATGGGTATCGATCGTTGGTCTTGCCGAAATTTCACTTACTAAGTAATCAACTTGTTTTTCAAGTACTCTATTAGCAATATTGTAATCATTAAATAGTGGGCTCAAAATAATAAGAGGAAGCCAAATAATCTTAATAAATTTTTCTGAAGCTGATGCAGAAAATACCTCATTATTTTTTTCTATAACAAACACTGACATATCTGAGTAATAATCTAAACCTACGGGTATTAACATCATTGTTAAACCTGACATATAAGAGAGAACTAAGCTTTCCTCTTCTGTCGTTCCACTAATAATGACTTGAAAATGGAAATGCTTTGATTCTTTTTTTCTAAAAGGTACATATACTATTTTTTTGTATAATCCTATAGTTCTCAATTTTTCTTTAACTTCGTCTATAATTCCTTCTTTACTTAGTACATCAAATTTTCCTATCTCACTTATTAAGTCCACCGAAAACGAGATGTCTTGAGGAGATACAGGATCAGAATGAGTGTAGCTTGAAGCAGTCGTGACAGGTTCGGGAGTGTAACCGCTACTAAAAGTAGCGCAACCCGCGTGAAGAATCGTAATAAGCAATATTACCAGTTTTCCAGTTAGTGACATTACCTAATTCCTTTTAATCATAAATACTGCTTTTTGCCTATACTCTCCAGAGGTATACTCCCCCTGAATTTCTCGACTACCGTAAGTGGTTGAAGTACCTGTATAATAAATGCCGGTAGAAACACTGCCAGAGTGATATGAAGTGTTACTTGTAGGAATAGAGATAGAATATCTATGAGCAATATCGTCAATTTTTTGCGACTGGGTAATAATGACGCTTGCGCCTATTTTATTGGCAAGATCAATAGATTTTGTTCTCGTCTCCCACTCACCCTCAAAATTAGAGACCCCCAAAACAACGTAATTTTTGTTTTTATAGGTAGATACTTTTCCGTTTATATCATGAGTTTCAATAAGTTTTGGTGGAACTAAGGTGGGAATATTTTGTATATCGTTACTACCATAACCTCCGTAATAAGTAGCAAAACGATTTCTAAGGTAATGTTTAGAACATCCGGACAATACAATAGTCATTAAAACAAACATTAAAATATTCTTTATCATTAAATTATGGGTAGTGGGTGGAATTTGGGTTCTGTCGAAAAAGTTTATCGTGCGCATAAAGACCGGTCATAACCGGTCTTTACACGGCTAATGAATAAAACTGTCCTGCAGGAGACAAACCATCTCCTCCGATCATTTTCCCTTTTTTGATCATTTTCATTAGCTCAATACCTGCTAATTTTATCTATATTGATTAATTCAGCCCGACCATGCCTTGCTCTTACATTGTCTATGAATAAACACATTCAGAGTCTAAATCTATTACGCAACCCTAAGCCTCTTAAAAATAAAAAGATAAACGATACCCCCCCTGAGCTAAGGAATAAGCACGAAACAACTTCCCGATATTAATTATTCTTGA
>NZ_BDMN01000537.1 GCF_002189065.1 Bathymodiolus platifrons methanotrophic gill symbiont
ATTCGCTGATTCGACGTGTGCTAGCAGCACGCGAGAGGAGCAAGAATTGCATTCCGAATAGCCGTCCAGCCAGTGAGGTAGTAATGACGAAGCGGCTTTTGTGCGTAGTCGTTGCGGACGCAGGGCGTTCAGGGCATCTCCCATCCGCTGCGTAGGTGAACGAATTATGGCGACAGGAGTCCCGGAATTTCGTGAGGTAGCATGGCGCGCCTGCGATCATTTGCCCTTTTTTGATCATTTTCATTAGCTCAATACCTGCTAATGTTTTTTGAGCACTATAGAAGTTTTTAAAGCACAGCATATACGCGCCATCGCGCGTCTTCATGATAGATTTTGGGACTCCATGTCACAAAAATCGATTCGCCGCACCGCGAATCATTTATGCCTTGGCACGCCCTGCGTCCACCTCCCCCATGCACAAAACCCGCATGGCTAAGGCTCCCTCAAATGGCTCTACGGCTCATCGGGATAAAATTTTAGCCTCCCGAGCCCGCTGCTAGCGCACTTCGGATTGGCAAATTTCCCTTCGCCTACCACCGACTATTAATCCATCCAGGATTAACAGCGTAGGTCGAGTGGTTCGTTTAATATTCCTATGATCCTGTTCGATAATATTATTTAAATATTTACATTGCCTGATGACAATAGGAGCTGCTTTATTTGAACCACTTTTATCTATATTGACTAATTCAGGCCGACCATTTCTCTTAATGGCTTTCTTAAAAAATTGCTTGGCTGCTTTCATATCACGCTTTGCAGTGAGTAAAAAGTCAATGGTGTTCCCTTCTTTATCAACTGCTCGATAAAAATATTTTCACTCCCCTTTGACTTTAATATAGGTTTCATCCATACGCTACCACCCACCCACAGGACGCTTCTTTTTGTGAAATTCTTTCTCTAATTTAGGCGCATACGTGATAACCCAGCGGTTAAGTGTGCTGTGGTCAACAGGTAGCCTCATTCTTCCGCTATTTCTTCAAGATTGCGATAACTGAGTGGGTCAGCCAAGTACCATCTGACATTTAGGAGAATGATCTCTTTTTCAAAGTAGTGCCATTTAAAACTAAGCATTTGAGAATTCCTGATATAGAAAATTAAACTTAATGATAGCAGATAACCTGAGAAAGTGAACTTTATGCGACAGAACCGCATGGCGCGCTTATCCAGTTTTAGCTGATGGTTGTTTAATTCAATATATACCTATTTTGGTTCTGTCGCAATAATTATTAAAAGCGCAGACCTTCTGGCCTTCAGGCATAACTATCCTGCTAAAGCCATAAACTGCTTATACGCAGGCATATTTTCCTTAGACAATTGTTCCTTTCGGATCATATGTGCCGTTTCAATTCCATCAATGGTTGCTTGAGCGGAGTGAAACGCTTTAAAGCCCATCATTGGCTTTGTTATTTTTTTGATAAAGCGATGATCCTGTTCGATGATGTTATTCAAATATTTAACCTGTAATATGTCGATCATAGTGGCAAACCCTGCTAGGATTAACAAGAGGTTAATATTGGCTAATCCTGCATAGTTAGCGCCACTTTTATCCATA
>NZ_BDMN01000538.1 GCF_002189065.1 Bathymodiolus platifrons methanotrophic gill symbiont
CAGCATTGTGTATTTCAGCTACTCAATAATTGGGAAACTTCAGCTTTTTAGTTTCGGAGATTAATTATTTTTGACTCCTTAGGATGCTTATCCATTAACTATTGAACGTTTAGAAAATATGGACACCTAACTATCAGAATGCCTGCTCTCGCGCTAGTTACTTGATACGAAACCCTCAAGTTTATTTACTCCAATCCCAGCAAGACTTTGATTTCACCTGCTTAAACCCTTGCACACATAACTTTACATATACTAAACAGCCTGGCCTGCGCACCAACCAGATGCCCATGCCCACTGAAAATTATAGCCCCCTAACCACCCACTAACATCCAATGCCTCACCAACAAAGTAAAGCCCATCTACGTGATTAGCCTGCAGGGTTTTAGATGATATTGCATGACAATCCACACCACCCAGAGTCACTTCTGCCGTACGGTAACCTTCCGTGCCATTAGGCTTGATTTTCCAGTGATTAAATTGCCCGGCAATGAATCGAATTTGCTTATGCGACAAATCCAGCAGCGATAATTCCAGCAAATCATCTTGCAAAAAAATAGATACCAGACGCTTGGCTAAATATTGAGCTAAGTAGTTTTTAACTTTCAGCCTATTTTTTTCTTGTTGCGCCTGTAATATTTGCTGTTGTAAATCGAGACCAGGCAATAGATTTATTTCCAGCTCTTCACCCTCTCTCCAATAGGAAGACATTTGCAAAGCAACAGGCCCACTTAAGCCACGATGCGTGAAAAGTAGGTTTTCAGTAAAGCTTTGTCGCGCATTACTTATAATCGCAGAAAGAGCCAGACCCGAAAGCGCAGCATATTTTTCTTTATCTTCTACATGCAGGGTAAATGGCACCAGCCCCGCCCTGGTTGACTGCACAGCAATACCAAACTGCTCAGCAACTTTGTAAGCAAAAGGGGTCGCCCCCATTTTAGGAATTGACAACCCACCAGTAGCTATCACTAAAGACTGGCAGGCTATCTCTTGCTTGTTAGTTTTAACTACAAATCCTGACGCGCCACGCTGCTGAATAGATTTTATAGCAATATTTAACTGGATATCCACACTGGCTTTATCACACTCCGAGAGCAATATATTCAATATATCCCGCGCAGTTTCATTACAAAATAACTGGCCATGTTCGCGCTCATGATAAGGGATATTATTTTGATGAATTAGCTCCAAAAAATCCCATTGAGTATAACGACTTAAGGCTGATTTACAAAAATGCGCATTCTGAGAAAGATAGTGCTCGGCTTCGACACTGTAATTAGTAAAATTACAGCGCCCACCTCCTGACATCAAAATCTTTTTCCCTGGTTTATTGGCATGCTCCAGAACCAGAACTCCACGCTGCCGCTTACCTGCCTCTATGGCGCACATTAAGCCAGACGCTCCAGCACCAATAATAATTACATCAACTTCAAGCATATTAATAACGAATAAAAATAACAAAACATCTGTAGTTTGGCATTTAAATCAGGGTAGTTCAAACACTGAAATATACATCAGTGTTTCCATTGAAAGCAACAATAGCTAAGAAACTTAG
>NZ_BDMN01000539.1 GCF_002189065.1 Bathymodiolus platifrons methanotrophic gill symbiont
TAAAAACTCGATTATTCTGTTTATTCTCCCTCGAAATAGCTAAAAAAATCATTAGCATTTTGAGTGGGAAAGATAAACAGGTAAAACCTTACAATCTATGTGTTTAATGGGTGTTCTTGCCCACACTTGCTCTTCGCGTCTGGGCTTCTTTTCTTATCTTTTTATTCTTACAAATTATCATTGTTTATTATTGATGCGCGGAGCGCGGTTTAAGAGAAACCATATTGCTGTGATTGAGAGTGATTGTGGGGAATGTGTTGGCTAGTGTTGGTAAGGGGTGGATAACATCTTTTCGTTATCCACCCCTTACCAACACGTCCCGTAGGGAGCCAATATATTCCCCACATGAACGGTATATCGTAGAATTTGCAAAATGCGGCCTACAGGCATTACAGGGGCTAAACTTACTTGTATGTGTACGTGACAAATTAAACCGCATACAAAATGATGTCATTTTGGAAAATGAGAAAGTGAAGCTTATGCGACAGGACAATAAAGAATCCCCCCCCCCGGATGATAAAATACGCAGGTATTATTGAGCTGAAGTTTCTTAATTATTGAGTAGCTAAAGATCGCGATGCTGGCACGTCGGGGTTTATTTTAGGTGCTTTGCCATGTTTATAGCAAACCCCCATTTAATTCCTCTTAGGCGAAAGCTTCTGAATTGAATGAAAAGATTATTTTTTTCATATAGTTGCGACATTGTTTAAATTCTATTATAAATAAATATTAAGAAACTTCAGTTATTGAGCTATGATTGAATTTAAATTAATTAAGAATAAGGTTGTTCTTCTTTATACAGGCACGGAATCCGGTTCTGCTTGGCTTTATGCCAAGATTGAAGAAAAAGAAATAGCTAAACTTTACAGTACATTTCATGTTACTAAAAATGAATTGGTTTCGTCTTTTGACAAAGATAATGAGTATGATCCAGTAGAGTTTGAAGTTGCGAAAAAAAAACAAGGATATTATTGCTTCCCTAAAGGTTTCTTAAATCTAGATTATGATCTTTATATAGATGAAGATGTTAAATTTAGAGAAAAAAATGTTTGTTGCCTATTCTAATATATCTATTTTTAGACAAATTAATGAAATTATAAATAGCTCTATCTATATTGGTGGCGAAGAAGAAAATTCTATACCAGCGTCAGTTTTTAAAGAATTATTAGATGAGTTTCCTAATTCATACGAACGAAAAAAGTATACATTAGCTCGAATAAGTGCTGTGTTATCGTCATATTTAGATACTAAAGAGGACTATGAAGGAAAATATCATACATATTTAAATAAGAAAATCAGTAAAAAAGGAGGTGATGTTCAATATGAATACTCTGACATTGAATTATGTAAATACCAAGGCCTTTTACGAAAGCTAAAGTCGATGCTTGATGATGATAATAATTCATATAATGAAAATCAGTGGCAAAAAGAGTTACTTCAAATAATATTGTTTCTGTATCCTAAGTACATATATGCATTCAAAGAAGCTCCAATTAGAGATACATACAATAATAAAGACAGAAGGATTGATTATTTACTGGTCG
>NZ_BDMN01000540.1 GCF_002189065.1 Bathymodiolus platifrons methanotrophic gill symbiont
TATTGCTTTTTTATTTACCTAAACAAAACCCCTCAAATATAGTATCTAAAAGCTCACTATAATTACTGGTGATAGCGTTATATTTACATACTTTGAATTTAACCAATCTTGCAAGAGAGAAAATAAGTTCAAATTATAGATATGTTTAACTTTTTGCCTAATGTGCTTGCGTTGCTATTTCTAATGTATTTAATAATCTATTTACTACCGCTCTGCTTGCATTCATCATTTTAGACATTTTTATTTTTTGTAATTTTCTGAGCATTCATCTTTTGCTCTAACTGATAAGATGTAACTCTTTTTATGGCAATTGATTCTGTATCAGCTAATATTCCATCTTCTCTTAAGAACTCATCAAAATCACTTGCCATATTCGTGTATTTTGATATTTCATTATTTATGTTTTTTATACTTTTAGCATTGCCACTTTCTATATATTCTATAATCTCATTTTCTTCTTGTGTTAAATCTGTATTCATTGTTGTGTATCCTTATAAATTTTATAATTTATTTAGCTTCAACTCCTGTATTTTATAATAAAACTTTATTAATAGCCATAGGCATAATATTATAATCCAAACTTTTGACTTTATTTTTAAAATTACTAAAATCCGTATAGTCTTTTTTATTAAAAGAAAGTTGCACTATAATCTCACCCGCATCTAATTCTGAATTCACATAATGTACAGTCACTCCAGCATCCTCATATTCATCTTCAAATGATTTCTCTATAGCTTGCAAGCCTTTATGTCTTGGCAAAAGTGATGGGTGTAGATTTATGATGGGGGTTGATATTTCATCTAGTAAGAATTTAGGTATTATTCTCATATATCCTGCTAAAACTATCAAGTTTTTTTCCAATGGTTTTAAATACTCAACTAGTTTTTTATTATAAGATAGTCTATTTTCAAATGATTTTTCATCTATTACGGCACATTTTATATTATGTTCTTCACATATTTTTATACCATTAGCATTTTTATTATTAGTGATTGTTTGTATATGATATTTATTTTGATAAGTATTGATAATGTTTTGTAGGTTTGTACCGCTACCGCTAAAAAGGACTATTATTGTTTTCATATTGTTTCTAAATTTTAAGTGGCGCGGTTGACGAGACTCGAACTCGCGACCTTCGCCGTGACAGGGCGACATTCTAACCAGCTGAACTACAACCGCACTTAAAAATAATTAATAAATCATGGTGGTCGATACAAGACTCGAACTTGTGACATCTACCTTGTAAGGGTAGCGCTCTACCAACTGAGCTAATCGACCACAAAGACTAGTGGTGACTCCTAGGGGACTTGAACCCCTGTTGCCGAGATGAAAACCCGGCGTCCTAACCACTAGACGAAGGAGCCAACGATGATTTATGTAATTAAATGGTGACCCGTGTTGGGCTTGAACCAACGGCCCTCTCCTTAAAAGGGAGATGCTCTACCAACTGAGCTAACGGGTCATACCTGTAAATAAGAAGTGGAATTATATGAAATAATTTTCTTTTTGTCAATATTTTTTCGTGTAT
>NZ_BDMN01000541.1 GCF_002189065.1 Bathymodiolus platifrons methanotrophic gill symbiont
AATTTAGGGGTGAAGCTGTTTTTCTCCGCGATAGCGGCTTCGTCCAACTAATATAGAGCAGCGGACTAAAGACACTGTAAAAGTATCTACTTTTAGCCTCCCCCCTTGAGAAGGGGGGATCGTATAAAAACATAGGTCATTGATATTGTATGATTATTTTTAATATATCAAACCTCCCCTAACCCCTTAACTAAGGAGGGGCTTTTGTTGAGTACTTTCACAGTCTCTAAAGTCCGCTCTACAGCATAAATATTTTCTAAAAATAAAGTTGAGACCTATGACGAAGACCGGTAATTTTCGACAGCCTGGAGCTGCTCTGGATATAAAAAATGGTCATATAGACCTAAGTCATGGCAGCGGTGGTCGAGCAATGGCGCAACTGATTAACACATTGTTTGTTAAACACTTTGATAATGAATTGCTTAGGCAAGGTAATGATCAGGCATTATTTAATATCGAAGCTGGACGCATGGTGATGAGTACCGATTCACATGTGATCACTCCTCTATTTTTCCCCGGTGGAGATATAGGTTCTTTAGCTGTACATGGCACAGTCAATGATGTGGCGATGTCTGGTGCTACCCCTCTTTATTTATCAGCGGGCTTTATTCTCGAAGAAGGTTTTCCACTCCGAGAGCTGGAAAAAATAGTAATCAGTATGGCTGCAGCAGCTAAACAGGCCGGAACTCCGGTTATTACCGGAGATACCAAAGTTGTCGAGCGTGGCAAAGGCGATGGGGTGTTTATCAATACCTGTGGGATCGGTGTAGTGCCATCTGGAGTCAATATTTCAGGAGATCAGGCATGTGCTGGAGATGTCATTATTCTGAGCGGTTCGATCGGGGATCATGGTGTGGCGATTATGTCCAGTCGGGAAAATTTACAGTTTGCCACAACGATAACTTCTGACTCCGCTGCTGTACATAGTTTAGTGGCAGATATGCTGAATGTAACCAAAGAAATTCATTGCTTACGTGACCCTACTCGTGGTAGATTGGCAACCAGTTTAAATGAGTTGGCAACTCAATCGGCCGTGGGAATGGTTATTGATGAACAGAAAATACCGATCAAAGCCGAGGTAAAAGCGGCCTGTGAAATCCTGGGGTTAGACCCACTGTATGTGGCTAATGAAGGGAAATTAGTGTGTATTTGCCCGGCCGAGCATGCGGAGGTATTAATAGAGGCTATGCAGCAGAATCCTTTAGGTAAAGAGGCAGCGATAATTGGCCGGGTCATTAACGATGAAAATAATTTTGTACAAATGAATACTGCCTTTGGTGGGCAACGTATTGTCGATTGGCTGGCAGGCGAGCAATTACCACGCATCTGCTAATGTCTGGCAAAGCCATTCGGGTATACGGGACGGTACAAGGCGTAGGTTTTCGTCCTTTTATATGGCATTTAGCCAGGCAGCACGAGTTAAGAGGTGCCGTTTGGAATGATGCACAAGGGGTGATGATTCATGTCTGGGGAAGTTCTGAACTGAAGTTTCCTAGAAATTCATCAAGCGACCATGCGTAACAAAAC
>NZ_BDMN01000542.1 GCF_002189065.1 Bathymodiolus platifrons methanotrophic gill symbiont
AAAGACCGGTTATGACCGGTTTTTATGCGCACGATAAACTTTTGCGACAGAACCGTTATTTAAGGAGACTTAAGTACCTCAAATACCACCCAGTTTCTGACTTCATCAGAAAACTCATGTTTATCATTGTAATCCATATGCAGGTATTGGTGCTTATTGTCTCCCCAAAAGTTCGAGCTAGACCAAGTCCCCTCTGTTGCAGACCAGTAATGAGAGGGGTTCCACTGCGATGCATAATACCCCAATGCTTCTGTATTGTTAGTTTCTATATCAGTGCTTAGTGCCCTAAGTTCCAAAATAGTAGGTAATATTAGCGTATAACCTTCTAAAATAACCGACCTTTCATCATCACTCCCATCATGAGAACCTTCTTGTGTGGCAACCGTATCTCTGCCCTCATTCAGTAAATCATCTAGGTTCTCATGAGAAATAGGATCATATCCGTAAGAGCTACCATCTCCTGAAGAATCTAGATAATAATAGGTGTGTCCGTTTGATGAAATAGGATTGATTAAATTAAGGTTAATGCCATGTACTACGCCTAAATTAATGCTTGTACTTCGGTCAGTAACATGACTATGATTATCTTGGAACGTGCTTGCCCTGAGTAGCCAAGGAATTATTAATCCGTAGTCAGACGTTACCATAGTATTCCCATCAAGCATCCAAAGCTTACTATGTTTAACCCCCATATAGAAGTTTGATTCTGTATAGTAACGCGCATGATAACCCTTTATATTCATAGACTCCGTAGGATTAGATAATAATGGTGAATGCTTTCCTGACAAAGCTAATATCCGATCAATTTCCTCGTTCAAAGTAAATAGCCTATCAATTTGTTTCTGAACAACGCTCCCTACATAAAAAGTAGCTAAAAAAATGTTATCAATATCATTTGCATCGCTGTTTGTATTTATATCAATGCTGGTGTCACCCTCACTAATAAAGCTAGCAATATTATACCGCTCATGATCTTCTTCATAGCTAGGGGTGCCCGGAGAGAGTGGGTCATCAAAACTGCCGATAGTGACTAAATTACCATGTGTGTGTACGCTATTGTCACCAATAGCGTCATCGCCACCACCTGCATTATTCGTTAATCGTTAACCATAACAGTCGATTTTTGGTCACAACAACTAAAACTTATACCTAAAGTCATTTCAGCAAAAAAAATAATTTCATTAGGATTTAAAGGATTAGTAAAGTTTATAGAGAAGGTTTCATTGACATCTGCGAAACCATCAAAAATAGCAACAGTTGCCTCAGGTAAAGAGGGATGCTCATAAACAACAACTAAGGCGTGACCATCGATATAGTCGGTATTAAAGTGTTCAATGACATTAAAATTATAAATACCGCCAGCACCTACATCAATAATTGGTTTTACAATATAGGTAACATCAGCGCGAGACGTCCCTAATGCCCCCGAATTTGACGTATTCATTACTATAATTTCATTGTGATATGGGTTCTGTCGCAAAAACTAAATCACCTACGATCATACTCACATTGAGCGG
>NZ_BDMN01000543.1 GCF_002189065.1 Bathymodiolus platifrons methanotrophic gill symbiont
GTGTTTATCTTTGACGAATGCCACCGTTCGCAATTCGGTGAAAACCATAAATCCATTAAAAAATTCTTCCCAAAATCACAGCTTTTTGGCTTTACTGGCACACCCATTTTTGATCTTAACTCAAGCTACACACAAGTGGATGGTACAGACGGATCATTTAAAACGACCGATGATGTATTTGAAAAAGAAAAAGCTAGCTTTAAAACGACCAAAGATATATTTGAAAAAGAGTTGCACGCCTACACCATTACCAATGCCATTGACGATAGAAATGTACTCAGCTTTCATATTGATTATTTTGGCGAAGGACATAATAGTAAAAAACAAAAAAGTGAGAGCCTACCGACTGATGCCGTGGTAAAAGAGATATTGGCAAAGCACGACGCAGTAACCAATCACCGCCGCTTTAATGCAGTACTGGCAACCGCTTCTATTAACCATGCGATAGACTATGTTGAAGAATTCAAAATTCAACAAGAACAGCAGCAAGTCGAAGATCAGAACTTTACGCCTCTGAATATTGCATGCGTATTCTCACCGCCTGCTCAAAGGGGAGCGAAAGATAAAACCAACTCAGATAATAGCAATGTAGATAAAAACAGCAAAGATATAAAACAACTACAAGAAGACTTGCCGCAAGAAAAAGCGGACAACCAAGTAGAGCCAGAAAAGAAAAAAGAAGCTCTTAAAGAAATTATTGCCAACTATAATCAGCAATATGGCACTAACCATAAAATTAACGAATTTGATCTTTACTACCAAGATGTACAGCAACGCATAAAAGACCAAAAATACAGCAATGCCGGTTTCCCCCACAAAAAAAAAATTGATATTGTCATTGTAGTGGATATGTTACTGACAGGGTTTGACTCTAAATTCCTTAATACACTTTACGTGGATAAAAACTTAAAATACCACGGCTTAATTCAAGCCTTCTCGCGGACAAATCGCGTCCTTAATGACAGTAAGCCTTGGGGTAATATTCTCGATTTTCGTGGGCAAGAAACTGAAGTTAACGCCGCTATCGAGCTTTTCTCAGGGGCGGCTAAAAACCGTGCTAAAGAAATCTGGTTAGTAGATTCTTCCCCTGTAGCAGTTAAAAATTACCAAAAATCCATCGAAACACTAGATACTTTTATGCAAGGAAAAGGGCTGGATTGTAGCCCTTCAGAAGTGGCTAATTTAAAAGGTGATATTGCCAAAGCTGAGTTTATTAACCACTTTAAAGCCGTGCAAAAGCTCAATACCCAAATTGAGCAATACACTGAGCTTAGTGATGAGGAACAGCAACACATAGAGACTGCTTTATCTATCGAAGACTTGCGCGGCTTTAAAAGTGCTTACTTAGAAATAGCCAAAGACCTTAAGCGCAAGCAAGATAAAGACGGTGAAGGTATTGAGATCGAAGTGCAACAATTAGATTTTGAATTGGTGATCTTTGCTTCTGCTGTGATCGATTACGATTTCATTATGGGATTAATCGCCAAATCCACCCAAGACAGCAAC
>NZ_BDMN01000544.1 GCF_002189065.1 Bathymodiolus platifrons methanotrophic gill symbiont
ACAAAGCTATGTTTTTCGACCTCTTCAAGCGTGGCTGATTTACAGAAACCTTTAATATCTTCATAACCTTCAGTCTTGCGCCATTTATGATAGGTCTGCTCAATTTTCTCTATATCTTCAGGAGCAAATTCACGGTGCACCCGATCTTTCATGAAACCCATTTCTGAAGCATTTATAAATAAAGTTTTTCCTTGTTGTAGCGTTTTCCCTCTGCGTAATATCCAAATGGTGGCAGGAATTCCAGTGTTGTAAAAAAGCTGTTTAGGTAGAGCCACGATACAATCAACTAGACCATCTTTGACCATATTTGTACGAATACCACCCTCACCTGATGTGTTAGAGCTTAAACTACCATTAGCAAGTACCGTTGCCATGACACCATCAGGAGCAAGGTGGTAAAGCATGTGCTGCATCCAAGCAAAATTAGCATTTCCTTTTGGCGGTACACCATATTTCCATCTACCATCTTCTATTAATATTTCTTGCCCCCACTCTGATTGATTAAAGGGGGGATTAGCTAAGATATAATCAGCTTTAAGGTCTGGGTGGGAATCGTTTAAAAAACTACCTTCTGTATTCCATGTCACAAACTGCGAGTTAATATTACGAATGGCAAGATTCATCTTTGAGAGTTTCCATGTGGTTTGGTTGGATTCTTGCCCGTAAATTGTAATGTCTTGAATATTACCTTGATGCTCTTCAACAAACTTTTCACTCATGACAAAAATGCCACCACTACCACAGGCTGGATCATAGACCCTGCCCTTGTAAGGCTCTATCATCTCTACCATTAACGTAACGATGGATTTTGGTGTATAAAACTGTCCACCTTTTTTACCTTCTGCACTGGCAAACTCACCTAAGAAAAATTCATATACTCGCCCAAGAAGGTCTTTGGAATGTTCTTTTTGTGCTTGAAGTTCAATATCGGAAATAACATCAATTAATTGTCCTAAAGAAGTTTTGTCCAGATTGGGCTTTGCATATACTTTAGGCAGAACATTTTTTAATTCGCTGTTCTCCTTTTCTATGATGCTCATAGCTTCATCAATAGCTACCCCGATTTCTGGCAATTTTGCTTTAGCTTGTAGATTCTTCCAACGTGCATCTTTTGGTACAAAAAATATATTTTCTGCCAGATATTCATCCCTATCTTCTGGGTCAGAATATTCATCATTGTCTAATCGATCATAGAGTTCTTGAAATGAGTCAGAAATGTATTTTAGAAAGATCAAACCCAACACGACATTTTTATACTCTGCCGCATCAATATTTTTTCTTAAACGATCCGCTGTGTTGAATAAAGATGCTTCAAAGTTATTATTTCCGTTTGCCATTATTTTCTTTCTTGGTTGAATTTATTTCGATTGATGGAATTGAAACGCTTTAAAGGGTTCTGTCGCAATAATTATCAAAAGCACAGACCTCCTGGTCTTCAGGCATAACTATCCTGCTAAAGCCATAAACTGCTTATAAGCAGGAATATTTTCCTCAGACAA
>NZ_BDMN01000545.1 GCF_002189065.1 Bathymodiolus platifrons methanotrophic gill symbiont
ACTCTGCGACATGAATACCACTTTTATCCATTTCTAATAACTCTATCTGCTCTTGTTTTTTATCAGCACAAAGGATAATTCCCAAGGGTGGGTTTTCATCTACTTCTTGTTCATGCTGGGCTAACCAGCGTAAATACGACTCCATTTGTCCTTTATATTCCGCTTTAAAACGCCCTACTTTTAAATCAATGGCGACTAAGCGTTTCAGCTTACGATTATAAAATAACAAGTCGATATAAAAATCATCCTCATCAATCTGTAAGCGCTTTTGCCGTGCAATAAAAGTAAAGCCTGAGCCTAATTCCAATAAAAACTGCTCTAACTCGCGTAAAATAGCATCTTCTAAATCTTTCTCTAAATAGCTATCATTTAGCCCTAAAAAATCCAGCACATAAGGATCTTTTAAAATCAGGTTTTGATTCACTTGTCCCGAACCGCGTAATAATTGCAATTATTGGCTAATGGTTTGATCTGGCTTTTTTGAAATGGCGGTACGTTCAAATAATTGGGAATCAATGCGCTCTGCAAGCGTGCGAACTGACCACCGTTCTTGCATTGCCATCATGATATAAAACTCACGCTTTAGATCCTCATCAATGTATACCAGCTGTTTTAAATGTGACCAACTCAATTGTCTCCACACTGTAGAGACAATTTCTTTATCAGGAAAAATTTCAGCAAAACGTAAACAATGCCGTAATTGTTGAGAGCTCCAGCCTTTGCCAATAGACTCGGTTAATTGCTTGGCTAGTGTTTTAATAATTTGTTGACCATATTCAGCACGCTCGCCTTTTAATACCTCATCGGCAATACGTTTACCCACCTGCCAATACAATAAAGTCAGTTCCGCATTAACCGCAACAGCGGCTTTCTGTTTAGCGGATTGAATAAGGTCGTTTACTTCAGCAAATAAGGTGTTTTCGTTTAAAGATTGGTTCATACCTTTACCCCTTTATTTTCTTTATTTGGGGCTTGCCAATTTCTTACGTCACAAATCGGCAGGGATAGCCGATTTGGACAGAGCCAATACTTACAAATCATTATTTTCATCCATTGCTGTATTGGCACTGCCCGCAGGGTGTAAGGCATGATGCCGAACATCAATTTTTCCTGTAACAGCTGCTGAGATTAGGGCTGTTCGGCGTTCTTGAAGTAGCATAATTTGAGCTGAGCATTTCTCTTCTGCTTTATCTAAGGCATTAACCTTACAGCGAACATAATCCATGATTTCTTGCCTTTCATTCTCTGGAGGGATGACTAGAGGCGTTTCTTTAATATTCGTTGACGATATGGAAGCAAGGTTTGTGCTTTGCTTAGCAACCCTAAAAAAGTGAAACTTTGCATAACTTGCTCGAGTCAGCAAATCTAGCCATTCTGGCTCAATTGAATAAGGCCGGATAGCAAACACATGGTTTTGATGAATACACGGTTCAATTTCACATTGCCACACGGCACCTCTTCCAAGTTTGTCATTATCACCACCTTCATTCATTAACT
>NZ_BDMN01000546.1 GCF_002189065.1 Bathymodiolus platifrons methanotrophic gill symbiont
ATAAAGATTGGCTTCGTTTCCAAAAAAAACTTTTGCATATTGTATGATTTTATTTTTTTCTTCTACGTTAAGTCTCATTGATGCTTACTCCTATAAATTTAAACAGTCAGGTTTTTCTAAGTTAATGGGACATGCTTTACCATTTATAAGTAAAAAAATAGCAATGATATCCAACATGCCATGTTTTACACCCACAAAACAGCTTGCAATGCGCATCATGTTATGGAGACTTACAAAAAGGTGAACTATGCCGCCTTGTTTATGTAAAATCTTTTCGAGACCAAATCATCTTAATTTCGCTTACTACCTATCGGTTATTGCCCGTCGCACTTAACACTTGTAATTACCTATGCTTGCTCTATGTTTACTATCTGGTAGTTGACCAACCTTGCCAGGGGTGATTTTCATCACGCTGGAATTATCGACCTTGTTCGGCCGCACACCCCATTATTCGTTATCCTTTGTTCGATAAGCTGGAGGGCAGGATATTATTTTCTTAAATACTTCACTAATATTATCAAAAAACCCATAAAAAATATTGCAGACCAAAACAAATGAACCAACACGTTTCCATGATTTTCATTTGCAAGATATAACTGCATAACGAAAAACACAAAAAGTATGAAAATTTTAATTTTAATATTACTAATCTGCTTATTCATGGCACCTTAAATTCCGCAAGCTTCACGACTTCCTTCTAAATCTAATGCAATGTTAGTAAAACCCATTATGGTTAGCACGGAACTCACTCCAGCTTCAAATGAACCAAATCCTGCAAAAAACACTACAGCTAATGGGGCAAGTCCTGCAAAAAGACCGCTAACAAAACATTGCCTATCAAACCCTTCCATTTCAACAAGTAATAGTGATAAAAGTGTCAAATGACCAAATAATGAGGTTAGCAATGGAATTAAACCTGCTCCAGCAATACCTGCGGAAAGAACTATTGAAGTTAAAGCTGAACCTATAATTAGTGATAATGTAAACCCAAGAAACAATCCAGTAAAGTAACTACCATTCCCCCCACCCGCAATCTTATAAGCCCTATCCCCAGTCACAGGATCGGTAATAATATACCCAGGCACACTGACAGCATCGGTATGCGTAATCACCTCTTTACCAGCATTCAGCGCATTCCTAATCTCATTTATTGTATCTGAGTCATGATGAATGTTACCTATTACAGCCGATTGATTAGCCTGAGTAATATGATATACCCGTTGTCCATTTGCGCTGGCTTTTTGTAATGCTTTTACCGCTAAAATCGCTTCACCAGTAAAAAGTAAAAAGGGGTCAGTACCCTTTTTTACACGCTTAAAGTCTATATCAAGTCGTTTCTCATCGGCATTAAAATCAATGGATTTAATCAGCCAGGTGAATGAATGTGGAGTGCCTGCAGAAACAATTCTTTCATTATCAAAAATAAATTTTAATGATTTATAGGAATTACAGATTATAATTTACCCACTCATTTTTCAAAAGAGCCA
>NZ_BDMN01000547.1 GCF_002189065.1 Bathymodiolus platifrons methanotrophic gill symbiont
TGTGACTTTGTCTCAGATGCTTATATAACTCACCACCCTGGCGTTTATCAGCCCAGACATCTGGTTCTACGAGCTCTTTAAAGAAATTCAAAGAGACTTTAAGCCACATTATGAAATTTGGTCATTTACCAGATTATGAAATAGGTTTGGAAGGTGAAAATATCATATTTAGCTATACAGGAAGCGTTGCCCTGCCCCATGACGAAAAATCCATTTATCTCAAGCCAGAAACATTTGAGACAGCCAGAAAAACAGTAGGGCGACATTTTGAGGTGTACGCTGTTGAATATGAATGGCTAGAACATTGGAAAAAAAGCGGATACCCTGAGCTAAAAACCCCTGATGGGGCTTTTATTAACTTTTGTAAAAAGAGAGTTGAAGGTCTTTAAAAAGAAAACCCACATTTAAGGGTTTACACATTACAACAAATGTGGGTTAATAGGTATAATGATTATCTCATTTATCAATCAAAAAGGTGGTGTAGGAAAGACAACTCTTTCCATTAACACTGCTTCCCTGCTCTCTCAATCAGGACATAAAGTCTTATTAATTGATGCAGACAAACAAGGTTCAGCCACTACATGGGCGAGTTTACGAGATGACACTGGCTTTCAGGTCGTCAGTATGGCACGTGAAAACATGGCAAAAGATGCTCTATTCCTTGCCTCTGAATATGATTACACAATTATAGATGCTCCCCCCCACGCCGAAGGTGTTTCTCGCTCCTGTGTTATCGCCTCAGATATTGTTGTAATTCCTATCGAGCCGTCTGGGTTATCTACATGGGCAAGCGATATAACCATACAACAAGTACAGCAAGCGATGGAATATAAAGAAACCCTAAAATGTGGGTTTGTGGTTTCTCGCAAAATCGGAAATACAGTGATTGGAAGAGAAGTCAGAAATATGGTTGAAGATACAGGAATAAGAATATTCAATGCGGATATTCAGAATCGTGTTGCCTATGCAGAAAGTATCACCATGGGACAAACTATCTTTGAATGGGAACAAGATAAAAACGCCATTCAAGAAATTGAAAACCTAACGAAAGAAATTATTTACTATGGCAAAAAAGAGCTTTCAGAAAGCACCAAAGCCTCAAAATCACGTATCACAGGCTGATATTGAAGCCTTTGAAAAAGGTGGGGTGGGTAAAGATAAGACAACACATCCCCACAAACCCACATTTATGGGTGATAAAAAAGAGCCTTTGAAAAGGCTCAGTATCGACTTGCCAGAGAGCACACACAAGAGATTCAAAGTAGCTTGCACAGCTACGAGTCATAAAATGACTAAAGAAATAGAAAAATTCATACTAGAAAAAACAATTGAATTCGAAAAAGAAGCAGGCATTATTCGGTAAACCCCCACAAACACACAAATGTGGTTTTGTGGGTAATTAGGTTAAAAATGGAAAGAATACTGCTGGTTTTTTTGGTTCTGTCGCATAAATCCCCCTTCCCGACGTTATCTGCTATCATAATTCT
>NZ_BDMN01000548.1 GCF_002189065.1 Bathymodiolus platifrons methanotrophic gill symbiont
CAACTATATGAAAAAAATAGTCTTTTCATTCGTTTCAAATGCTATTGCCTAAGGGGAATTAAGTAGGGGTTTGCTATAAACATGGCAAAACCACCTAAAATAAACCTCGATACACCAGCATTGTGTATTTCAGCTACTCAATAATTGGGAAACTTCAGTTAAGGATTTAACTTAGCCAATAATTTATCACTCGGCTTTGCTGTGTACAGTGAATATGCGCCAAAACGCATTTGATGTGCACGCCCTAGTTTCTCTTTAATAAAATCAATAGCAAATTGCTCCGTAAGTTTTTTGCCATCCCAACTATACAATTTCAAATATTGTTCATTATCCTGGCCTTTTTTATCCCAGTTCGCTAATAACGAAGACGTATAATACAAGCGCTTACCATCCCAGCTTGATGACACCATATTCACCTGTGAGCCAATTTTCTGCTCGAAAACCTGCTTGGGGTTAAACGGATCTGAAACATCAAAGCCTCGAGTTTTGCCATCCATAAAAGTATTGACCCAAAGCATGTTATCATCGCTTTGAATGGAGATATCTACAGGTAATGGAATTTTGCTAGGGTTCCCAATATCAGCAACTTCTTTCGCTTGCCATTCCTCTTTCTGATCTTCATAAATCAGCCAGATTTTTGAAGTAAGCGCTGTTGTTGTAAAGCAGTAGTTATGATTTGGATCCCAGGCGCAGCGGATTTTCAGTGGCGCACCCGGCACATCAAATACTTTTTTCGGTTGACGCGCATGTAAATCCCATTGCACGACGGTATTACCAAAGTGTTTCATGGCTTCTGGGTCAGCCAGCATTTTACCAAAGTCCATCATATAATTAGACCAGCCGGTAAATGATGAACTGATCATCACATTACGTCGGGGTAATACACGTACATCATAACCATAGCCATCGGCATATTTACCAGTCTTGATAGCACCGCGTAAATCGCTATCTGTAGGAGTCCAGTGCGTTGTAATATGTTCGCCGCTATTACTGTATTCCACTAGCGCAGTACGTCCGCCATGATCTTTATTATTAGAAAGCCCGGTAATCAACATGCGCCCGGGTAAAGCATAAGTCGTATGTGGTCCCACTACCCCGCCACTTTTACTAACAAAATCAACAATCACCTTATGTAATTTTGGTTTGGCTGGATCTGTATGTACATCAAAGATAAAGATTTTATTAGTATCCAGTCCACCCGCCCATAAATACTTACGATCATCTGTAAAGCCTGAATGGTGCGCTTCATTACGCCCGCCTACTGACAGACTATTAATAACCTTGCCATATTTGCAGGCGCGCCATGCTACCTCACGAAATTCCGGGACTCCTGTCGCCATAATTCGTTCACCTACGCAGCGGATGGGAGATGCCCTGAACGCCCTGCGTCCGCAACGACTACGCACAAAAGCCGCTTCGTCATTACTACCTCACTGGCTGGACGGCTATTCGGAATGCAATTCTTGCTCCTCTCGCGTGCTGC
>NZ_BDMN01000549.1 GCF_002189065.1 Bathymodiolus platifrons methanotrophic gill symbiont
TAAGCAGTATTGATAAAATAAAGAATCTAGGTAAATTTGCCTTATACCAGCATTATAAGCTTGCTGAAACTGAGGTCTCTAAGGAATTATTTGCGCATGGCAACATCAAGATACTATTATCTGATATCGGCTGGGTATGGTGTATTCCTTTAACTTTTGAGCGCTTAAGTGTCGGCTTAGTCGTACAGAAGCAGATACCTGGTAATTTAAAACAGGCTGCGCTTTTTGAACTTTATATTCAGGCTTCGTCCTATATGAGTGCTCTATTAATGGATGCAGAAGAACTCTCGGAAGTACAGGTCGAAGCCGATTTTAGCTATCGAAATAAGCAGCGTTATGGGCAGCGCTTTGCCTGTTGTGGTGATGCGGCCGGTTTTCTCGATCCGGTCTTTTCATCGGGTTTTTTCTTCGCAGTGAAAACAGCCGAATTTATTGCTGATCAATTACATCAAGGTTTGCTCGCTGGGACAGAAGGAGACAAGGATCTACAAAAGCAAAATGATACGTTTTATCAACAAGGCTTTAATACCATGCATTGTTTGATTGAACGATTCTATTGCTCCAATATAGTCGAAAATCTGTTTTTTGAGTCGGATCGGCAACTGGATATAAAAAAGGAAATTGTCGCTTTATTAGCAGGCGATTTGTGGCAGGAGGGTAATTCCTTTCAGCAAGGTTTATTACATGGCAGAAGCAAAGCTGCTTCATAATTTTGACAGAATGGTTAAAAAGGGGAGTAGACTAAAGTCTACTCCCCAGGTTTCAGTGTGCAATTTATTATATCTGAACTGTCTAGTGTGCTAATCCAGCGGGAGTGCTTCTGGGTATTATTTAATCTTTAGGAGAATACAATGAAATTAGTAAAGTTATTACCCATTTTGTTATCTTTGTTTATTGTCTCATGTGCAAATAATAACCCTAGTGGTGCACCGAGTGTTGAAAATGAGGCTAAGCCAGTAGCATATTCAGGAATTGGTACTTTAAAAATTGCTCCAGTCATTTTTGCCAAGGATTTACAGGTTAGAGAGGCGGTGCGCAAAGAGTGCCAGCTATTAACTAAATTGCCTGGTTTTGTGCAAAGTTATGCGCAAGATCAATATGCAGGTATAGATTTAGATGCTAAAAGGTCAACAAAGTCTGATTATCTGAAAATTGAGATAACAGACCTGCCTAAATATAAAAAGAATGCCTGGGCAGGGCGTGGCGGCCAATGGGTAACAGTGAAAGGGGCTTTGCTTAGAAAAAGGAAGAAGACGATGACATTTACTGCGAATCGAGGCTCTATGGGAGGGTTTATGGGTGCCTATAAAGGTACTTGCGCCTTATTAGGGGGCTGTACCAAGACTCTGGGAAATGATATTGCCGAGTGGCTGAAAAATCCAGTGGATGGTGCAACTTTAGGCGATATGTAATTGTTGAGGCATAATTATAAAGCTGAAGTTTCCCAATAATTATTTATGGTAAAATTGAAACTATG
>NZ_BDMN01000550.1 GCF_002189065.1 Bathymodiolus platifrons methanotrophic gill symbiont
CATAGTTTCAATTTTACCATAAATAATTATTGGGAAACTTCAGCCTATTAGTGAACTCTATAAAATAAATATTAATAGGTTACAATATTGAATGGAAATTAATGACCCTAGGGAATCTCTTCTTTCTTTAATATCTATCGAAAATAGCCATGTAAACCTACGCCCACCAAAAATATTATTATTTGGTGGGGATATGAGCGATCAGGAAAATAAAACTGTTCGAGCATTGCTCTATGATCACCTATCAGTTAAACATTCTCAGCTTTTTAGTTCGTTAGTTTTGGTTGAAGAATTCAAAGATTGGTTGCATGACTCAATTTATCCTGATTTATTAACGTTCGAATCTGACCTTGCTGAAACAGCATCACTTGTTGTTATTTCTCTTGAAAGCCCTGGGGCGTTAGCAGAACTTGGGTCATTTTCAGTGAATGAAAAAATAAAAGAAAAAATCGTAATAATAATTTGTGATGACCATCATAATCAAGATTCTTATATAAAACTTGGACCACTTCGCCAATTAAAAGATGAAAACATACTTTCATACCCCTATAAATATAATGATCTAGAAAATAGCTTAAAAGAACACCTTGATGACATTACCGATTCACTGAGTAATATATTAGATGAAGTTAATAAAACTGAAAAATTTAATCTAACAAATAAAGGTCATATAGCTTTTTTAATTTATGATTTAATTTTAACTTACAAGGCACTTATAAATAAGGAAATAAAACTTTATTTGAAAAGTTTAAATGTAGATGTAGCCCCAGAGGAAGTATCAAGGTTACTTTTTTTGTTAGAAAAATTAGAATTAATTGAAAAAAGAAGAATGGGGAATAGAGAATATTATCTAGTTATTGATAATAATCATAGAATAGTGTTTTCCAATAAAAAAAATGATGATAAGTTTGATAGAAATTCAGCAATTATTGCCGCTGCCCAATATTATAAAAGCTCAAAGAAAGAGAAAATAAGAATGAAGGTTCTTGAGTTCGAATTGGGTACGAGGTAATTATGTCAATTTTAGAGGGCTTGTCTAAAAAAATATTACTAAATGAACCTGACCTATGGAAGTTTATTTCATCAGCTCCACATCGGTACAAAAAATATAAAATAGAAAAGCGAAATGGAAAAGGTTTTAGAGATATAGCTCAGCCATCTAAAGAATTAAAGTTTGTACAAAATACTGCGGTATTTGGTATTGACCTATTTCAAAATTTACCTATACATCATTCAGCAAAAGCTTATATAAAAAAAATAAATATAAAAGATAATGCTGAGGCGCATAAGTTAAATAGTTATTTTTTAAAAATGGATTTTTCTAATTTTTTTCCTTCAATTAAGCCAGTTGATTTCATTAATCATATTGAAAAGCATAAAAATTTAACGTTAAGTGAGAAAGATAAGTTAATTATTTCAAAATTATTTTTTTACAAAAAATATAGAAAAAGTGAGTTAGTATTAAGTGTCGGGT
>NZ_BDMN01000551.1 GCF_002189065.1 Bathymodiolus platifrons methanotrophic gill symbiont
TAATATTATTTAAATATTTACATTGCCTGATGACAATAGGATCCACTTTATAGGGGACACGCTGTTTAACTGTAAGTTTTAAGCGTCTCATCAACGACCGGGTTTTGTATCGCCCTATTTGAAAGCCTTCAGTACGTAGTGCATTCATTAATTGTCGACTCCCTAAGCTCTCACGGCTTTCAATAAATAAGGCTTTAGCTCTACGATGCAAGTGCAGTTCTTCTCCTGTAATAAGCTTTGCAGGGCGTTTAAGCCAAGCATAATAAGCAGAGGGACTCACTTGCATGATACGACACAACTGGTTCACGAACTTGCCTTCTGATTGCTGTTGAAGAAAGTGATATTTCACTTCATTTCTTTCGCAAAGAAGGCACTGGCCTTTTTTAATATATCTTTCTCCATACGCAATAACTTGTTTTCTTTACGTAAGCGCTTCAGCTCTTCGCGCTCATCTTCAGCTAATGATTTTCCCTGTTGCTGACCTTCAATTTGCTGTTTCCATCGATACAGAAGATTAGTACGAATACCCAATGACTTTGCCGCTTCGGGTACCGAATAGCCTTGATTATTAATCAGACTAACAGCTTCTTCTTTAAATTCTTTCGGATAAGTTCTATAACTGCGTTTTTGTTCCATTTCTGACACCTCTATAAGTATTAGTTATTATCTCTTATTTAAGTGTCCGGTTTCATTAGATCAGAACACTTCTGGCATTCGTGAAATAGAATACACTGATGCAATACCCGCGTTACGTGCAATATTATTTAATCGAATGATAGGAATATTCTTGAAATTTAAGGATTGAATACCAAAGTCTTTGAATTCAATATAACGGGAAACTGCATTATTAAAAGAAGTCCCACTAATGGTGACTGGACATCGACGTAAAAAATCAAATTTTGAAGTACTCATTCCTTCTGGGATGGTTAAAAGTTCCTTTAGTTTGGTTTTTTTCTCCTCATTTGGTAAAGCCGCTAGTCGGATAAAAAGGCGGCTATTAGCTCGCTTACGAATCTCTGAAATCAAGCGTGATAGTGTTGAAACACCAGGCAGCAACACTTTATGTTGAATCAACCAAGCAGTAGAAAAGTCAAACATGACACTGGGTCGTTCGTTGCTTATCCAGGAGCGCGTATAAAGTAGCCGACTTAACTACATTCTTCCAATAGCTCCAAGGGTTCTGTCGCAAAAAAACAAATGTTTGTGTAAAAATCGACTGTAACCTGTTTTTATGCGACCAATGGATAAAACATCATGCAGGAGAAAAACCTTCTCAGCCCATCATTAAAATTAATGATAATTAACTACCACGCTTATAAAACGTGGTTTAAATTCGACCTAGAAGGCCGTTCTCAGCAAAACCCCTGCCGGGGCCTTGCTGAAATAAGATTCAAGTTGTTCCCAATATTTTAGTGGTTATTTATTTTCTTGGAATTTTACATACTTTCTTATCA
>NZ_BDMN01000552.1 GCF_002189065.1 Bathymodiolus platifrons methanotrophic gill symbiont
GTAAAACATGCAACTCCGAGGAACAAGTGATCAGCATGCTGGAGTCCCTCCTCGATAACATATTGGTCTCCTTTGGAGGGACACTGTTTCAGCAGGTCGTCGGCATATCAATGGGTACGAATTGTGCCCCTCTTCTAGCCGATTTTCTTTATACTCATACGAGTCGGAGTTTCTTCAAAAACTTGTAAAAGATAAGAAGATTCATGAAGCTAGAGCCTTTAATTTCACATACAGGTATATTGATGACGTTTTATCTATCAATAATTCTAGATTTGCAGAATTTCTTCCATTGATATATCCTCCAGAGCTGGAAATTAAAGAGACCACAGATTCAGCTTCATCAGCATCATTTTTGACTTATACCTCGAATTTGACGACAGTGGTCAAAATTTATGATAAACGAGACGACTTCAATTTTAAAATCATAAATTTTCCTAATATGTGCAGCAATATACCAGCTTCTCCTGCATATGGTGTTTACATCTCGCAATTGATTCGTTATGCAAGAGCCAGTAGCAATTATTCTGATTTCTTGAAGCGTCATCTTTGTCTGAAAAACAGGCTACTGGACCAGGGCTATAAAAAGATTCGCCTTATTCGATCTCTTAAAAAGTTTATATTCCGATTTCAAGATCTTGTCGAAATATATTCTGTTTCTGCAGATACAATAGTAAAAGATACAAATGTATAAAGATAAGGATTTGGTATACGTGGGTTACAATGTCAAAACTATTTGTGAATGTGTGACATAAAAATGCTTTTGACATTTACATTCGTAATTAAAATACTTCAAAGGACTCATAGTTGATGGTGATGTTTCACGAGATATATTAGATACTGAATTTAGTACTGTTTGACTACTATTTTACCTATTTTTTTCAGTATTGTTGTAAATGCTGTTTTAGTGACAACGGGAACCTTTGAACCGTAATGGAAGCGAGAGGTTGGCGCCGTAAAATCTGATTCAATCCACCATTTCTTTAGAAATGCCTGTACCAAGTCAGGACCATTGCGGTTTTCCAGTTTCCCGGTTGTTGACTGATTTTGTCTGTTTATTGATTTATGAGTTTTGAATTTCCCTTTGGAAGATTGCTCTGTGTTCGGTAATTTTGTTATTACCCTTATTCACCCAGTAGTCACTGCTTCCGCACTGATAATTTTTTTTTTAAATACATATATTATTGAAATTTACACTTCCTAAATAATGTAAGACCAGGTATTATTAAAACTAAGGTTCTCCTCCCTTAGGCATAAGCGACCATAACAAATTTTGCCCATCATGTTTAGGCCCCTCTGCTTTCTTTCCCACAAAGAGTTTTAAATTATTTGGCTCTCCAATCTGTTTGACTTTGAGAATACCTGATGACGGTTATTCCAAAAGCACCCCTTGGGAATTAATAAAAACATAGCTATCTAATTTTTCTGGAATAACCTTTATC
>NZ_BDMN01000553.1 GCF_002189065.1 Bathymodiolus platifrons methanotrophic gill symbiont
TTCAAGCGCTGGACGATTGAGAAAGCATTCAATAACAGTAAAAGTAATTTGAAAGAAACAAAAGCATGGTCTTCTGATAATAACTCACTCAAGAACCAGATGCGGCTGACAGCAATGAGCTACAACTTATTACGCACGGTCGAAGAGCTTTCTAAAATACAAGATCCAGAGTTGATTCACCCTTCTGATAAAAAGTACACCGAAGATCTTGAGAAAAGACAGCAAGCAGCTAAAAAAAGGGGAGGATTTGTGAATCCATTATTTTTTAATGAAAGAATCGCACGTATAAGCTCATATACTATTCGGGCTGTTCAAAACGCAATAATGACAGGAAAGTCGCTGAGTAGCTTTATCAATGCGCTTGTTGCTAAATTAGTTCCGAGGGTGAATCAGATAGGGGAACACTGATGCTGTAGATACTCTTCTTGTGTCGGTGTAATGAAAATTTGAGAAAAGGGAAATTTTGTGATCTCTCCTGTTTCTATGACTTGGGGACATGGTGCTAAATGTGGTATTGTTGCCACTTTTAAAATACGCACTAAACAAATTATGCAAAAGCGTTATAAAATTTGTAGCACTGTTACTTTACTGACATTACTCAATGGGTGTATGACATTTTCAGGGGATAGACTTTCTGATTTAAATCCTATTATTCCAAAAAGATCACCATCTATAGAGGAGAGTGTTGGTGACTTCACAATGCATATTGATGGGGGAAAGTTAATTACAAACAACAAGGCAGGCAGAATTATTAATGATAGCATTCTCGATAATTGGAAAAAAAATAACTACATTAGTGATTTTACCTACGTTCCAAAAGAGAAATTTACTGGAAATGCAGAATACAACTTAACCCTTAAAGGGCACCAGGAAGGTAATTCCAGTATTGTTATGCAGATCCTAAGTGGGCTTACTTTGTTTGTTATTCCGAATAGTGTAGATATAAGCTATGATTTGATATATGAACTTGAAGAAGTAAGTACGGGAAAAAAATATACAACAAAAGTTTCTGAGGATGTGGCAGTTACGCATTGGATACTATTTTTTCCTGCTTTGCCTTTTTCACTTATTGGATCTTTCAATGCTTTTGAACGGCTCTCCGAGCATGCCTATCAAGACTTTGATGAACAGGGTGCCTTTTAGGTTCTGTCGCATAAATCCCACTTCCCGACGTTATCTGCTATCATAATTCTCAATTTCACATCAGTCTGAATTCGTATAATAAGTGCATAGCTGTATAGTTTCACCACGTTATACCGGATTTAAAAAATTAAAAGGACAGCCCTGATAACATATTAAAACTTTCACCACAAAGGAATTAAGGGTCTATGCCATATTGAGTGTAAATACTATAATTGTAGATTTCCCTTAGCCCTAAAATTATAAAGATGAATAGCACCGAAATATTTTCACTCGCCTTAGG
>NZ_BDMN01000554.1 GCF_002189065.1 Bathymodiolus platifrons methanotrophic gill symbiont
CATCAGCAAAACGGGCGCCTGGTTCAAAACCTATCTGCAAATGAAGTTCATTCTGTTCTAAAATATTGTCGTTTGAAAAGATAATTTCTTCCACTTTCCAAGGCGATTGTAAGCCTAAAGCCATACTAAATAAAGATTCACTATTCATGGTATTATTATCGCACTACCCACTAGGATTCACATAGAGCCCTTTTTATTTGCCTATTTAATCGGTCATTTAATCCGCGTTAGTGATGCCAAGCTGGTAGGCAATTATGTTTCCGAAGCGAAAGGACCAAATAAAAAACTAACCATTAAAACGGTGGAAAACCTTACCGTTAAAATTGATAGAACTCTGGATAATCGATATACTCCACCACCATCAAAAAAAATTGAACCGCTAACGTAACGTGGAATAGCGCAGCGTTTTCCACCAATGGATGCAGAGAAAAGTAATAACACACCGATTCTAAAAATATATCGCTTTCACCACGAAGATTGGGAGTACTTTTTTGTTTCGTGCGTGTGCCGGAAAACGCTGCGCTATTCCGGCCTACGGATAAATCAGCGACATTCCCAGCATTTATACAAACAGGCTCCCCTTTATGCAAGCAACAATTCTTCCCTACACCCCTCAAGATGAGTTTTTTATCGACGAAGGTTGTCATATTATTGAACTATCCAATTCCACTCAGGATACTGATGTTTCGATTGCTCAAGCCAGGGTTACGCCGGGCGTGACCACTCGCTGGCACCGACCTGCGGATACTATTGAGCCCTATGTTATTATTTCCGGCACGGGGGTAGTTGAAGTAGGCGAACTTGCAGCGACAAAAGTTAACCCTGGTGATGTAGTGCTAATTCCGGTTCTTTGTCGTCAACGTATCAGCAACACAGGCGATCAGGATTTAGTATTTCTGGCGATTTGCAGTCCACGCTTTACAAGTTCCTGTTATGAAGATTTAGAAGCACAGGCTGAATAATCGGTTAATTGTATAACCTCAAACTCAACCTAATATGTTTATTGTTAACTGCGGTCAAATCATACACTGAAAGGCAGTTATCCACCCCAAACCTGACAGTCAATAAGTCACCTTTATAGAGAATAACCACGAGTTAAGCGGATCGAACTATCGAACGACAAGTTATAAAAACTTCAAAGTTGTTGCAGGTTTAATTTTTCCAATAGTCATTGCTAAACTATTTCTCCATATGTTGTTGAACATCCATTCGGTCATGCGATACTCGAATAATCAGAATATAATCAGATTTAACAATATAAATAATGCTTCTAAGTAACAAAATACAAGTCTTTGAATATATAGTATTTTGTTACTTGAAGGTGGGCAGCCAGAAACCTGGCTTAAGATGCTGATTACGTACAACTCTCAGCCAAAGTGAAATTAAGCTTTAAACATTAGTATGTTAAAAAACACGTCATT
>NZ_BDMN01000555.1 GCF_002189065.1 Bathymodiolus platifrons methanotrophic gill symbiont
TATTATCAAAGTCATCACGCTGGCGTTGAGTCATGATGCTTTTAACTAGCTTTAAGGATTGCTCTTCTGATAGTGAAGTTTTGGAAACATCTATGATTTTTCCATCAACTTTTAAAGCAGGGGGGCGTTCTGCGGTAATAAATAAATCAGATGCTTTTTTTGTGCACATCAATTCTAATAACTTCTCAAAATCCATATTATTCTCCTGCTGAATTTTAACGGAACATGTCTCTGCTGACTGCTTTAGCCATAGCCGCTTTGGATGTGATTTTTCCTGAATCTACTAACTCTTTAAGGTTTTGATCAAGGGTCTGCATGCCTTCACGGCGACCTGTCTGAATGGCTGAATACATTTGTGCGACTTTTGCTTCGCGAATCAAATTTCGAATGGCGGGGGTACCCACCATAATCTCATGGGCAGCGATACGTCCACCGCCAATTCTTTTCAATAGGGTTTGTGAGATAACAGCCTGTAGAGACTCAGATAACATTGAACGGATCATTTCCTTTTCTGCCGCCGGAAATACGTCAATAATACGGTCAATTGTTTTTGCGGCAGAAGTGGTATGCAAGGTGGCAAAAACCAGGTGGCCCGTTTCAGCAGCAGTTAACGCTAGACGGATGGTTTCAATATCACGCATCTCCCCGACCAATATAATATCAGGGTCTTCCCTTAGAGCTGATCTTAATGCATTATTAAAACTTTGTGTATCCCTATGCACTTCTCGTTGGTTGATTAGACATTTTTGACTAGTATGCAGAAATTCTATTGGATCTTCAATGGTTAGAATATGCTCATAACGATTTAGATTAATATGATTAATCATTGCCGCCAGGGTAGTTGATTTACCCGAACCGGTCGGGCCTGTAACCAGTACCAGACCACGCGATTTATCAGTTAATTCAGTAAAGAATTTAGGCGCATCCAGATCTTCCAGAGATGATATTTCTGAGGGAATGGTTCTAAATACAGCGGCTGCCCCGCGTTCCTGATTAAAGGCGTTAACACGAAATCTAGCTAAACCAGGTAAGGCAAAAGAGAAATCTGTTTCAAAAAACTCTTCATAATCACGTCGTTGCTTATCATTCATAATGTCATAAATAAGCGCATGTACTTGCTTATGATCGAAAGCATCTATATTAACCCGTCGAATATCGCCGTCAACTCGAATCATCGGAGGGAGGCCAGCAGATAAATGTAAATCCGAGGCACCATTTTTAACAGAAAACGCGAGTAATTCAGCAATATCCATTGAGACTCCAGAGGGAAAAAAGAAATAATTTAAAGGTAATTATATACTGAAGTTTCCCAATAATTATTTATGGTAAAATTGAAACTATGCTACAACTATATGAAAAAAATAGTCTTTTCATTCGTTTCAAATGCTATTGCCTAAGGGGAATTAAGTAG
>NZ_BDMN01000556.1 GCF_002189065.1 Bathymodiolus platifrons methanotrophic gill symbiont
TTATGATAGCAGATAACGTCGGGAAGGGGGATTTATGCGACAGAACCTGGATAGGTTAGTAGACTCTAGACGGACGAATATTAGATGTTTAGGCGCGCCATGCTACCGCTGAAAATCAGGGAAACGGGGAGCCAAAGCGAAGTGATGATTTTTAGTCCGTGGTAGGCGACAGGGAAATTCGCCAATCCGAAGTGCGCTAGCAGCGCGCGAGGGAGGCAAAGAATTGCATTACGAATAGCCGTCAAGCCATGTGTGGGAGCCTTAACGGAGCAGGGTTTTGTTGCGTAGTTGAGGCGGACCAGGGCACAAATGATTCGCCGCGTGGCGAATCGATTGTTGTGACATGGAGTCCCAAAATCTATCATGAGGCGCGCGGTGGCGCGCCTATTCACGAAATTCCGAGACTCCTGTCGCCGTATAATTCGTTCACCTACGCAGCGAATAGGAGATGCTCCAGCCGCCCTGCGTCCGCCACAGACTTGAGCACAAAGCAAGCTCAGAAAATCCTGGAAACGGAGCTTTAGCGAAGGGAAATTTGCCTACCACGGACTATTAATCCATCCAGGATTAACAGCGAAGGCGTTTTTAAAAACCACCCTAGAAAGAACGAACAGGTCTAACAAAATGTTTTATATCCTTTGAGCCACCATGAAGATCATTCACCATATATGCTCCACCGACAAACTCAACATACGAAAATCTATCATTATGAGGGTCATTAAGACGGTACTTTCTATCCACCTTAGTTTCTGATGAGCTCCAATAAGCATCATACTCCATTTCAAGCAAGCCCTTATCTTTAAGGTTCACACGTAAGGAGTGTAACTCATCATGAGATGGTAGATACCAGTCATCAAATCCACCATACTCAAAATTATCTGCTACGTCAGCTGCGGTGGGGCCATTCAATTCAGAAACACACTCATCTATAATCATGCGAGTATTCATACTCCCACCTCCAAGACCCATTTCTTCACTGCCAATGGGATCAATTTTATAGCACCCCCACTCAAATTCCGATTCACCACCAACAACAGCATCTATTGGTGACACTTCTAAACCATGAGAACCATTCTTGGAAACAAAGAAAACTTTTCCACCGGCGGGGCCAGTATCTCCTACACTGTAATGGCAAGCCCCCTCCGCAAGATTTGTATCATTGGAGCAATCGAAAACCTGATTACCCAGATACTCATTAAAATCAAAATCTGCATTAGCACTTTGAGTACACACCAAAGCTAATGCTGAAACTATTATGGAAGACAATACCGCAGGTTTAAATCTATTTTTCATTTTTCACACCACTTATATAATTTTTAGTTAAATTCAACAGACGCTAAAAATACTGGAAACGGAACTTTTATAGCTAAGTGAATAAGCACGAAACAACTTCCCGATATTAATTATTCT
>NZ_BDMN01000557.1 GCF_002189065.1 Bathymodiolus platifrons methanotrophic gill symbiont
CCATAATGTGTTGTTTTAAAAGGGTATTATTTATTTCGTGCAAGCACTAGTTAGTAAAGATGAAATCATTCGTGCACATTACGATAAGGTGCTTTGGCTTTAATTGAAACAGTATCTGGTTATTCATCCCGACCCAGATATCTTGAAAAACACCGAAAACCAAAAGTTGCTAATCAATGCCAGAAGACTGTTAGAGTAAATACCTATGCCAAACTTAGAGTCAGTGAAAAATTCACTAGCAATTTCATTATTTAAAAGTGAGGCTATTTCTATTGGCACGGCTGCACGTATGGTAAATCATAATCTATCCGATTTGATCACTTTACTATCTAGTCTCAATATACCTTTAACAGGAAATAATACCGAAGATGCTAAAAGTGATATAGCGCTTGCCCGACAATGGCTAAAGAATAATTCATAATTATTTCAATTGTAGAATAAATCAATGTAATATAATCTCTACACTGAACTTGAAAACCCCAGAAGCTATTTTTGAGTGTGGAATAATGTCATCACCCTTACATAGCAATTCAATCAATATATACTTCACATAGTCAAAGTTGTGGTTTTCTAACCGCTGATTTTTATCGATAGCTGTGTTGCTGAAACAGTTGTGTAGCCTGCTATTTACCAGTTTTAGTGCCTTGCTCTCGACAAAACCACTTGCTATAAAATCCGCAACCGTGGCCGCGAGAAGTATAAGCAATAGGAAATAATAAATGGCAGAAAGGCTTGCTTGGACGCGACAACAGTTATTAGTCGCATTTTCACTTTACTGCCAAACACCTTTTGGTAAATTACATTCACGCAATCCCGAAATCATCAAATACGCAGATCTAATTAATCGAACACCCTCTGCGCTGGCAATGAAACTAACTAATATTGCCAGTCTTGACCCAGCAATAACCTCTACAGGTCGTAAAGGGTTAAAAGGCGCTTCTTCCGCAGACAAAGCCATGTGGCAAGAAATGCAACAAAACTGGGAAAATTTTGCAATTGAATCATCCCAAGCAATTAGTTCCATTGATAATGAAAATCAGCTTAAATCTAACCCGGCAATAACACAATCAGAAGATGAGCAAATTGATTACACTGGCAACAATAAAACCATACAAAGCCAAGCGCGTATTGGACAAGGCTTTTTCCGTAAAGCTGTTTTAAGTGCTTATAATTATCGCTGCTGTATTACTGGCTTATCTATTCCCAGCTTATTGGTCGCTAGTCATATTATTCCCTGGCGAGAAGATGCGGCTAACAGGCTCAATCCTAGCAATGGTTTAGCCTTATCCATGCTACATGATAAAGCCTTTGATATAGGGATTATCACTATCAATGAAGATATGACGGTTAGAGTTTCTGAAAATAAACTTATAACTGAGGAGGGTGATAGTTTCTATCACTCAGC
>NZ_BDMN01000558.1 GCF_002189065.1 Bathymodiolus platifrons methanotrophic gill symbiont
GTTTATAAAACGGAAAATTATAAAAAAAATGTTTTTCGTAATTGCAAGCTTTATTTTAGGTTTTTTGTTGTTTTTCCATGTGCTTATCCTGCGAAGAATTTTTAGGATTGATTAAAAATCTGGGAGTAGGACAAGATAATCGCATACCGCCTCTAAAATAAGGCATACTCTCTAAGTTTCTTAGCTATTGTTGCTTTCAATGGAAACACTGATGTAGCAAATAGCAATCTGGATAGTGCAAGCAAACAGTTTAAAGAAATACTAAAATTAGATGATAAAGCACTTGTCGCTTATTTTTCTTTGGCTACTATAGAATATAAAAATAATAACTTGCAGGCAGCTGAAAATTATTTGCTACTAGCTTATAAAAAATCAAAAGGAAATAATAAGGCTGAACTCGTTACAATTGAAAGAATAGTTCAATGGTATTTAGCTGTTAAGCAGCCTGAAAAATTATTAGACTTTATAGAGAACGTTACTAAAACTTACCCCGATAATATTTCCCTGCAAATAGTATTAGTTAAATCCCAATTACTCAATGGAAACAAACAGGAAGCTGAAAAAACACTCAGAAAACTTATTCCTGATAATAAGAACACTGTATTACCTCGTTTGATGCTAGCTGAGTTATTAGCTCAAGATAAAGAGAATAAAGCAGAAGTTATAAAACTTTTAGATGAGGTCAGTAAACTAACGCCTGAATTGCCAAATTCACATGTTATCAAGGCAAATTATTTAATCAGTCAACAGGACTATGCCCAGGCTAAAGCAGAGATTAATATAATCGATAGCTTATACTCAAAGCCAGAACTAGTGAAAAATTTAGAGGGGAATTTATTTCTGGCTCAAAATGAAAAAACAAAAGCTATTAAAAGCTATCAGGAATCCTATCAATTACATAATAATCAGAAGTTATTATTTAGAATTGTAAAATTAATGCAACAGGAAGGGCAGGTTTCTGTAGCAATAGATTTATTAAATCAAGAGATTGATAAGCAGCCACAAAATATTGCCTTACATTATAGAATTGCTTTATTATATCAATCAGAAAACAACAACAAATCTGCAATTAATCACTACCAGAAAATACTAGCGATAAACCCTGAAAATATTTTAGCGCTTAATAATTTAGCATGGTTATATTCAATAGAAAAAAATCCTGCGGCATTAGCAACTGCAAAAAAAGCTTATGACTTAGCGCCGACAGTCGCAACAGTAGCAGATACCTATGGATATATTTTGTTTCAGCAGGGAGAAGCCGAAAGAGCAGTTAAAATTTTAGAGGCAGCAGCAATAAAAGCACCTTTGGCAAAAGATATACAATATCATTTAGCTAAAGTGTATAGTCAAACTGAAGTTTCCCAATTATTGAGTAGCTGAAATACACAATGCTGGT
>NZ_BDMN01000559.1 GCF_002189065.1 Bathymodiolus platifrons methanotrophic gill symbiont
AATTCACTGACGATTTCACGCGGCTTTAGATAAGTCCACCTAATAGATGAATTCATTGGATTGCCTGCTGTATGCTGTTGAAGAATATCTAAAAAGTCTTGATCTATTCCACTGCTGAAGTTTCCCAATTATTGAGTAGCTGAAATACACAATGCTGGTGTATCGAGGTTTATTTTAGGTGGTTTTGCCATGTTTATAGCAAACCCCTACTTAATCCCCCTTAGGCAATAGCATTTGAAACGAATGAAAAGACTATTTTTTTCATATAGTTGTAGCATAGTTTCAATTTTACCATAAATAATTATTGGGAAACTTCAGTTGTCTGATAACGATCACTATTAATATTATCTATATGCGCTCTATTAATTGCCGCTATATGACTCACTGAATGATCTAGTAATGTTTCCAGCTCGTGTAAATCAAAAAACAATCCAAAACAAACTGCACACCGCTCGATAAGAACAGCCTCGTCTAATTGAATTTGAATCGTTTGCAAGGGCTTATCGCAATGCGGACAAATTCTATCCGAGACTTTTTGGTAAATAGAATAATTATGCTTTGCATGCAAGTCTACATCATTACGGACCCCGCAATATTGGCAACGGTTAGTATTCGCCAATAATGGTGCTGAACAGCTTTTACATCTAGCCATTAAAAGCTATCCAGAATTTCTTTTTTCTTCGCCTGGTATTCATCTTCTGAAATTAATTCTGCCTGATACATTTTTTTTAATTGCGCTAGTTTTTGCATAGCATCAGCACCAGAATCTATATTCGAACCATCACCAGGCGTAGGAATATTAGCGCCCATCGCTTGCGACATCATCTGCCCCATACCCATGCCGGCTCCCATTCCCATACCTAAACCTGCGCCACCGCCTTCATTTCTAGCTGCTTCACGCATTGCCTCTAACTGTTGAATGCGCGTATAGTCTAGCCCTGCTGCCTTGGCCGCCTGGACTTCAGCTGTTACATTCGCAATTCTATTGACCCGCTTTAAAGTATCTGCATCGAAGTCGGTTCCTTCAATACGAAAATCGGTAATGGCAAAACCCAATTTCGAAAATTCCTGCTGCAATCTAGTATCCATCCCCGCAGCTATTTCTTCACGATTAGGAATAAGCACGAAACAACTTCCCGATATTAATTATTCTTGAGGAATTGCACGGTAATTCCATTTTGGTAAATGTGTATCAAATACAATCGGCATTATTTCTTTGAAGTCAGCGGCATATTTTCGTCCTGTCTCGTATATTTTGTCGAGTATGTGAACAATTGTTGTTAGTCCTTTTGACGTTGATGTTCTAGAAATCAATGTTTTAACTGTTTCAACCGAGTCAAATACAACACCTTCACAAGCACGAGTCACATGAGGAAAAAAACGATGTTC
>NZ_BDMN01000560.1 GCF_002189065.1 Bathymodiolus platifrons methanotrophic gill symbiont
TTAAGAATTCAGTAAAGCTAAACGCCATTGAAAGTAAATTAAGTAATAAAGTAACTGCTGAGCATATTTCTCTCTCTAATGAGCTGATAAGTTATTTGTTCTGTAGCCTTGTACTTGTGAATGCGGATTTAATAATATCCGAAAGTCTGTGTTCTAATGTAGTTTGTATGGAACTTGCGTAATACAGGAAGAGTAGCATACTTATTTTTCAGTATTCCGCAAACTCCATACGGACTACACTACAGTCTCGGCTTTTATTTTGTTTGATTCCTTATGACTCTTAGCCATGCATTGGAACCAGGAACAACTAGAATAATTGAGGTCAGAAATAAATTAAATGTTACACTGATTTTTCGAAAATCATTTAACAAATATGCAATATAAGTAAATAGCCCACCTCCCGAGGTTTCCGCGCATTAGTACCTGATTCAGTAAGAAAAAATTGCTCAGGTCTTTGGTGTGTTACAAAATATAAGACTTGCCCCCCTCAATCTTTCAGGTATGCTTTGTGATGAAAAGGGGCACCCATATACAATTGGTGGTATTGCCGCTTATTGTTTCTACTGGTTGCTTGTTGCAGTACCTGAATATCCATTTTTTATAGCACTCACTTTGTTACTATTACTCCTTTTTGCTTCAGTCATTTTTTCTGCGGGTTGCGTTAATTATTTTCGCAGTTTTGTATTTGGTTTTCGCCTTGAAAGTGCTTGATAGGTATTGGCCAAGCAGCAACAATCAGTAATCATGGAGCACAGAGTTGTTGGCTTCTTTGGGACTTTGCCCAGTTTTTTAGCTGTTATCCATTTTTACTTTAAATTGTTTTGGGTAGACTTTCTGGTTTTTCCGGTTTGACTCAAAGACTAATGGCGCTTAATTAAACGCCTAAATGATCTACGGTTCGTTGTTGCGTATAGCCATTTTTAAGCACTAATCTAGCCGTATCCTGTTTAAAGTCTAGTGTCTATCCAGGTTTTGCTTATTGAATTCTCGTTCCTTAGGAATAAGCACGAAACAACTTCCCGATATTAATTATTCTTGAGGAATTGCCCGGTAATTCCATTTTGGTAAATGTGTATCAAATACAATCGGCATTATTTCTTTGAAGTCAGCGGCATATTTTCGTCCTGTCTCGTATATTTTGTCGAGTATGTGAACAATTGTTGTTAGTCCTTTTGACGTTGATGTTCTAGAAATCAATGTTTTAACTGTTTCAACCGAGTCAAATACAACACCTTCACAAGCACGAGTCACATGAGGAAAAAAACGATGTTCAATGGGATTATACTTGGAGGTATAAGGAGGATAGTGGGCAATCCTAATTTCCAATCCAAGTGCATTCGCAGTCTTTTGTAAATCTTCTTTAAAAATGTAGTGCCGTGAGC
>NZ_BDMN01000561.1 GCF_002189065.1 Bathymodiolus platifrons methanotrophic gill symbiont
CTGGGATGCCCAAAACAAGCTTTCGCAAAAATAGCGACTCCCCGCCTTGAGGCACATCGGCTATTAATGCTGGGTTTGATTGATGAACTAGGGCAGTACCGCCAAGGTGGCGTAGGCGTTTATGATGGAGAGGCTCTGGTGCATATGGCGCCACCAGCCTCTCAGCTACCGCGTTTGATGGAAGATCTGTTGGACTGGCTAAAAGTAACCGATCTTCCTCCACTGGTGGCGAGTTGCCTGTTTCATTATGAATTTGAATTTATCCATCCCTTTGCAGACGGCAACGGCCGAATGGGGCGGCTGTGGCAAACCTTGATTCTGACTCAATGGAGACCAGAACTCGCCTGGCTGCCGGTGGAGAGTGTGGTGCACGATCGTCAGCAAGCCTATTACAAGGCTCTGGCCAGTGCAGACAGTGATGCCGAGGCGACCCCATTTGTCGCCTTTATGCTGGAAGCACTAGAACAGGCACTAGATATTGCCTTACGACAAAATGACGGGGTAAGCGAAGAGGTAAATGACGAGGTAAAAATCAAGCTTGATGGGCTGGATCAACAACTCTTGGCTTATATGCGTGAGAACCCCTATATTACACAAGAAAATCTGGTGCTCCTTAGTGGAAAATCTTTAAGCACCATCCAGCGGCATATTCGTAAGCTACGCCAACAGCATATAGAACGGGTGGGTTCGGATAAAAGCGGCTATTGGCAGGTGAATGATACCAATAAATGAAGCATTCACGGGCGAACTCACGAGCAATAAAAATAAAGGTATTGCGGTGTAAGATTGTATTTCCCTCGCTTTTGTGTGGGCAGTCATAGAAGACAATATAATGGGCGAAGTCGTTATCAGTGTTCTTATATTAAGTTATGCGTCGCGATCACGACATTTTTAGGGACATTTTTTGTCACCATGTATGCTATATTGTTGAATAGCAAGTAAATATAAGCTATTTTCAGTGGACATTTTTATGGACATTTTTTCAGACATTAATACGATAAAACGCATAGATAGCTTTCAGTTTGGCGTGTTTAAATTGTAGCAGGGGATTGATGTAAGCGTGGTTGACGTGTTGTTGCAACGGGTTCAGGATGCACAACAACGGTTTAGTGTTTCACCTTTGGCATCGGTTGCGATGCAGTTAGAAAAAGACGTTGTAGTCAGTTCGGTGTTTGGCACCAATACAATTGAGGGTGGCGAGTTATCGGAGGAAGAAACTGAGCAAGCCTTATCATTATCGCCTGAACAAATTCAAAATAGCCAGCAACAACGCTAGTTAACTTACGTGAAACGCCTTGGTATCAAGCACTTTATGGCAAGTTGACTAAAAAAACGCAGTCCA
>NZ_BDMN01000562.1 GCF_002189065.1 Bathymodiolus platifrons methanotrophic gill symbiont
GCATAGTTTCAATTTTACCATAAATAATTATTGGGAAACTTCAGTTCATTGGTAAACATACTGTTTGCCATCAACTTACCCGGTGGATTGCCATAAAGATTATCGGTATCTATGCGATTTTTTAGGTTTTGAATGCTACCACCTGACAGGGTTTCACCAGCTAATACTATATTTTAGACCATTATAATTAACCGGATTATGGCTACCAGTCAACATAACACCCGAATGACAGTCATGGTGATGTGCTACAAAATATAAGACAGGTGTGGGTACCACCCCTATATCAAGAATATCAGTACCCGTTGACAAAATCCCATCAGCAAGAACTTTACTTAATCCTGGGCTTGATAGTCGACCATCTTTAGCTGTGACGATAGTTTTGATACCTCGATCCAGAGCCTCGCTTCCAAGCGCCCGACCAATATCGTAAACAATATCATTAGTGAGTGTTTCATCAACGACACCTCGTATATCATAGGCTCGAAAAACAACATCTGTCGGGCTCGACTTTTTTACCACTGTTTTAACTACCTTATCCGTTGCTAGTATCGGTCTTAATGTCGGCTCAACTTTAGTTTCCAAACTTGCCTGTATATTGGCAAATTCAGGTAGTGAACTGATGGCTTCAGCCTCATCGCTATCAACATCGTTAACTTCAATTCCGTCGAATTGAGCTCCCAGAAAAAGTGCTTCAGTTTTCTGGCTCGAAATATCTAAATTATTTTTAGAATTAGCGATATCATTTTCACGTTTAAACTGAATAATAGAGGAAATAAAAGCCCGCATACCCGCAATCTAACAGGATAGCTAACCCCTGCCTGGTTCGATAGTACATCTTTTGTTGCTTTTAAAACAGAGCTTTGATCGGCAACTAATAACGCATTTAATTTTCTATAGCCGAAATAGCACGCAAGGCCGGAAATAAAAACCGGAATAAGAATAATACCAAGTATTTGCCCTATCAATGTTAAATCCAGGCTACCATCATGCCAATATGAAACAGTCCAGGCGGTATCTTTTACTTTAAATGCAGTCTTTTTACCTACGCTGCCAGCCATGGAGAGCGAACGCGAGGGCTGGTAGTCCCCAGAAGGCGTAGGGCCGTTGTTTTGTCGGAATCGTAGCGCTAGCGTAGGTGGAGACAAAATAAAAGGCATTCCGAAAAACGCCGTCCAGTCATTTGAGGGAGTGTTACGAAGCCAGCACCGAGTTTACGATGGTAATGGCGAAGTGGCACGTACGCAGGACGTCTGGGGCGCCGAAGGCATTAGTGGTCGCGTTAAGTTTTTGCCGCTTGCTTGGGCTGGGATGCCCAAAACAAGCTTTCGCAAAAATA
>NZ_BDMN01000563.1 GCF_002189065.1 Bathymodiolus platifrons methanotrophic gill symbiont
TTGAAAATTTTGGCTTCCCATCCGCTGAAAATCATGGAAACGGAGCATAGCGAAGTGAAGATTTTTAGACCGCGATAGGCAACGCTGTGGATGAAGACTCGTAGTATGAGCGGTAGCGAATGGAGAATAGGATTTAGTAACAGCTTTAGTTGGCGTAGAGTCATTGAGGTAATCATGATGAGTGCAACCCGCGTAGCTAGGTTGTACGAAATCGTGATGGACGCAGGGCGAAATTGCGCTCTACGTGCCTATTAACATTACCAAGACATTTTCTAAAAAGGTTACAAAATTTTGCCGAGATACTTATACTCCTGGTTTAGAATGTAGGACGGTGTTTTAAGGCCGCAGCGATCGCATACCGGCGGGCTAAAGCACCGCCCTACCCTGTGGATTTTCTTTTCGTTACTAACAACTAAGGAACGTGCACAAAATAAATTTATCTGGAGTAAGCTATGTTTATCTTTCCTGAAATTGGCCGTATGGTAATAGTCGGCCTAATGATACTAATCCCTGTGTGCTTAATTTATAAAAAAGCAGGCTATCACCCTTTATGGGGGTTATTAGTTTTTTTACCCGGGCTGGGCTTACGCTGAAAATCAGGGAAACGTAGCCTAAGCGAAGTGATGATTTTTAGTCCGCGATAGCCGTAGGGCCGTTATTTTGTCGGAGTCTGAGCGTTAGCGAAGGTGGAGACAAAATAAAAGGCCATCCGACACGGCGTCAAGTCATTTGGAGCCTATGTTCCGACCCCTTGTTGGGTCGGGACGAGGTGACGAGGACGAATCGGGGCCGCCGGAGGCATAAGTGGTCGCGTTAAGTTTTTGCTGCTTGCTTGGGCTGGGATGCCCAAAACAAGCTTTCGCAAAAATAGCGACTCCCCGATTATTAATTTTTCTGCAGCTTGCTTTATTACCCTGGCCTAATTTAAAAATTGAGGAGCAAGAATAATGGAGTATGTACTTATTTTCTTGTTTATGCTTTTCACTTTATGGCTGGGTAGTAAAATCGTTGAAAAAGCGGGCTACCCTAAACTTTTTGTTTTATGCCTGTTAATTCCAATCCTGAATGTTGCTATGATATGGTTCTTTGCTTTCAGCAAATGGCCTAATTTAAAAGCTGATATCGATCAAATAACTTAATCACTGTTCAATTATTAACCAAACAATCGGTTCTGTCGCATAAAGTTCACTTCTCCGCGTTACCTGCTATCATGAGTCACAATTCGAATAAAATAAGGTTCATATGCTTAGTTTTAAATGGCGTCATTTTGAAAAATAAATCATTCTCCTAAATGTCAGATGGTACTTGGCTTATCCACTCAGTTATCGC
>NZ_BDMN01000564.1 GCF_002189065.1 Bathymodiolus platifrons methanotrophic gill symbiont
CGGGCGCGGCAACGGCCGTTCAGTACAGCTGGTGCACTTCGTGGTAATTTAGCGTTTGGAGGCCACATTAGCACACGCACTGTAATCAGACGCCTCCACCATCAGGGAATGCGAGCGCGACGACCCATAAAACGTCCACAGTTGACATTACGTCATCGCCATGCTCGATTTGACTGGTCACATGATCATTTGGGGTGGACTATTCGCACATGGAGACGGGTCCACTGGTCTGATGAAAGTCGTTTTTTGTTACGCCCTACCGACGGTCGTGCAAGGGTTTGGCGCCAACGAAACACTTCATTTCAGGACAACCACATTTTGGGCACAACTGCTTTTGGGGGTGGGGGTGTAACTGTCTGGGGTTGTTTTTCCTTTGACTGTAAGTTGGACTTGTACGTTCTTGATGGTAATCTGACAGGCCAAAAATACCGTGACAATGTGCTCGCTCCACGCGTAGTCCCCCATTTCGACAATCATGCGTTGGCTGACAGGCCAATGTTCATGGACGACAACGCTAGGCCACATAGAGCCCGAATTGTACAACATTTTTTACAGCAAGAGGCTGTTCAGACAATTCCATGGCCTGCGATGTCGCCAGACATGAACCCTATAGAGCATGTATGGGACTTTATTGGCCGAAAAATTAACCAACGCAATCCAAAATGTCAAAATATTGACGAATTAAGAACTGCTATCTTACAGGAGTGGCAACAGTTCCCCCAAGAACGGCTTAGGCGTCTTGTGCGAAGCATGACGAGGCGTGTTACAGAACTTCACAATAAACGCGGTGGATATACTCGTTATTGATTTTTATGCCTTACACATACGCACAATAGATGCATTTAAAAGTTCTTAAAATCTGAAGACTCTGCATTTTAATGCAATGTTAAAAACTTCCATCAAAGACAAACTGGTTTTACGTTTTTCCAGCGCCTGTTTTGAACCCCATTTTTGCCACGTCATAGTCACGTCTTTCAGGATGATAAATACTTCGTAGATTGGTAATTTTAGAGCCCTTGGTGTAGTCTTTTAAGAAGTGTAAGAAAAATGGTGATATCTATTTTATTGTTTTAACAGTATTGATGTAAAAAAATATATCGATAAAAATATAGGGTGGTGCTTAACTTTTGTCGGAGTGTATATATGGATCGTGGCAGGGACTGCATGGATCACTTACATCATTCTCTATCCAGAGTTGTCGTTCCTGCTACGCTACACACCATCTCTGTCAACGCTCATTACACAAGATTTTTGTAAAATTTATAAACAGTAAAAAAAATCTACTTAAAATTGTTTTAATTATTGTATATATCAATAAAGATG
>NZ_BDMN01000565.1 GCF_002189065.1 Bathymodiolus platifrons methanotrophic gill symbiont
GCTTACCACATGACCTCAGGTAGAGAAGCATACGCGCATAAGTCACAAAGACTAAGCCTATTACCCATTAGAAGCTTTTAGATCCATCTGCTGGCCCTCTCAGTCTCTTAAAAATGAATTGCACTTGTTAGTTGAATCTAAGAGGGATTAAAAGGTACTACAAGTAAAGATAACAATAGGTATCTTTTTGGTATTTTTTTGATATGAATTAGGTATTATTTTAACCCCTCTTTGATACCTAATTCATTAATCGCAAGACGAATAACAGCAAGACGCGAAAGTCCTTTTCGATCTTTAATCTGCTCTAGTAAATCCAACTCGCTTTTTGTGAATTTAATTTGCACTGCTTTTTTTACTTCTGCAGTACCTTCAATTTTATCAAACCCTTGTATAAACTTTTTTCTTTCCGCTGCGCTAACCTCAACAGAATCTTCACTATTTGCTTTTTCACTTGCCTTTTTAATGCCCATAACTCATAACCTCATTTTTAAAATTCACAATCTCTTGCTTTGCTTTTTTAGCTGACTCACTAGAAGTTTTTGACTCAAGTACACCTAGGCCGTCAGACACACAATCTCGGTAAATTTTACGATCACAAATTATAGAGTCTAATAAATTAATTTCTGGAAACTCAGACAGGTATTCTTTTGCATCGCTGATCTCATTAATAATTGGATTTGTGGGGCAGATTGATAAAACACTTAAAACTTTTAATCTGGGATTAATGCGTTTTGAATCTTTGATGATTTTCATTAACTCGGGGACTGTGTCTAGATCTAGTTGAGATGGACGCAAAGGAACAATAAGAACATGAGCAACAGTCATTGCCGACCTCATTTCTTCTGAATCACGACCGGCTGGATCAACAAGAACGCAACCATACCGGCTATCTAAATCCTCAAGAGAATCCGAAATATCATCATATTTTGCGACACAATGAATTTTCGGTAAATCTTTTTGATATCTTGAACGTTCTAAAACCCATGTGGAGCTTGAAGATTGTTTATCTGCATCAACAATAATAACATCTTGTTTATCGTGCGCTAGAGCGACTCCCAGGTTCATTGTGACCGTTGATTTTCCGCTCCCGCCTTTTCTGCCAGCAATTAAATAAATCATTTTTAGTTTCCTTTTTTATATTATTTACATACCAAAAAGATATGTTTTTAATATCTCTTTGGTATGTTTATATTATAGCCTGAATTATCATACTCACCAATAAAAAGGAAACATTTTTAAAACTATTTTTACAGAACAAGAATAATGAAAGGTGAAGTATTATTTTGATACTCTTTACATATCCTTTTAATACCTTTTACATA
>NZ_BDMN01000566.1 GCF_002189065.1 Bathymodiolus platifrons methanotrophic gill symbiont
ATAGAAAGATTTAATGGAATTACATGTAGAGAATATTTCTCATTCTTATGAAAAGCTTGATGTTCTTAAGAATATTAATTTAATTATCAAAGAAAAAGAGATTGTTTGTATTGTTGGACCATCTGGTTGTGGAAAATCAACATTATTACGCTTACTTGGGGGCTTAGAGAAAGCAACAAAAGGAAGCGTAATGCAAATAGGAGAGCCTTCACTGTCCTCTTTGAATCCTTTAACCTATATTTTTCAGGATTTTGCATTATTACCTTGGAAAAATGTCTATGATAATATTGCTTTGGTCTTAGAGAATCACAATTTAAGTAAAAATGAAATAGATGACATAATAAAAGATGTATTAAAAAGAACCAAGTTGAGTGATTTTGAAAAAGCCTTACCCAAAAAATTAAGTGGGGGAATGAAACAAAGAGTTGCAATTGCAAGAGCTCTTAGTGTTAAACCTTCTATTTTATTAATGGATGAACCTTTATCCGCACTTGACAGTCAAACAAGAGAGTTATTATTAGAAGACTTGATTTCTTTATGGGAAAAAGAAAATTTTACAGCAGTATATGTAACACATAATTTAAACGAAGCTGTGCGTTTAGGACATAAAATTGTTGTTTTAGGAAATAGGCCTGGAAAGATTCAACAAATCATAGATATAAACATTCCTTTACATGAACGAAAAAATCATATTGTAGAACTTGAAAAAAAACAAAAAAACTTATGGGATATGATGAAAGAAGAAGCGCTTAATGCAGACAAGGAAATGTTAAATGTCTGAAAAAAAAGAAGTAGAATTTAGAGCCAATGGTTTTGCATATAAAAAAATACCTTTTTTAGGTGTTTTTACTTTTGTTCTCTTAATAATTTTACTTGAAATTGGAACACGATACAATTATATTTCTGATTTGACTCTACCAAAACCTTCTAATGTATTTGCTGCTTTTATTGAGCTATATGATTCGGGTTTATTGTTTGAGCATTTAATCCCTTCTTGCACCAGACTTTTTGTAGGTTCTTGTGTAGGGGTTTTTTTAGGCATTATCATTGGAATTTTAATTGCTTTGTTTAACACCTTAAGAGCTTCTCTTTTACCTTTACTATCAGCACTTTTCCCAGTACCTAAAATTGCTTTATTGCCTTTGTTTGTAATGTGGTTTGGTATTGATGAAGGTTCTAAATATGCATTAATTGCTTTAGGTACTTTTACTCCTACGGTAGTTGCTACATATGCAGCTGTTGATAATGTAGATAGAAATTTAATACGGATGGGGCAAAGTTTTGG
>NZ_BDMN01000567.1 GCF_002189065.1 Bathymodiolus platifrons methanotrophic gill symbiont
CAAATGGCTCTACGGCTATTCGGGATAAAATTTTAGCCTCCCTCGGGCGCTATCGCGCACTTCGGATTGGCAAATTTCCCTTCGCCTTCTGGAGACTATCAGCCCGTCCGGGGCTGACAGCGATTGCATTCTTTGACAATAAGAGTAAAAGAACATTAACACAAGAGAGGTTTTTATAATGCCTATAATTTCAATATTAAACCCTAAAGGCGGGAGTGGTAAAACTACCCTAAGCACTAACTTTGCAAGGGCTTTGCATGAGCGTGGTTTGTCTGTTCTTATTGTAGATAGTGATCCGCAAGGCAGCGCGAGAGATTGGCACGCAGCCGCAGAAAATAACCCCTTGCCTCTTATTGCATTGGATAGAGCTAAAAACATGAAAACTCTTTTTAGTGTAGGGGCTTCTTATGATTATGTGATTATTGATGGAGCGGCAAAGCTTGAGGATATGATAGCGGCAGGAATAAAAGCGGCTGATTTTGTTTTGATACCTGTACAACCAAGCCCATACGATATATGGGCGGCTTCTGATTTGGTCGAGTTTATCAAAGCGCGGCAGGAAGTAACAGACGGAACGCCGAAAACATCCTTTGTAATAACCCGTGCAATAAAGCGTACAAAATTAGGTCGAGAGATCGGGGAGGCATTAGCAGAATATGGCCTACCTGTTTTTGATAATTGTATCATGCAGCGGCAAGCATACCCCCAGACAGCCGCCGAAGGTTTAACGGTTTATGATTCTGGAAATAGGGCGGCTATGGACGAAATGAACGCCCTTACAGATGAATTAATTAATTTTATTGCAACACCATCAAAGGAGGGCGCAGAAAATGGCACTATCATCAAAACGGCCTAGTAAGGGTGAAGAAGCCAAGGCCAAAATATTAGAAGATATTAAGGGCGAGGGCAGAAAGAAAAAGAGACTTAATGCAGATATAGAAGAAAATCTATATAAAAGAATTAAAGTTAGAGCCATAGAAGAGGGGCGCACCGTGTCAGAAATTACCCGTGAACTATGGATTACTCATTTGAGTAAAAAAATAAATTAGCATTTACTCATTCAAGTAAATACACTCTTATTCTTTTGAGTTTTTTGTACTGGTTCAAAAATGAGCATTGAACCGAAAATGAACCAATAAAAGGAGGTCATAGCATGATTGAATTTTCAAAGGCATGTGTTACGTAGCTTGAAATAAAGGAAGCTGTACTTATACCTTAATTATGATGGAAGCGACCCGCGATATTTTGATAAAGGGAAAAAGTTTGGCAAGGGGAAAAAGAAA
>NZ_BDMN01000568.1 GCF_002189065.1 Bathymodiolus platifrons methanotrophic gill symbiont
AGGGAGGCTAAAATTTTATCCCGAATAGCCGTAGAGCCATTTGAGGTAGCCATGACTGAGCTGCTTTGTGCTCAGTCTGTGGCGGACGCAGGGCGGCTGGAGCATCTCCTATTCGCTGCGTAGGTGAACGAATTACGGCGACAGGAGTCCCGGAATTTCGTGAGGTAGCATGGCGCGCCTATCCTTTATCACTTCCCCAAATATCATCGAAGCTAAATTTTTTTGTTCGTTCTCTATTTTTTAATGAGTGAGTTTTTTCTGTAAAAAATGGAGGGTCAAGATAGATTAAGTCAATAGAGTCCTTCTCAATTAACTTAAGTTTTTCTAAGCAGTCGCCTTCAAGAATGCAATTAATTATTTGTTTTTTCATTGTCTCTTCTTTCTGCAATTTCGGTTAGAATTAACTTCAAGTCATAGCCACTTATTTTAGTAATGTAATCCCACGCATCATCACCAGAGTAATACTCGCCATCAACAGCACTATAGATGGTTTTTAGAGTTTTTTGAATTTTAATAGCCTGTTCTCGTTGAGGGTAGTAAAACATTACTCGGATTGGATTATAACCATGTTTCTTGATGACCATAACTCTCGTGTGTTCTTTTGTAATATGATCTCCATCAGTAGTAGCATCACGCCACTTTAACTCTACAGCATCATTTCCGTTTAAAAAATCAATCTCAAATGTTTTCGGTTTTATACCTTCTGTATTTTCTACTGTAGTTTTACCACCTTGACTATTTGCAAAGAACAGGCAAAGGGACGCGGCTTCTTCAAGGAATGAGCCTGCATATTTGTACAAGAAACGACCTGTATTTTGATATTTATCAATTAACATCCCTTCGTTATTAGAAATTCCTAATACTCTATATATCAGGTAATGAGAGTTATCATCTTTTTTCATTTCTTCTTTGCGAGCAATGATTTTTTCGCCCAAATTATTTGCGTATTCATCTGCTAAAGTACCAATTTTTAACCTTAGGAATAAGCACGAAACAACTTCCCGATATTAATTATTCTTGAGGAATTGCACGGTAATTCCATTTTGGTAAATGTGTATCAAATACAATCGGCATTATTTCTTTGAAGTCAGCGGCATATTTTCGTCCTGTCTCGTATATTTTGTCGAGTATGTGAACAATTGTTGTTAGTCCTTTTGACGTTGATGTTCTAGAAATCAATGTTTTAACTGTTTCAACCGAGTCAAATACAACACCTTCACAAGCACGAGTCACATGAGGAAAAAAACGATGTTCAATGGGATTATACTTGGAGGTATAAGG
>NZ_BDMN01000569.1 GCF_002189065.1 Bathymodiolus platifrons methanotrophic gill symbiont
CGTTTTGTTACGCATGGTCGCTTGATGAATTTCTAGGAAACTTCAGTATATTTAGACCATGTATGCGAAAAAATAAATCAAACAAAAGAAACCCTACAAAACCAAATCACCACATTAACCCAATACCGAAAATCCCTAATCCATGAATGTGTCACAGGTAAAAAACGTATTTATCAGGGTGATTAAGCTTTCATGCTAAACTTACTATTAGCTGATGATCAGTGGTATATAGGGACAAACAACAATGCAATATATTTTTGAATGGGACCCAGTTAAAGCTAAAACAAACCTAAGCAAACATGGCGTAAGTTTTGAAGAAACCAGCGAGATATTTCTGGATCCTTTACAGTTGTCGCTTATTGACAGTGAACATAGTGAACAAGAGGAGCGCTGGATTACCCTAGGGAATACTAAATCTCATAACTTGCGCTTAGTAGTACATACTTTTTTAACGCATCATCAAGATCAAGTTACAGTACGCATTATTTCAGCTAGACTCGCTACAGCTCATGAGCAAAAACAATATGAGGACTCATAATGAAAGAAGAATATGATTTTTCCAATGCAGAACGTGGACGGTTTTACCGTCCAGATACGCAATTAAAGCTACCTGTTTATTTAGATCAGGATATAGAAAACTGGTTTGCTGAAAAAGCGAAAGCCAAAGGTGTTAATTTACAGTCTTTGGTTAATGAATTATTGCGTAAAGATATTTCTTTAATAAAAGAAGTGACAGGATAAGGATGAGATAAAGTCATCCATCAACAATGAACCAATTTCCTAAAATACGTGTCGGCATTATGCCACAAGAACAAATCAGACAAAGAGTGCTGCTTATCGCACAAGGACGTTATCAAGTTGCAGAAAATGAACCTAAAATCTGGTTTACCTCTATGCGCTCTTTAGCTGAAGTTTTAAGTGATGAAAACCGGGCTTTATTACATATTATTTATGAGGCTCAACCCAGCTCTATTAATGAGCTGGCTGAAATGTCAGGTCGAAAAGCCAGCAATTTATCCAGAACCTTAAAAACCTTATCAGGCTATGGAATAGTTGAGCTAATTAAAGAGAGCCGTCAAGTTAAGCCGGTTGCCAAAGCTATTGAGTTTGAGATTTTAGCCGCTTAGGAATAAGCACGAAACAACTTCCCGATATTAATTATTCTTGAGGAATTGCACGGTAATTCCATTTTGGTAAATGTGTATCAAATACAATCGGCATTATTTCTTTGAAGTCAGCGGCATATTTTCGTCCTGTCTCGTATATTTTGTCGAGTATGT
>NZ_BDMN01000570.1 GCF_002189065.1 Bathymodiolus platifrons methanotrophic gill symbiont
ACTATCGCGACAAACTATTAACCTTTGAAGAAGGACAAGTGGAATGGAAGGCGTTGGGGGAAATAGGTGAGTTTATACGCGGAAATGGAATGCAGAAAAAAAACTTCGTTGAAACAGGTTTCCCAGCAATACATTATGGACAAATATTTACCCGATATGGTCTATCTGCCGATAAAACTTTTACCTATATATCTGATGAGTTATCAAAAAAATCAAGGATAGCAGATAAAAATAATTTATTGATTGCGACAACTTCTGAGAATGATACAGATCTTTTGAAGCCCGTTGCGTGGCTTGGTGAGAAAGCCGCTATTTCTGGTGACATGCTACTATTTAGGCATAACCAAAATGTTAAGTATTTAGCATATTATTTTCAAACAGAAGCATTTCAAAAGCAGAAAATAAAATATATCACTGGTGCAAAAGTGCGGAGAGTTTCTGTGAGTAATCTTGAAAAAATGACTATCCCCATCCCACCCCTAAACATCCAGACTGAAATCGTTACCATCTTAGATAAATTCGACACCTTAACCACTTCCATCAGCGATGGCTTACCCCATGAAATCGAGCTACGCCAACAGCAATATGAATATTATCGAGATTTGCTGTTAAGCTTTTTCAAATCTGAGACAACAGCATGACCGATTATAAAGCCATCGCTGAATCGAATAACTTTATCATCTTGGATAAATACACCAAGTGTTCGCAAGTTAATGAGTCCTATCAAAGCGAGTCCGATTTAGAGCGTGAATTTATTACGGATTTAAAAAACCAAGGATATGAGTATATTCCCGGTTTAAACACGCCTAAAAAAATGTTGGTGAATGTTCGCGAGCAGTTGCAATATCTAAATAAAGTACAGTTTTTAGAAGGTGAATGGCAGCGCTTTGTTGAGCAATATTTAGATAAGCCTAGTGATAATAGCATTGATAAAACGCGTAAAATCCATGACGACTTTATCTATGACTTTGTTTTTGATGATGGGCATATCCAAAACATATACCTATTAGATAAGAAAAATATTGCACGCAATAAAGTGCAGGTGATTAAGCAGTTTGAACAAACAGGTACGCAGGCTAATCGCTACGATGTGACGGTTTTAGTTAACGGTTTACCTTTGGTTCAGATAGAGCTAAAAAAACGCGGTGTCGCTATCCGTGAAGCCTTTAATCAAGTGCACCGTTACAGCAAAGAAAGTTTGAATACAGATAACTCACTGTTTAAATATTTGCAGCTGTTTGTTATTTCAAACGGAACC
>NZ_BDMN01000571.1 GCF_002189065.1 Bathymodiolus platifrons methanotrophic gill symbiont
GAGAGCAATTATTAGAACGGCACTATGGACATACACGCAATATTAAATATGTAGGCAACTGTACCTTTCGCCTGCACTTACAAAGCCACCTACCACAATATCAATCACTGTTTCAAGATGCTGCAGAAAAATACACCTTTGACTGGCGCCTGTTAGCTGCAATCAGTTATCAAGAATCACACTGGAATAAAGATGCCGTCTCTCCAACTGGAGTAAAAGGCCTAATGATGCTTACCCAGGCGACAGCAAAACAGGTAAAAGTAAAAGACCGTACAAACCCCAAAGAAAGTATTTTTGGCGGAGCCTTATATTTCAAGCAGCGTTTAAAGAAAATTCCCGCTCGAATTCCAGAGCCTGACCGTACCTGGCTTGCGCTTGCATCCTATAATGTAGGCTTCGGACACCTAGAGGACGCACGAATTATTACCCAGAAACTAGGCAAAAACCCCGATAAGTGGATTGATGTCAAACGAGCCCTGCCCCTGCTAACTAAGAAGAAATGGTACTCCAAGACTAAACATGGTTATGCAAGGGGCAAAGAGCCTGTTATATATGTCGATAATATCCGCAGTTATCTTGATTTATTGATCTGGTATACAGGCAATAAAGAAATCAATGAGGCATCCGCGGTGTCTAAGACGAAAATCCAAATTGATTAGTTTATTCCCAACATACAATCAGTATCCCAGATTCTGGCAACTGGGTTTCTCCGGTAGACATTGAGTTGATTTTTATATAGTGAAATTTAGTCACCTCAACATAAAAATAATATGCTTGAAAGTTACCTGGTGTCCATCCATTTATTCCTCGTGGGAGAGGACTAGAGTGAGGAGCTTTATTGGTAACTTCTCATTATCAACAGGTACCTGGAACGCAGATCTTTAGCCAGTACTAGGTGAATGCAGTCTAAAGACCTGCGCCCACATTTATTCCTTATTACCCGTGAGTAATGAGAAGTTAGCTTTAGGGCTGTTAAGCCTCTGATTGTAACTCCCCTCATTCGCTGAAAATCAGGGAAACGTAGCCTAAGCGAAGTGATGATTTTTAGTCCGCGATAGCCGTAGGGCCGTTATTTTGTCGGAGTCTGAGCGTTAGCGAAGGTGGAGACAAAATAAAAGGCCATCCGACACGGCGTCAAGTCATTTGGAGCCTATGTTCCGACCCCTTGTTGGGTCGGGACGAGGTGACGAGGACGAATCGGGGCCGCCGGAGGCATAAGTGGTCGCGTTAAGTTTTTGCTGCTTGCT
>NZ_BDMN01000572.1 GCF_002189065.1 Bathymodiolus platifrons methanotrophic gill symbiont
TAATTTCAGGGTGTTTAGTTGAGATGAAAATACGGAAAATTTCCGTTGCAAATATATTTTCTGGACTAACATCGACAAGCACTACCGAGCAGGATTGGAACACATCATTGTTTGTTGAACTCAATTATGTCGTAGAAGCATTCGCCTTCTATTGCCATGATTTAGTTTGGATAATTTCTTTATTTTCTGTGGCAGCCATAATGATGTACTGGAATATCGGAATTATAGGTCTTTTTTTTGCCACCGCCTTGCTTATTTTCTTTACTATGATTTATTTGTTTATATACCCTGACTTATCAAAAGCAAGGCAGCTTCTCGTCACCTCTTCCTCTAAATTCATCGAAGACCTTGATAACGTAACGTTGATTCAATCTGCTCCAAATACCACACCTATTCATTTAGTAACACTGGCTTTAAGAGAACAAATTTTATTAAAGGGAATTGTCTCTTGGACAGAGGCTAAATTCCACCTAATTTCAGTGAAGGAAAAAATAGGCTTATATGGAAATATAGGTTTAGGAATCATATATGTTTGTGTTTTTATTTCATTTGGCATCGTTGAAGTTAGCAGCCCTATCCGGGCACTAATTTTAGGTTCTCTACTGGCAATTGATTCTGAGTGTATTCGCCTGTTTGCCGCAACTTCTGGATTCTCGGTTCAATTTGAAGCATACAAAAAAATTGAATTATTTAGCAAAGATAGTGAATCTAATCATAAAATTAGTACATTTTCCCAAAAAGATTCAATTCAAATAGAATCAATGCTTATTGAAAATATTCAATGCCAATCAAAAGAATTTTCTCTTAATCAAGGACTAAACAAACTTGATGCCCAGTCTGGAGCTGGAAAAAGTAGCCTAATGAAACAAATATTCTTAAATAAAAACAATGGGGTATTGTATTCGGCACAATATTATGATTGCGAATTTTTACAAGCCATCAAATGGATCGAGTGCCAACAGTTTGGAACTAGTGTTGATGATGTTTTTGAAATCATTCGTGAAGAATCGGGAAATACCAAGCTTCTTTTATTGGACGAATGCTTTTTGCAGTTTGATAGGTATAGCAGTTCAGAATTATACGACAAATTGGAAAAATGGGCCATGGTTACAGGCAAGTCAGTGCTTTATGTCGATCATCGCATGACCAAAGGAATTGTTTTGAAGCTTACTGATCTTCTGTTAATCTGAATCAGATAACTAAAAAAATATGGCTCTATGTGAATCCTAGTGGGTAGTGCGATAAT
>NZ_BDMN01000573.1 GCF_002189065.1 Bathymodiolus platifrons methanotrophic gill symbiont
AACCTAAATTTTAGAACATGGATTAAACGCTTAACGCGTCGAACAATCTGTTTTTCCAAAATAGAACAAATGCATGATATTGTCATTGGACTATTAATTAATAAAGTCGAATTTGGACGAGATATTCATGCCTAATAACAGATTTAACCCACCACCGCTTTTTCTTTACAATCATAAAAAATATGCTCTTCTGGATATAAGGGTTTAAGACTAAAAGTGAACAGGCAAGTTGAGGTTAGGGACCAGTCCTCTAACCACTTGTTTTAAATATTACTCACCATTTAAAAGTCTTAATATCCGCATTACATTTGGAGATTAATAAAGATGAGAAACAACAATAAAAAAATTGTCATACGCTGTACTGATAAAGAAAAAGAGTCACTACTAAGAACAAAAATACAGCTTAAAGCACGAACTTGGCTTGAGTTAGTCGAAAAACTACGACATAAGAAAAAAATTGAAGCACCTAAAATCATCATTCAAGACAGTGTTTATCTATTCGAAATTCTGACCCAATTAAAACGCTGCGGCAATACTTTGAACCAAATAACGAGAACATCAAACAGAAGTAAGACCATTACTGAGTCAGAAACAATTCAGCTAAAAAAATTGGCAATACAAATATCATCGCTCAAAAGCAAAGTTTTAAAAACCTTTGTCATTAACGGGAAAAAATAATGGCAATTGCGAAACTTTTACATGAGGGGGAAACGGTTAAACAGCTTAAAAATACTATCCGATATAACACAGTAGCAAAAGAGTATCTTAACTCCCCAGATAATCCTCGATTACTTCAAGCTATCTCTAACCTTGGCATTATCGACATTTCAGATCCCATTAGATACCAAGATTTTATGCGTGAATTTATTAATGAAATTACACTCAATCAAAGCCTTTCAAGCAATAAGCGCCAAAAGAAGCTGTATGCACACGAGATGATAAGTTTTGAAGATGAGGACAACGCTCGTTTCAGCCAAGAAGAGTTGGCTCAAATCAGCATAGAGCTTTTATCAGACCTATACGATATGGAAAATACCCCTTATGTTATTTACCCTCAAAAAGACAGCGGTAGGCTGCATTTTCACTTCATTCGCTCAAGTTTTAGCTCTGATGGCACTTATCAGCGAGTAAAAAACTCAAAGCGAGCTATGCGAGTATCGTGTGAAGCAATAGAGTTAAAATATAACTTAACTGAAGTTTCCCAATTATTGAGTAGCTGAAATACACAATGCTGG
>NZ_BDMN01000574.1 GCF_002189065.1 Bathymodiolus platifrons methanotrophic gill symbiont
GGCGACAGGAGTCCCGGAATTTCGTGAGGTAGCATGGCGCGCCTACTAGAACCCACAGTTGACTGTTGTAAAAAACTATAAGTTACTGAAAGTAAAATATAATGATCGTAGATACTTGTCACCAGCTGAGTGAGAATTTCCCAATTCACGGTTTTGTGAATAAATCTGAACACGAAATATTGCATTATTGCGCTTGTCAAGGGATACGGCCATTGCCTGTGAACTGTGCCTTGCTTTTCGCGCTCAGATTATCCATAAAGTTCGTATTTTACGGCGGTTTATAGGCTCATCCATGAAAAGTATAAATTTTCTGCCTGTACCTAAAGTTCTTTGCCTGCTCATTGCCATCACTTTCTTGGCATGGAGCCTGCTTATTTATTATCATTGGCAAATGAATACTTTGCCAGCGTCACAAGTGTGGATGCTTCCTAGGTCGGCTTGGCAGTGGCAAGTTAGTGATTTTGTAATAGTTTATGTGATATGGTCAGTAATGATGGCAGCCATGATGCTACCCTTCGCACTGCCAATGATTCAGGTTTTCAGTAACATTATGGTAGTGACAAGCCCTTTAGCTACCTATTTATCCTTGCCTATCTGTTGACTTGGTTGGTATTTAGTTTTGTGTTAACCCTGCTGCAATGGCAGTTACATGTTTTTCAATGGCTGTCAGGGATGATGGAAAATACAAATACATTATTAGCTACGGTCATCCTTATCATCGCTGGAATTTATCAGTTCACTACACTAAAAAAATCCTGCTTGGCACATTGTCGTTCTCCCTTTAGCTTCTTATTAAATTCATGGGAAAATGGCAAACAGGGGGCCTTTAATATGGGAATTATTCATGCTAGCAGATGCCTTGGCTGTTGTTGGGCGCAGATGCTTATCATGTTTGCGCTTGGTGTTATGAATATAGCAGGTATAATTTTGATCACGGTATTTATCCTGCTGGAAAAAAGTTTACCGGTTAATGAACTATTAATTAGCAAGCTAGCTGGAGTTCTGTTGTGTATGCTGGGCGTTCTGGTGATTTTGCTATAGATATTAAGAACTGAAGTTTCCCAATTATTGAGTAGCTGAAATACACAATGCTGGTGTATCGAGGTTTATTTTAGGTGGTTTTGCCATGTTTATAGCAAACCCCTACTTAATTCCCCTTAGGCAATAGCATTTGAAACGAATGAAAAGACTATTTTTTTCATATAGTTGTAGCA
>NZ_BDMN01000575.1 GCF_002189065.1 Bathymodiolus platifrons methanotrophic gill symbiont
ACGCGACCACTTATGCCTCCGGCGGCCCCGATTCGTCCTCGTCACCTCGTCCCGACCCAACAAGGGGTCGGAACATAGGCTCCAAATGACTTGACGCCGTGTCGGATGGCCTTTTATTTTGTCTCCACCTTCGCTAACGCTCAGACTCCGACAAAACAACGGCCCTACGGCTATCGCGGACTAAAAATCATCACTTCGCTTAGGCTACCTTTCCCTGATTTTCAGCGACAGTATGCCTAGAAAATAAAACCAAAGCCAACATTGCCTTCATCAGGTACTGTTCCCTGTTTAGCATTTCTATTTCGATAATCTAATTTTATGACCACTTCAGGTATAGGTTTGTAATTAAATTCAACCTGAAAAATATCTTGATCATAACTTAAATCGTCAACATAACCCACTGGTGCAGTTGCATTTGTGTCAAATTTCTCATAACGGAAAAATGGCGCTAAATATTGAGAGGTACCAGGAAAAATAAGCGGTAATATATCATAAGCCACTTCTACATAGACACCATAATTCGAACTACCGATTGTTTCTCCTTTTAGTGCACTTAATGTTGCGGCATCTCCTATATGCCCCCAGGATCCAAGAACTCGTGTCTCAAAGCCATGATATTTCCATTCCATATGTGCTTCATATAGCTGCGTTAAAACATTGGCATCTACCTGACCCTGTCCAGAGTTACCTACATAACTTGATGCTCCTAATACCAAACCATGGACTTGAGAGGGAGTATAATCCAGACGCCCTATAAAAGCCCAGTCTTCAGCAAGAGCTTTCGAGCCCTTCTGCCTGCCCCCGCGTATCCCGGATGAACTGAAACCTTCCGCGTTTAAACCACTCACAGCATACATAGTATAATTTACATCAGGGGTGATCTCTCCAAAAAGCCCCCCCCAATATTACGCCAGGTACTTGGAATAATACGCCGTTCAACCTCTGGACGGTTATTACCGAAATAAAAGGGTGGCTCATGAATCAAGTTAACGCCCCCCATTGGAGCAAGCATCAAACCAGCGCGAACATTAAACAATGGATCAATCAAAAAATCCAGAGCCATCATTTCTACTGAGACCGAACCACTCTTGGGTGTTGAAGAATGTTCAAACTCAATTTCACTATTTAAAATAATTGAGTCATTGAACTTATAGCCAAAATAAAGCACTAATCGTTCAAGGTCGGCATTGTCATTCTTAGAGCCTTTATCTGC
>NZ_BDMN01000576.1 GCF_002189065.1 Bathymodiolus platifrons methanotrophic gill symbiont
TTGTTATTTAAGCGAATGCCATTGCCCTCAATCCCCCCTTCTCAAGGGGGGAGGCTAAAAGCACATACTTTCACAGTCTCTAAAGTCCGCTCTACGCTAATGCTAATGCCTTGAGGCACTGTTTAGAGTGATCATCTCCGCGATTAGGTTCGATTATTAATCCTGCCAGCCTAAACCCATATTCCACTCCTGCCTTTTCAGCATCCAGCACCCAACGACACATCTGGCTTAAACGCTCTTCTTGATCCGCGCCCATGGTTTGCTCGTAATCCAGCCAGATTTCAGAATTCTGTGCTCCCGTATATTGCCGGATAAACAGACCTTGCCCTTTAGCTAGTGCCCGCCAGTGAATATGCCGGACTCCATCACCATGCTGATAATCCTGTAAACCATAAAAATCATCCTGGCCTTTCTGGCGACTACCCTGCTCCCCGTGTCCGCTATCATTTTCAGGTAGAGGGCAATCTTGTACACTTGGGCGCGGATAAACCAGAGTTTTCATATCCAGATTTAGACGATGCCAGGCACGAAATAATCCAAACGGAAAACAACTGGAAATAACTGGATTGCTAGTCACAAACCAGCCACGAGCTTTTTAGCTCGTTGCGCCAGACTGATACGCTGACTTTGTTGGACCTTAATATCAACAAGCTGCATAACCTCCCTACCCAACCCAACCCAAACTGTACACTATAGTGATCTGTACGATCTGGGTTATCAACTATCAAGATATTTTCAGCTAGCTCGCCGGCAAATATATCTACACTCTGCCCTGCTTTGACACGCAAACCTTGCAATGAATTTACCGTATGTAAGATGGTAATAAAAAACAGGCTGGCAAGCAAAAAGCAAAGCAAATAGACCAGGTTATTATTGTAAATAAAAGCAATTAATAATAACAAGGTGAGTAATAGCATAAAGCCTAAACCGCGTTTAGTAGACAATATATAAATGTGTCTATAGCTTAAGCGTATTGGTTTTGTCGATGTTGGCGAACTCATGAATATAATTTGTTATGAAAATCTCTTTTACCCATACTTTCGTGTTTTTCGCGCCTTTCGTGGTAGTTATTATTAAATCCTCGCTCCTTAGGGAATAGCAACATTTGCCAGCAAGGGCGCGACTATATTTTCTGAGTTACTATGCCCGGCACGCAAACGGTCAATGGCATTCGCTTAAATAACAAAGTAACTAAAGATATTTATTCCGC
>NZ_BDMN01000577.1 GCF_002189065.1 Bathymodiolus platifrons methanotrophic gill symbiont
GGGAAGAATTTTTTAATGGATTTATGGTTTTCACCGAATTGCGAACGGTGGCATTCGTCAAAGATAAACACAACCCGCTTGTTCCGCAGGGGAGATAAACGCTCTTTGTAGGTTTGTTTTCCCTCTTTAAGCCTGCTTTTATTCCGTTTGCTATTTTCGTCCAGTGCTAACCCCAGTTTTTGAATGGTCGTGACAATGATCTTATCGGCGTAGTCTTCAGATAACATGCGCCGAACAAGCGTTTCAGTATTGGTATTTTCTTCTACACAACTTTCTTGAAACTTATTAAATTCTTCACGGGTTTGACGATCTAAATCCTTTCGATCAACTACAAATAAGCATTTTTCAATATTTGAATTGTCTTTGAGTAGCGTAGAGGCTTTAAAGGATGTTAGTGTTTTTCCTGATCCAGTGGTGTGCCAAATATAGCCATTTCCAAGGTTTTGTTGGATGCAGTCAACGATGGCTTTAACCGCATATATTTGATATGGCCGCATCATCATCATTTTTCGTTCTGACTCCACAAGTACCATATAGCGGCTGATATTCTGCCCTAAAGCACATTTAGCTAAAAACGCTTTGGCAAAGCAGTGTAGGTGATTAATTTTTCTATTATCTTTATCTGCCCACTGATAAATAGGTAAAAAACGTTCATCTGCATCAAAGCTAAAGTGTTCATTGTGGTTATTAGCAAAGTAGTAAGTTCTGTATTCATTACTAACAATAAATAGCTGCATAAAGCACATAATGGTATTGCCATAACCATTGCCAGAATCTTTTTTGTAGTTAACGATTTGCTCCATAGCTCGGCGAGTAACGATCTGGTGATTTTTTAACTCAATTTGCACGACAGGTATGCCGTTGATGAGCAATATTACATCGTAACAATGGTAGCTATCACTGGTGTTCATTCGTAACTGGTTAATGACCTCAAACTCGTTTTTACACCAATCTTTTATATTGACAAGGGTGTAATGTAGGGGCGTTCCATCTTCCCGTCGAAAATATCCTGTTTCTCGCAATGTTTTTGATGCTTTAAATACGTCCTCGGTGACAATATCATCTCGTAAGCGAGCGAACTCAGACTCAGTGAGGCTTACACTATTTAGCACTTCGAACTTTTTACGGAAATTTTTCTCAAGTGCGACCTTGTCACAAATATCATCCCGATATGTATACTTGAGATCTACTAGCTTCCCAATTAACC
>NZ_BDMN01000578.1 GCF_002189065.1 Bathymodiolus platifrons methanotrophic gill symbiont
TGCCGATCGACTGTATCATGCACTGGGCAGAGAACCCCCGATTCATCAGCAAAACGGGCGCCTGGTTCAAAACCTATCTGCAAATGAAGTTCATTCTGTTCTAAAATATTGTCGTTTGAAAAGATAATTTCTTCCACTTTCCAAGGCGATTGTAAGCCTAAAGCCATACTAAATAAAGATTCATTATTCATGGTATTATTATCGCACTACCCACTAGGATTCACATAGAGCCAGTATTAATGGCAGCCTTTTGAATATTTGTGATTAATGGGGTATGCCTATCGGGACAATTGTCCCGGTTAAAAAGGATAGTTCACCCATTCTTATAATGCCGCATTCATGTTTGAATACATATTTTTCGCATGGTCACGGTTTATGTTTTCTAACGGCTGATTTTTGCCAATGCTGTGTTGCTGAAATACTTACGAGTCAGTATTGCGCCAGTTTCAACGAATTGTCCTAGACAAAAATCACTTTCAATAAAACCCGTAACCGTCTCCGCGCGAAGCATATCAAGCAATCATTATGGATAATTAAATGTCCCAAGCTATATCAACGAAAAGTGAGCAGCGCCTTGATGCAAGGATAGGGATAACGTGTCCTGTCTTTGTTCATGGCATAACTGAAAGTGGAGAGCGAATTAAAATCCACACGGTCACGGATAATTTAAGTCAGAGTGGTTTATTTCTACAAATGCCACTGGTATTAAAACCGGGGAGTGTTATTTTTGTTTTTGCTCAATTACTAAGTGGCGCAAGGCTTGCCGCACGGGGTAAAGTCGTACGTGTTGAAAAAAAAGAACATGGCTTATCTGGTTCAGCGGTGTGTTTTAGTCAAGCCCGATTAATTCCAGCTTCTGACAAATAACTATTCTGGTTGTTAGGTAAGCAAAGAAAAAACTCGGTAATCTCAATTCAGGACAGTTGTCCCTGCACTACCACTAAAAGTCGGGACAATAGCCTCATGTACAGCATACGCTGAAAATCCTGGAAACGGAGCTTAAGCGAAGTGAAGATTTTTAGTCCGTGATAGCGATAGGGCCGGGTGTTTTCTCGAAGCGTCTTTTTTGCGTAGATAAAATACAAGGCATTCCGACATCGCGTCAAGCCATTTGAGGTAACTAAATAAAAACCCCTCTAGGGTTTTTATAAGTGGACGCAGGGCGAATCAGGGCATCGCAGATTTTAATCAGTCCCGTTAAGCTT
>NZ_BDMN01000579.1 GCF_002189065.1 Bathymodiolus platifrons methanotrophic gill symbiont
TACAATTAATTATTATTGATGCGCGGAGCGCGGTTTAAGAGAATACATATTGCTGTAATTGAGAGTGATTGTGGAGAATGCGCCCTGCGAGCATTACAGGCATGATATACTTCGCGCGGTCACGGATGCGAAGTATAATTAGGAGCGATTAAGTGAGAATACATAAACAGGTTATTAACAATAGCAAGCTAAGGGTTCTGTCGCAAAAAAACAAAATAACCCTATTACCTACGCGATCATAAGGTTTGATTTGACCAAAAGAAGGTTCTATTTTTCAAGCCATTACTTTCCTGAATGCCACATGGTACTTGGCTTTAACACTAGACTATCGTAATTTTAGTGATGGAGTATAGGTAACTACTCATCGAGTATTTTTTTAACTTTGGCGAAGGTATTGAATAATCACCTTCGCTTTTTTGGAAGTTATTTTTCTGAAAGTCTATAGCTGTCTTTTATAACAACTATCGACTGCACTCAACTTTGCTTTTATTTTACTTCTTAAAGCCATATCGTTTGCCTTTAATTTAGTTTTATTTCTATGAGGATGTTAGATTTATTGAACTGTTAATGCAGTCACCTGTATTTATGACACCTAAAAGCATATTGAACTCCACCTTGCATTTTTCTATATTTAACCCGTTAGCACCATCACTTGAAATATTAGTGATATAAGGCCCGGCTGTTGTGCATCCAACAATTAGACTGATAAGACTAAAAGTAATAACTATTTTATAAAAAACCATACAAAACCTCCAATTCAAAGAATATTCTCAGGTATTTTACCTTTAATTTAATCGGGTTCACAACGCATATTTAATAAATTTGTATCATCCTCCGCTGAAAATCATGGAAACGGATCTTAGCGAAGTGGTGATTTTTAGTCCCTGATAGGCCACAGGGCAATTCGCTGATTCGACGTGTGCTAGCAGCACGCGAGAGGAGCAAGAATTGCATTCCGAAAGCCGTCCAGCCACTGAGGTAATAATGACGAAGCGGCTTTTGTGCGTAGTCGTTGCGGACTCAGGGCGTTCAGGGCATCTCCCATCCGAACGAATTATGGCGACAGGAGTCCCGGAATTTCGTGAGGTAGCATGGTGCGCCTGGATGGAAAAATTAAGAACACAAAAACTAAAATCAAGAGTGTCAACTATAGAAAGAAAACGGTTCTGTCGCATAAATCCCCCTTCCCGACGTTATCTGCTATC
>NZ_BDMN01000580.1 GCF_002189065.1 Bathymodiolus platifrons methanotrophic gill symbiont
CCTGAAGACTAGGCTTCCTGCATTTCCAGCAATACTTGCGACAGAACCCAACACACCCATAAGCTCTGACTGCACGTTGTTTTCCGTAGAGATTTACAGTATAGGACTTGGCTTCTTTTTGAACGGTTTTGGCCATTTCGGTCGCTGAACCCAGACGCTGTCCATATTTTTTATTTCGACCTCGTTGTCCCTTTTTTCTTTTTTCCGGACGGTCGTACAGTACATTATTACACCTTAACCGAGAGAGAATATTAAACCGGTTCCCGATGGCGTTGTAAACAGGTTTCCATAGGCCATTGTTACCAAACCAGCTATCCGTGACCGCTAATATTGGGCATGAGGAATAATGCTCTGCAATTCCAATTAACATAGTCCCGGCTTGAGTCATCTTGGTCTGGAAAGGAATAACTTCACCTCTTATCGTCGCTGTTTCCTTTTTCGCTTGAATCGTTTTTAAAGGAAGGTAGAACCGGAAATCTAAAAATAAGCATGCCCAACGTCCCTTTATCTGTTTCAACAATCCTACCGATACAATATTTTGTGCCCATGGATATTTGCATTGATTCGATTTGGCGGCATGATCAAAAACGGTTTCACAGCCAAATATTTTCTTCCCGACTTTAGTGCTAATCGAATCATCCAGCGCAACCAATATGCGACCATCCGTTTCAGGAGATGGAATCAACCCCCAGACGGTTTTCCACAATCCAGACCACGGCAAAGTTGAAGAGGCCATGAAGGTGTAGAAGCGCTTGTTCTTGTTCTTGATCTCAAACCCAAACAGGGTATCAAGGCAACGCCATACATTAGAGGTCATGGACGACGTAAAGGGAACGATAACGGACAGGATTGTGTAAACGAACAGAGAGGCTCGTTCGCGGCCTAAAGTGGTTTCAGAAAAATGGTCTTGAAGCGGGAGTAAAATATCGCGTAAAATGAACATGAATGAGACCGTTTTGTTTGTATAATCAATGTGTTAGACCCTTTTATTATACACCAAAACCAGGTCTCATTCATCATTAACCTGTTGTTTTTAAAATAAATTATTTAGTTTTTTGAAAAGAAATCTCGAGTATATTAGTAAGTGGTAATATTTTTCAAAATAAGCTATCGCTAATATTCTAGTGCGTTAAAAACTAGGAAACTTCAGTCCACATTAACCAAACCCTAAAACAATTTAGAGGATATTAAAAATGAAAT
>NZ_BDMN01000581.1 GCF_002189065.1 Bathymodiolus platifrons methanotrophic gill symbiont
TGTTCAATTTGTTCGGCTCTATGTGAACCCTAGTGGGTAGTCGAATTTTAACTTACCACAAAGAAAGTAAATTATATTGATAAAATTATTAATATTACGATAACCTCTTGCTCGTCGTTTGGCCAGTTGGACCTTGCTATCGCTGAAAATCAGGGAAACGTAGCCTAAGCGAAGTGATGATTTTTAGTCCGCGATAGCCGTAGGGCCGTTATTTTGTCGGAGTCTGAGCGTTAGCGAAGGTGGAGACAAAATAAAAGGCCATCCGACACGGCGTCAAGTCATTTGGAGCCTATGTTCCGACCCCTTGTTGGGTCGGGACGAGGTGACGAGGACGAATCGGGGCCGCCGGAGGCATAAGTGGTCGCGTTAAGTTTTTGCTGCTTGCTTGGGCTGGGATGCCCAAAACAAGCTTTCGCAAAAATAGCGACTCCCCGAATATCTATCCAGAATCTTGGCAATAACTACTTCTGTGGTGAAGCCCAGGATCTGGAAGAAATGCTAGGCAATCTTATCGATAACCCCTGCAAATGGACACATGACCAGGTCTGGATTCATGCAACGCGGGATAAACATAATCAACGCATCCATCTTTTTGTTGAAGACAATGGCCCGGGTATTCCAGACAGCCAGTTAGCTATTGTTTTACAGCGCGGCAGGAGGCTTGATGATACTGTTTCAGGTCATGGCTTAGGGCTTAGGGTTTAATATTGTTAACGACATAACTCAACTCTATAGCGGTTCCTTGACGCTTAAGAAAAGTTCTTATGGCGGTTTGTGTGCAATACTAGACCTACCTGTCAGCAGTAATTAAGAGTAATTTTCACATAAAATAAATTTGTACGCGGCCTCCTTAAATGTACAATCAATTACTTAGAACTCACTAATGTAACTTCTCATTATTTGGGGGCATGGGCGGCTCGCCCATACAAACGGGCAAGCTGCCCGTACCCCCAGGAAATTTTGCCCATGAATAATGAGAAGTTACTCACTAACTGAAGTTTCCCAATTATTGAGTAGCTGAAATACACAATGCTGGTGTATCGAGGTTTATTGGCTCTATGTGAAATACAGTGGGTAGTCGAATTTTAACTTACCACAAAGAAAGTAAATCATATTGATAAAATTATTAATATTGCGATAACCTCTTGCTCGTCGTTTGGCCAGTTGGACCTTGCTATTAATTCCCTCAAGAATTCCAT
>NZ_BDMN01000582.1 GCF_002189065.1 Bathymodiolus platifrons methanotrophic gill symbiont
TGCCATTTTTTAGGTTGGTTTTGAATGTGTGGTTTAATTGACGCTTACTATTATTCGAAGACCAGGCTTTAGTTTCCTTGAAATTACTTTTGGTATTATTAAACGTCTTTTCAATCGTCCAGCGTTTGAAATGGAGTATGGCGATGGTTCCAGGGGGGGGGTGCGACAGAACCAGATCTTTTATTAAAGGCAAACAATTAATAAAATTAAACTTCTTTGAAGTTATTCCCCCGCTGTCAGCCCCGGACGGGATGATAGTCTCCAGAAGGCGCAGGGAAATTTGCCAATCCGAAGTGCGCGATAGCGCGCGAGGGAGGCTAAAATTTTATCCCGAATAGCCGTAGAGCCATTTGAGGTAGCCATGACTGAGCTGCTTTGTGCTCAGTCTGTGGCGGACGCAGGGCGGCTGGAGCATCTCCTATTCGCTGCGTAGGTGAACGAATTACGGCGACAGGAGTCCCGGAATTTCGTGAGGTAGCATGGCGCGCCTAGTTATTTTTTAAAAATTAATGATTGCTGCCTACGTCCATATCCTTTACAGTAAGGAGTCTTTACTGATAGGAGATATCCAGGCCACAACTTGCAAAACTAATCGGGGAGTCCCTACTTTTGCGAAAGCTCATTTTGGGCGTCCAAGCCCAAGTTCGCGGCAAAAGCTTAACGGGACTGATTAAAATCTGCGATGCCCTGATTCGCCCTGCGTCCACTTATAAAAACCCTAGAGGGGTTTTTATTTAGTTACCTCAAATGGCTTGACGCGATGTCGGAATGCCTTGTATTTTCTCTACGCAAAAAGACGCTTCGAGAAAACACCCGGCCCTATCGCTATCACGGACTAAAAATCTTCACTTCGCTTAAGCTCCGTTTCCAGGATTTTCAGCGGTAGCAAAGGACAGATTACTGTCCCTGTTGAGGTTCGTAGAGCGATGCACCTTGAATTTGGTGATACGCTGGCTTGGGATATTCAAGCCGATGGGAAGATTTCTGTGCGCCGTGTAGAGCCAGTTGATATTGATTATCTTAGTGCCATAAGTGGAACTTTATCTGAATGGAATAGCGCTAAGGATGACGAGGCTTATCGTGATTTATAATAGGTATGATATCGTAAAAGTTCCGTTTCCCTTTACCGATAGACAAACTAATAAAGTGAGGCCTGCATTAGTCATTTCTTCAGCTGATGCGTTTAATTCTCC
>NZ_BDMN01000583.1 GCF_002189065.1 Bathymodiolus platifrons methanotrophic gill symbiont
CAAATTTCCCTGCGCCTTCTGGAGACTATCATCCCGTCCGGGGCTGACAGCGATAGTTTCTCAGAAATTTACAAGCAATATTCGGAAGTGGGATCTTTAGTCCCGCAGGCTTGGACGGGACTAAAGATCCCGCTTCCAGTATTTCTGACTGCCCAGAATGTATGCAAATTATTTACCTGAAAGCCTATATAGTGTAACCGGATAGGCATGGTTTAATCCATACTTCAGAAATCATTTAAATACCTTCTGTCATATGGAAAGTGTATGCAAATCATAATGGTAAGTTTATTACCTTGATTCCACTCTCTCTAGGGAGCGCTCAGCATTCCATGACGCAGAGCCGTCAACTCATGCATTCCCACGCAGAGCATGGGAACGAGAATAAAGATCCGCGCCCCAGCACTAAACTACATTAATGCACTAATTTTTTGTCATGCCCGCAGGGAGGAGGGTATCCAGTGCTATGGACGGCATTGATCACACCCGTGTGACTGGATTCATAATGTGCATCCACGCACATTACCTTTCAGGTAAATGCAAATCTGCTCCTTGCAGATTAGTCCGGCCTGCCCCAGCCGTTGTTTGGGGCAGGCTCTGCCGGAATGACAAACTAAAAAACTTCAGAATTCAGTATCAAGTCATTTTTCGAGAGATCAGGAGTTTTGAAGTTACTCAAGTTATTACGTACATAAACCTGATCCAACTGCTTTCGCTGAAAATCATGGAAACGGAGCTTAGGAATAAGCACGAAACAACTTCCCGATATTAATTATTCTTGAGGAATTGCACGGTAATTCCATTTTGGTAAATGTGTATCAAATACAATCGGCATTATTTCTTTGAAGTCAGCGGCATATTTTCGTCCTGTCTCGTATATTTTGTCGAGTATGTGAACAATTGTTGTTAGTCCTTTTGACGTTGATGTTCTAGAAATCAATGTTTTAACTGTTTCAACCGAGTCAAATACAGCACCTTCACAAGCACGAGTCACATGAGGAAAAAAACGATGTTCAATGGGATTATACTTGGAGGTATAAGGAGGATAGTGGGCAATCCTAATTTCCAATCCAAGTGCATTCGCAGTCTTTTGTAAATCTTCTTTAAAAATGTAGTGCCGTGAGCTGTTACTCCCTCCACCATCGCAAAGGATCAACAATGATTTTGCTTTAGGATAATGAATAATACCCTC
>NZ_BDMN01000584.1 GCF_002189065.1 Bathymodiolus platifrons methanotrophic gill symbiont
ATATTTTTAGCTTCATTAGATAAGATACTAGCCAATTCATCCCATTTGCCTAAATGTTGCAAATGCTCAATTTGTTGAAAATCAACACTATTTAAGATAACCTTTGCACTATGCAAGCCACCTAATATTTTTTTAACTTCTTGATTAATTATTTTATAATAATTAGCCGAACTCTCCCAACTCATACCACCTAAAAGACCTATTGTTTTCATATTTTTCAAGGAACAGCCAAAACAGCACAATTACATAAATCATCACTTTCAAATACAGTCAAATCTCCCGCATTTAAATTAGGCGAAGGAAATAAACGAACAGTCAATGGTTTATTTAAACGAAATGCCATCGTGCCAGTATCTCTCATAAGTGCGCTTATTTTATCTATTGGTGTGTCTCCTGGTATTGGGACTGTATCTAAGCCTATCCCACAAACTGCACTATAAGTTAATAATGAACGAATATCATAATTTCCTTTTAGCGTGCCATCGGCAAGACCTGTATCTTCAGTTAATGCGAGCATTAATCCAGAAAATCCAGTTAATTGAATGTCTTTAATTGATTTAAAAACTTTTGTCAATAATGATGATGCTTCAACGCTTCCAGATGCACCGAAATACTCAACACCCATTTTTTCATAAACTGTAGCCATACTTTCGCAATCTTTAGAAGGTGCGGCTGAGCTATCAAAACCAGAAAATATAAATTCATCAGATAAGTTTGCTTGATTTATCATTTCATTAATAGATGATATATGATACCCAAGTCCTTCGCTCATTGCCTCGTAGTAATGATTAAACCGATCATTATGATTACTAATATTTAATTTATTTACCTGAAATAATATTTCTACCAATAAATCAGGAGTTTCTAATCCTATAACAAAACGATTTCCTAATTCACTTTTATGGTAACTAGCAGGAAAATAAGGTATCAATGGTTCACAATTAAAATTAACAGTAAAATTAAAATTACCTTCTCCTCTTGGTGTGATTTCGCTAATTCTTCTTACTGCTTTAGCAGAGTGTTCAATTAATTCATTATCAAGTATGCCATTATTATCAAGAGGTACATTCACGCAGACATGACATAAATCACCAAATTCTCGAACTAGCTCAGGAACAAGTGAAATTTCGTGTATATCTCTAGCCTCACCAATAGCAAATCTAATTCTTATATCAGATGATTCTAAGT
>NZ_BDMN01000585.1 GCF_002189065.1 Bathymodiolus platifrons methanotrophic gill symbiont
CAATCGAAGTTGTTGGTGCAAAGCTACGTGCGATGATGCCATGGATTGCAACGAATCAAATTGTTGATAAAGCTAAAAACTAGATTTTATCCGCATTAGTCGTATAGAAAGGCCCATCATTGATGAGCCTTTTTTTATACCTGTCGTATTTAAGTTTGCCTCTCCACATACCCTATCTAACATGCGATGTAATCTTATTGTATGAAATGGAGTCAGTGGGTAACTGATTTAAATGTCCGGGAGTCCTGATGGCTATCCATCGGTGAACTAGCGAATACGATAGCAACGCAATAAATGCGCATAGCGTTTGCAGGGGCAACCTTGCTGATGATTAAACAAAAGTCAGCAGATGGCGCATAGCAGCCAAATGCCTAGCATAATGGTAGGGGACAGAGTGAAGGCCTGACCCTTTACCAAAGAGGAGCTGGGCTTGTCTTTCTCATGTTTAATATGGGGGGGGGACGGCAAGATTCCATAGCCAGCTCTGGGGTCAATTGCAAGGGCGCAATTGATTTTATTACGCAAAAGAACCGCCCTGTGCAGCCCCGTATTCTGGGTGGTGTGGGGGAGGCCGGAGAAAAACCAGCCCTTACCCAATTTAGCTTATTTTTCTTGTTTTGAGCATATATTTTCGAAGTTTTCTTTCACTACGCTTTACATATACTATATATACTGCGTCTCCTTCAATCCTGTAAAAAATACGACAAGGATTTACAACTATCTCTAAATATCTTGATTTTTTAAACTCTGGTGGTTTACGGCCTAATTCTGGAAATTGTTCAAGTCTTTCTGTGCTAGAGAAAACTTTTTTAACTAAACTTATAGCCGCACTTGGCTCATCAAGAGCTATATATTCTGCTATTGCATCAAGGTCTGATAGAGCTGGTTCCGTCCAGATTACTTGAGCCATTTACTCATTTTTTTCTGGCTCTATGTGAATCCTAGTGGGTAGTGCGATAATAATACCATGAATAATGAATCTTTATTTAGTATGGCTTTAGGCTTACAATCGCCTTGGAAAGTGGAAGAAATTATCTTTTCAAACGACAATATTTTAGAACAGAATGAACTTCATTTGCAGATAGGTTTTGAACCAGGCGCCCGTTTTGCTGATGAATCGGGGGTTCTCTGCCCAGTGCATGATACAGTCGATCGGCAATGGCAAACTTGAGCTTCTTTA
>NZ_BDMN01000586.1 GCF_002189065.1 Bathymodiolus platifrons methanotrophic gill symbiont
TTTACAAAAGACTGCGAATGCACTTGGATTGGAAATTAGGATTGCCCACTATCCTCCTTATACCTCCAAGTATAATCCCATTGAACATCGTTTTTTTTCCTCATGTGACTCGTGCTTGTGAAGGTGTTGTATTTGACTCGGTTGAAACAGTTAAAACATTGATTTCTAGAACATCAACGTCAAAAGGACTAACAACAATTGTTCACATACTCGACAAAATATACGAGACAGGACGAAAATATGCCGCTGACTTCAAAGAAATAATGCCGATTGTATTTGATACACATTTACCAAAATGGAATTACCGTGCAATTCCTCAAGAATAATTAATATCGGGAAGTTGTTTCGTGCTTATTCCTAAGCCGACACTTAAGCGCTCAAAAGTTAAAGGAATACACCATACCCAGCCGATATCAGATAATAGTGTCTTGATGTTGCCATGCGCAAATAATTCCTTAGAGACCTCAGTTTCAGCAAGCTTATAATGCTGGTATAAGGCAAATTTACCTAGATTCTTTATTTTATCAATACTGCTTAATTTTTTACCCATTAGAGCATCACGACCCATCGCATCAATAAAATATCGTCCTTGATAGTGCGCTTTATCGGTATCAAGCTGAACATGGCTCTCTGAACAGATTACTGCCATAACCTGTTCTTGCTGCTTCGCTATTACGCCATGTTCAATAGCATTATCAAACAGGCGTTTGTCAAACACAGAACGCTCAACCTGAAAGGTCCGATATTTACCCTGGAATGGAAAATAAGTATGTCTCCCTGAGACTTCATCAATAAACTCAGCCCCTCCCTTTTTTAAATTACCTTCACCCCATGCCACCCCTAGTCGCTTCATCACCGACTCACTCATGGGTAACATGGATTCACCAATATGAAAGCGTGGGTGCTGGTCGCGCTCAATCAATAAAACACTGTGCCCATATTGGGCCAGTAATGTCGCAGCAGTTGTGCCCGCAGGCCCTGCACCGGCAATAATCACATCATAATTCTTTTGTTCCACTCAGTATCTCTCTTAAGCTTTTTCTATTCCCTTCTTAAACAGAAAATAGTGTAGAACGGACTTTAGTCCGCTCTACGTCACATCACTACCTGAGCATAGGTAAAATTACACCTCAAACTGACTTGTCCAGATAGGTGCTTTTATATTTAATGGTACTAAACC
>NZ_BDMN01000587.1 GCF_002189065.1 Bathymodiolus platifrons methanotrophic gill symbiont
CCGAAATTTAGTTGTAAATGCTGTGGTGGTGCAATGATCGTAGGGCGTAGGCGAATACCGAGAGTGGAGATAATGTCTCAGCCTGTGCCGACTAAAATGCTGGAACCACGAACGGTTATGTAAATTCACACACCTTCACCCAAGCAAGCAGGATAAGACCCTGAGGGAGTTGCTTGGGCTAAAATCGGGGGTTTAGGCTAAAAAATTGCTCCGAGACTTGTTGTTGTAAGTTGTCTGCAATAGGCAACTTACAATGTTCAGTTAAGATTTAAAAATAGAGCTCTGATTAATCAATCGGGCTAATCAGCAAAAAGCGTGTTCATATAGCGTAGTAACAGAATCTCTACTATCCCCCCGGGCTTATCCAACAAACGGTTCAGATTGTGGCTCGCTTCGCGATCACAATCTAACCTTGTTCGTTAGGTTTGTGATGACCATTGCATTTGTAATTTACGATGATTGATAGCACAGTCTCGCAAATATAGATTAATTAGTGTTTGATAGGGAATCCCTGTTTCTTCTGTTAATGATTTAAAATATTCAACAGAATCACAATCAATACGCATTGTAACTGGTTGTTTAAGGTATTTAAGATAAGGGTTTTTCTTCCCTTTCATTTTAGAAAAATCATAATGCTCTTTCATTTTCTTTCACTCCAATACGCTTTCGATTCATCTTTATCAGCTTTTCTAGCAGAAATAATTCTAATAATAGCTTCTTCCTCCCTGAAGCAGTGACAAACAACAAGTGTTTTTAATTTAAAACTCGTACCTAACAGAAGAAACCTATCTTCTTTTTCCGAATGCTCAGGATCAAAAAATTGTATTGCATATTCGTCATAAAATGCTGTTTGAGCCTCATCAAATGAAACACCATGCTTTGAGACATTTATCTTGTTTTTGTTGTTATCCCATTCAAACTCAAGTTTTCCCATAAGTACATTATACTTATACGGAGAATACTGTCAACTACGTTTTTTTTAAAACCTAACACTAAGCTCTGATGACGTAGGAAGATAGACGATAAATTCTAACCAACGCACTGAACTTTGATAAAAAATGATGGTTGAAAACGAAACGAGCTGCGCTTCCTACGGTCAGCTGGAGCGCTTGGTTACAGTTCGATATTCGTAAGCGTCGATTCTTCCCACCTAGACAAGCTACGCCACTTACT
>NZ_BDMN01000588.1 GCF_002189065.1 Bathymodiolus platifrons methanotrophic gill symbiont
CAACCTCTAATGGCTCTCCATCCATAGTCTCACCTTTGATAGTCGCAACTTCAGTAGGGTTTGGAAGATAATCAACTACAGCATCTAATAAAGTCTGAACACCTTTATTTTTAAAAGCCGAACCACAAGTCATAGGAATCATTTCCATTGCAATACAAGCTTTTTTAATTCCCGCTTTAAGTTCCGCATTAGTAATACTAGCAGGGTCTTCTAAATATTTCTCCATTAAAACTTCATCACATTCTGAAACTTTTTCTATCATATTTTCTCTATATTCTTCAGCTTTTTCTTTATATTCAGCTGGAATATCACCTACATTAAATTTAGCACCTAAATCTTCATTTTCCCAAATATATGCTTTCATTCCTACTAAATCAATAATACCTGCAAATTCTGCCTCTGCACCTATTGGTATTTGAATTGGAACTGGATTTGCCTTTAATTTCTCAGCAACCTGAGATTCCACATTATAAAAATCCGCGCCCGTTCTATCCATTTTATTAACAAAAATAACTCGAGGAACACCATATTTATTAGCCTGTCTCCAAACAGTCTCACTTTGAGGCTGAACTCCACCAACAGAGCAAAAAACAGCAACAGCCCCATCAAGAACTCTCATACTTCTCTCAACTTCAATAGTAAAATCAACATGCCCTGGAGTGTCGATAATATTTATCTGCTCATCATTCCAATGACAAGTAGTAGCAGCCGAAGTAATAGTAATACCTCTTTCTTGCTCTTGCTCCATCCAATCCATAGTAGCTGCACCATCATGCACCTCACCGATTTTATGTGATTTTCCTGTATAATACAGAATTCTTTCTGTAGTAGTTGTCTTACCAGCATCAATATGTGCTGCAATACCTATATTTCGTATTTTGTTAAGGGGGTTCGTTCTTGCCATTTGTTAGCCTTGATTAAAATTTAAGCCGTATTATACAATGTTTTTAAACTTCTTTCAATGGGGTTTGCCTTAATATTCAAATAATATTTATGATACTCCTTTTTTTATTATGAGAGCAATGCAAATTAGAAGTACCTAAGATAGGGTGATATAAGATATTAGAAAGTGATTTTTTTGTTCAAATCATAGCCAAAGCTATGTTTTTAACAAAAAAATTGCTTTATGATGTCTTATAGCTCCC
>NZ_BDMN01000589.1 GCF_002189065.1 Bathymodiolus platifrons methanotrophic gill symbiont
CCAGCATTGTGTATTTCAGCTACTCAATAATTGGGAAACTTCAGTTAATGTATTTAAGCCTCTATTTGAAAAATCTTTTAAAGTATATTTATCACTAGATAAATCTAATATTTTTTCTTTTAAAACTAATCCATATTGATAAAACTCATATTCTTCCAAAAGCGTATAGTTAAATAAAATTATTTGTGTGGCTAATAATGTATTAATAGATGTGAGATCATTCTCATTACATAAATATTGTTTATCAGGATTATCAGTATTTTCACGAGTCAAATAAAGTGCTAAAGCCATCTCATCTGAGATTTCTAAACATAAAGGAAGTTCTTTATCTGATAAATCTTTTCTATTTGCTCCTGTAGATAACCTTGGCTTAATATTCCACTCTTTTTCATCCCAGTGCATTAATTTATTTGCACTCACTGCTAAATCATTAGTGCGTACCGCTGAAATAGTATAAAGATTCATTTTACGAATAACTTGCACTAAATTCATAATTTATTACCATAAATATCTAACGCCAAATTCAGTGGCCGCAGGCAGATATAAGATGAACTCTGCTAGAAACACTGAACTTTGATAAAAAATGACCTTTGAAAGCGAACTGCGCTGCCAGCGGTCGGCTGGAATTTTTTGTTGGACGAAGCCGCTATCGCGGAGAAAAACAGCTTCACCCCTAAATTTATAGTGTAACCTCATTGCCTGTTATCTGCATAACAGGTTAATTTGTAAGCTCATTTAACTAGCAAAAATGAGGTTACCCTGTTATGACACCATCGATAGAGCTTCAATTCAACCATTATTATACCCAGCACTGTAAGCATTTAAAGCTTCAAGGCCTGCAACCCAAAACCATTGCGGGGAGTCGCTATTTTTGCGAAAGCTTGTTTTGGGCATCCCAGCCCAAGCAAGCGGCAAAAACTTAACGCGACCGCTAATGCCTTCGGCGCCCCAGACGTCCTGCGTACGTGCCACTTCGCCACTACCATCGTAAACTCGGTGCTGGCTTCGTAACACTCCCTCAAATGACTGGACGGCGTTTCGGAATGCCTTTTATTTTGTCTCCACCTACGCTAGCGCTACGATTCCGACAAAACAACGGCCCTACGCCTTCTGGGGACTACCAGCCCTCGCGTTCGCTCTCCAT
>NZ_BDMN01000590.1 GCF_002189065.1 Bathymodiolus platifrons methanotrophic gill symbiont
CAAATTTCCCTGCGCCTTCTGGAGACTATCATCCCGTCCGGGGCTGACAGCGAGCGAAAGTTGTTGCCTATAAAGAATGGTTAAAGGCAAATCGAACATTGCCCACCGCTCAGATTATGAAAACAACAGTCGCGAAATTGCGTGGACATTTTGCCTATTACGGAGTGACCGATAATAGCAAAAGTCTGCAAAGTTTTGCGTATTGGGTCACTCAAACGTTGTATAAGTGGTTAAATCGTCGTGGAAAACGGGGCTGTTACACATGGGAAAAGATTACTAAACTGCTCAAGCTGTATCCGTTACCAACTCCACGAATCACAGTGAATTTATTGTCTGCTTCAAGGTGAAGTGTGTTGTCGAGGAGCCGTGTGCGTGAATAGCGCAAGCACGGTTCTGTGAGGGGTGTGGTAACAACTGATGAGAGTTAGCAATGATTAGAAATCACACAGTAGCTGCGTGCAGCGAGGTGTACTATAAAAGTATTATCGAATCATGGCTAGTTCATCGGGAGAACCCGTCTACTCGACCAAGAACAATCTTAGGTCGCCCTTAATAATTGATTTTCTAGTCGCCTGTACTTTGGCAGTTGTATTGTTTTTTTTATACGATTATCATACAAATTTATTTGCATAACATTAAATTTTGTCCCGCTTTAGATGGGAAGCCGAAACTAGTGAAAGCTAGTTTCATTAAAAATAGAGGATATTAGGCGCGCCATGCTACCTCACGAAATTCCGGGACTCCTGTCGCCGTAATTCGTTCACCTACGCAGCGAATAGGAGATGCTCCAGCCGCCCTGCGTCCGCCACAGACTGAGCACAAAGCAGCTCAGTCATGGCTACCTCAAATGGCTCTACGGCTATTCGGGATAAAATTTTAGCCTCCCTCGCGCGCTATCGCGCACTTCGGATTGGCAAATTTCCCTGCGCCTTCTGGAGACTATCAGCCCATCCGGGGCTGACAGCGGTTGTAGCATAGTTTCAATTTTACCATAAATAATTATTGGGAAACTTCAGGTAAGTATTTATGATTAACTTTTGTGGTAACTACTCACCTCCGCTGTTAATCCTGGATGGATTAATAGTCTGTGGTAGGCGAAGGGGAATTTGCCAATCCGAAGTGCGCGATAGCGCGCTCGGGAGG
>NZ_BDMN01000591.1 GCF_002189065.1 Bathymodiolus platifrons methanotrophic gill symbiont
GGGTAACATCTTTTCGTTATCCATGCTTTATCAACACGTCCCGTAGGGAGCCAATATATTCCCCACATGAACGGTAGGCCGCAGAATTTGCAAAATGCGGCCTACCGGCATTACAGGGGCTAAACTTACTTGTATGCGAACGTGAAACAAAATAGGAATATTAACTATGATGGTCAACTATAAAGATCGAAAGACTATATATGGGAAGGATAAAGAAGCCTTTGACGAGTTCTTAGCAGGTAAAGAAAGATGGAACGTTTATGTTGGAAAACATGGTGATGATACGGAGGTGGATTTTTCAGGTGTCGATTTTTCAAAGCATAGGAAAGGAAAAGGGGAATTTAACTTCTCAGGGTATCTGTTTCCAAAGGAAGGGAATGTAAATTTTTCTAGATCCATATTCGGTGATGGTGGTGTGAACTTCACCTTCGCCAATTTTGGGCAGGGTGTTTCTTTCATGGATGCCAATTTCGGAGAAGGAAACGTGGATTTCAGCGACGCCCAGTTAGGCGCGTATCTCACAGAATTTAGGAGCACTATATTCGGTAAGGGCGAAGTGAATTTCAACAGAGCCAAGTTCGGAAAAGGAGACGCGGATTTCAGCGACGCCCAGTTCGGCGAAGGAGACGTGAATTTTAGGATTGCCAATTTCGGCAAGGGTGATGTGTATTTTTGTAATGTTAATTTTGGCGATGGCTATGTGAATTTCTTTAAGGCCAAATTCTTAGGCAACGAGAGTGTGAATTTCTTTAAGGCCAAATTCTTGGGCAAAGGGAGTGTGTCATTTAATGAGGCCGAGTTTGGAGAGTGCTCTGTAGAATTCAATAGTGTCCAGTTTGGCGATGGCGATATAAGCTTTTTTAATACTAAGTTTGGCAAAGGCGCTGTGAAATTTAATCGCGCGCAGTTCGGAGATGGCTCTGTAGAATTCAATGGCGCGCAGTTCGGAGATGGCGATGTGGAATTCAGTCACGCTAAGTTCGGCAATGGCGATCTTGAATTCAAGAGGGCTAAGTTCGGTAATGGGACACTAAATTTTGAGCACTGTGAATTTAAAGGGTATGTCTCGTTTCAGTCAATGACTGACACAAAGACATTGTCAAAATTCTCTTTACGTCATAGCAGTTTTGATAAATC
>NZ_BDMN01000592.1 GCF_002189065.1 Bathymodiolus platifrons methanotrophic gill symbiont
TCATTCGCCTACGCAGCGAATGGGAGATGCCCTGGTCGCCCTGCGTCCGTCTCAACTACGCACAAAACCCTCTCCGTTAAGACTACCTCAAATGGCTGGACGGCTATTCGGAATGCAATTCTTGCCTCCCTCGCGCGCTACTAGCGCACTTCGGATCAGCGAATTGCCCTGTCGCCTACTAGGGACTAAAAATCATCACTCCGCTTAGGCTCCGTTTCCCTGATTTTAAGCGACTGTTACTTTTTTTAATCGCATTCTCAGTCAACGCAGAAACTAACTTTTGCCTGGATAAACAATCAGCAATAGATTGTAATGGTCAAGTAAAACAGAACACATTCTTAAGCTGTTTTTCTCTGGAACTCACGTTCAAACTCTAAGGGTGATTTATAGCCCAATTTAGAGTGCGTTCGCTTACCATTATAAAAAGCCAGGTAATCAATAATACTCAGCTTTGCTGCTTCTTCCGTTCTGAACTTTTCGTAATTCAGTTGCTCATGTTTTAGACTACGGAAAAATCGTTCTGTCGGGCTATTATCCCAGCAGTTTCCTTTTCGACTCATGCTTTGCTCCATGCTCATGATATCCAGGTGTATGCGGTACTCTTTACTTGCATACTGGCTACCACGATCCGAATGATGTAACAGTCCAGGCTTGGGGTTTCTGCGACAAAAAGCCATCTGCAAAGCATCTAAACAAAGCGAGGTACGCATATGATCATTAATCGCCCAACCCACCACTTGGCGTGAAAACAAATCGATAACGACAGCGACATAAAGCCAGCCTTCAAGTGTCCAAACGTAGGTAATATAGGTAGTCCACACTTTATTTGGCGCTGCAACCGTAAACTGACGGTTAACTTGTTTGGTGATATCGCATCATTGTGATTGCTATCAGTCGTCACTTTAAATTTCTTTGGGTAACGTACTTTTAATTCAAGTTATGCCATCAATCGCGCTACTTTATAACGTCCTGCCTCAATGCATATTTTACTGAGTGCATCTGACATGCAACGACTTCCGTACACTTGTTTATTTGCATAAAAGATCTGCTCAATTTTTGCTTTGAGTTCAGCTTCTTTCTTTGTTTTATTCGTAAGCGTCGATTCTTCCCACCTAGACAAGCTACGCCACTT
>NZ_BDMN01000593.1 GCF_002189065.1 Bathymodiolus platifrons methanotrophic gill symbiont
ACGCGGCTTTAGATAAGTCCACCTAATAGATGAATTCATTGGATTGCCTGCTGTATGCTGTTGAAGAATATCTAAAAAGTCTTGATCTATTCCACTGTATTCAGGGGTAGAGGTCTTTTTTTTCGACCGCCTCCAGGTTGTCTGATTCCTGTTATATCCAGTTCTAATTCGGTGAGTTCTTTTTTTCCTTGGCGGATAGTTTTTGGGTCACACTCTAATAAAGCTGAAATATAGTTAACGCCACCATGAGATAATTTTTCACTTTCAATGGCGGCATACCGTCGCTTATTTTTTTCACAAAGTGAGTCATAAAATTTCTTCATCGACTTTTCGATATTTTTTTTATAAGGAAATGACATAAGACAACCACTGAGTAATAAATTAAGATAACCTTAATTTAGGGGAGATATTTCATTATTCAAGCTTGGCTGCTTCAGGAAGTTATTTCGTGCACATTCCTTAGCGATCTCGATTGAAAGAATGAATTTATTAGCCCGTCCGTATCTTGAGTTTTTTATACTGTGGTTTAGGTAGAGTTTATTTCGCCTTGAGAAAACTACAATATTATTTTTAATATAATTTCAATAGGTTACCATTTTATTTTTGTTACTTGAAAGGTAATCTTTTATTGTGAAATAAAATGTGTCTCAAGCAAACGGTTACACAAGCTACCTACTGCTTCTGGCTGGTACAAGATAAAATCAATAAATGCTTGTGCAGCGGGTGATAACTGTTTCGTTTCATGATGCACAACATACCAACTGCGCATCAGTGGAAAATCCTGAACATCCAATTCTACCAGGCACTTAGTTGCCAGTTCTAAAGTAACTGAAGTTTCCCAATTATTGAGTAGCTGAAATACACAATGCTGGTGTATCGAGGTTTATTTTAGGTGGTTTTGCCATGTTTATAGCAAACCCCTACTTAATTCCCCTTAGGCAATAGCATTTGAAACGAATGAAAAGACTATTTTTTTCATATAGTTGTAGCATAGTTTCAATTTTACCATAAATAATTATTGGGAAACTTCAGTTTATTACTCAGTGGTTGTCTTATGTCATTTCCTTATAAAAAAAATATCGAAAAGTCGATGAAGAAATTTTATGACTCACTTTGTGAAAAAAATAAG
>NZ_BDMN01000594.1 GCF_002189065.1 Bathymodiolus platifrons methanotrophic gill symbiont
TTGTATTTGATACACATTTACCAAAATGAAATTACCGGGCAATTCCTCAAGAATAATTAATATCGGGAAGTTGTTTCGTGCTTATTCCTAAACCACAATACACTGCATTAGCTCCAGCAATAACGGCTGCTTTAATGGCTTCAACATCGCCACCGGGGGCTAATAATTCAATTTTTTTATTCATCTTGCGGATCAGTTATGATAGAAAGTGACTAACGAGTCAGTTTAATGCGGATTTAGAAATAAGCGGGGCATAATAGCATATTGCTTTCCTTTATTACTTACTAACGGTGTTTTTCAAGATAGTTCTATCTGAGGTAGGTGTGTTTTAGAAAGAAAATTACTCTGACCAATACCAACTTACCACGTTGTATCGATATCCAATTGATTCTTGAGAATTTAGCATTTTCACCCAATGTTCAGAGCCTATCGATGAAGGGTCAAACAAAACACAACGGTTGTATAACGGTGCGATGCTGACTTGTTTATCGTCCTTACCAATAAATACTAGCTCACCACCAGAATTGATGTTCCAGTCTTTATTTAAATACAGGAGCATGCAAATTTCTCTTCCGGGAGAATCGTCAGCATGTTGTTTTACAAAGTCTTTAGCGCCAAGGCGAAAAAAGTTAGTATTAATGCCTGGGGTAGCTACGTTAATATCAGTGATTGTTACATTAAAAATGCGCGATAACACCGCCATGAACTCTTTACTACGCAAAAAGCCCAATAAATCTTGCGCGGTACTGGTGTTAGCGCAATCAGGTTCGTTATTTTGGTGGTGGGTTAAATCTGTTATTAGGCATGAATATCTCGTCCAAATTCGACTTTATTAATTAATAGTCCAATGACAATATCATGCATTTGTTCTATTTTGGAAAAACAGATTGTTCGACGCGTTAAGCGTTTAATCCATGTTCTAAAATTTAGGTTTTTTCGTTCAATTTTTTGAGTGTTTTGTTTGCCTATTTCATGTTCATTTACATCTAAGTTTCGCTCATAAGCCCCCCAGTCATCTGTATAATATCTGCTTATTTCAAAAGGAGTCAGTAAGGCTTTTAGCTCTTTGAAAACATCATCTTTACGCTTGCCAAATACATAAGCA
>NZ_BDMN01000595.1 GCF_002189065.1 Bathymodiolus platifrons methanotrophic gill symbiont
GAATTATGATAGAAGATAACGTCGGAAAGTGAAGTTTATGCGACAGAACCTGTCTTTGTTCATTCATCAGAGCATTGTACAAAAAAGTGTGTATCAACTAAGGTCTTGCACTAAAGTGCATAGTTTTGACTAGCGTCCCGAGACAATAAACGTGAGGCCGCATGATTACAAGAATTGCACTTCAGAGTTGAATCCACCTACCTTAGTAACTTATTTATTTTAAGTTAGTCAAGGGTGCTGAGTAGTAACGACTGTGAAGTAAAATCCTGCGCTATACTTTCGGGGATTATTAAATACTCGCTCTTTAGTATCTGGCCAACAGGAAAGTAAAAAGAGCCTATATTTGTCCGTTGTCCTTAGCCTATTTTTCCAAATCAAATACTTTTTTAAAATACTCTTTCACCGCCTCACTCACCATATCTTGAGGATGTAGACCACCAAATGTCCACCAAGTACCAACTAAATTAAAAATTGCGTTATCGACAGTAACTTTTGTATCCGTGTCAATAAGTTCTAATTTAATTTTGGCCCTATCGCGTAAACCACTCCATTCAGTTGCTCTGTCTTCCCAGTGTAAAATAGTTGGGTAAATTAAAAAAACATACCCTTGTTGTTTGGCACTGAGAAGTGAGTCAATCTTGCTCAATGTTTTATCTGCCTTTTCAGTTTTAACACCTAGGGTAGATAGCTCATTGAATAATGCATCTCTCGTCATTTCACCTGAATTAACATAATTAATTTCAGCATATTTACCATCTTTGGGGTTTGATATGTAATAGCTATCATTTATTGATAATTGCGTATTATCATACCTAATAACGTCATACTTGGCGGTACATCCGGATAAAATAAACATTATGAATAATAACCCTGATTTTTTCATTTATTGCCCAATTTAATTTAGTCAAAATTTAGGTTCTGTCGCAAAAACTAAATCACCTACGATCATACTCACATTGAGCGGGTATGGATTGATACTTTAATATAAAAACCAGAAAATAGACCCGCTCAATGTAAGTAATAACCCTAAAAGTCAACGTCATTAAATTGCCGTTAACATAATCGAGTCACTGGCAAAAAGTGGCTTTGAGACGCTAGGCTATTT
>NZ_BDMN01000596.1 GCF_002189065.1 Bathymodiolus platifrons methanotrophic gill symbiont
TTTAAACTGGGATCAAAGTAAATTCCCCGAGATCAGGTGCTCTGAAGGTACTCAGTAGAAACTTTATATGGATAAGCGTATAAGTAAATTCGAATGGACAAAAAAACAACGAAAGGCAAAACCTGCTGGAAAGTAGGGGCTGAAAGTTACGGGTTCAGAACGGATCGCCGGACTACCGAAAGTGACCAAAGGATAGGTCAGTTGAGGCAATTTGATTTATAAGAAAATCGAGTTCGCTCCCAATTTTTTATATAAAAAATTGATTAAAGGAGAATGAACATGTTGTTATTTAAAAATAAAAAACTCGCCAAGGGTATTGTACTTTTTGGCGGAGTATCAATAGCTATGGTCGCAATTGCAGGAGTGTTTTCGTTTAGCTCTCCTGAAATGCTGTCTGAGAATAGCTCGGCAAGCAAAACCAAACTCGTTCGTGTGGGTGATGGTTGGCTTATTTCAACCTATGGTGATGCGTATGTTGATGAATATGACGAAGGACACCTTGTCTATGACACCAAAGCAGATTTGCACGGGATATATTTGTGACTGTGTGTCATCCTGCTAATAATGAACACCAATGTAGTCAGGCAGATGACTGGAGTGCACCGATCAATGTCTCCAATACGGCTCGCGTAACCAGTATTGATACTAAATGGAATGAAACTCTAGATGATGATGGTATCCCTGTTCTAGGTGATGCAGAAGCTTTTTACGGGGATTCAGGCAAGCCGAATATTTTCAATGCTGGCAACTATGCTGTGGTCACCTGGGTAGATAAGTATTGTGAAGGCGGTGCGCAGAGAATAATCAGCTATAACGAGCGTGGAGGTGTTAGTGTACCCTTTTCCTGTGTTTATGCAGCTTATACCAATAATGTTTCAGGTGTTATTCTTGATGAAGATGGTAATAAAATAGAAATACCTGTTGTCTGGAATACGCTGCAACTTACCAGTGGAGAGCGGGATGCTAAATCAGATGCTAATAAGGGTGTCTCTATAACATATGAAGTTCTAGTTCCAGATACAGAGGATGAGGTCGTCACAAAGACCAAAGCAAACTGGGTTATTTCCTGGCAGGAAGATCCTCATGGCCTGCAGCTAGGCGG
>NZ_BDMN01000597.1 GCF_002189065.1 Bathymodiolus platifrons methanotrophic gill symbiont
TAAGCAGTTTATGGCTTTAGCAGGATAGTTATGCCTGAAGACCAGGAGGTATGTGCTTTTGATAATTATTGCGACAGAACCAAACAGCCCCAATACATCAAGAATTGATTGATTGGGGTGATTCCCCCGAAGTAGGTAATGAAAGCATGGGATCAAGTTAATACTTATACTTGTATGTTTATATATCTATTGATATAATTACATGTGGATATTAGGAAAAACTAAAGATGAAACAAATAGAATTTAAGGGGACTTCATTAAAGGATTTAAGAGGTTTCCCTGAAGCGGCTCGTAACGAAGCTGGTTATGAGTTGCGAGAAGTTCAAAAAGGCAATGAGCCAACAGATTGGAAGCCAATGTCAAGCATTGGAGTGGGTGTAAAAGAAATACGGGTAAAAGATGAGCAAGGAATTTTTAGAGTTGTTTATGTGGTTAAGTATTTGGAGCGAGTAATTGTATTACATGCTTTTCAAAAGAAAACAGAAAAGACCGCTAAAAAAGATTTAGATTTAGCCAAGCAGCGATTAAAGTTAGTATTGGAGGAAGTTGAAAATGGCAAATGAAATATTTGATGATGTGTTTGATGCGTTAGAGGATGATCCTGTTAGGCGCAAAAACTTAAAGCTACGATCTCAATTAATGAGTGAGATTAACGCCAAAATTAATGAAGGCAGGCAAACACAGAAAGAATTAGCCCTTATTTTAGAAACCACTCAGCCTAGAGTATCAGCCTTGAGAAAAGGGAAAATTAACGGATTTCGTTTAGATATGTTGTTTGATTTTTCAGTACGATTAGGTTTAAACCTATCACTATCTAAAGTAGCTTAAAGATGTTTAATCAAATATTTGTAGGTTTAGCGGTTCTTTCAGTTGTTATACTTTTTGGCTATCTGGCTATCTGGCTATCTGGAGCTGGAAAGACATGAAAAATCACGAACAAAAGTAAAGGGGTAATAATGAGTAATCAAGCAACTAAAGAAGAACTTGCTCAGCATGAAAAAATACAGGCGTAAATTGCAAAATTAATTGCTGAAACATCAAAAATTAATAGCGAGAATAGGTGGTATCCAGCTATTGTTGGTGCATCTGTAACACT
>NZ_BDMN01000598.1 GCF_002189065.1 Bathymodiolus platifrons methanotrophic gill symbiont
CGTAGGGTAGGGCATGGATGCCCGTGTTTTAATTGTCTAAAAACAGGGATGTTTTATTCTTTTAAAACCTTTCAGCTATCCAGTTATCAAGTGCGGTTATAGATTCATCCATTAAACTATTAAATTGTTCTTGGCTTGGCTCTTCGTCCTGCCATTCAATTTTAAAAATCAATAAGCTGTCATTCTCTCCGCTGCCTTCATAATAAAAGCTTTCTCGCTCGCCTTGTGGCGGGGTAATGTCACCATTAAACCAGTTAGCCACAAAAGCCGGTTTGCTATTGTGATTTATCCCGTTCGGTGTAATTGTAAATTTTTCCATAGTTTCAGCTTTCCGTTAATTTAGTGGGGCGGGGGCTTGCCCCCGCCAATTTTCTACATTGGTTCAAATATATCAAGCTGGTGCATATCTTCAATAGCTGGCTTTTCATCCTGCGGGGCTTGTTGTTCATCAAACTCTGCCACTTCTTCAAGCTCTTCTTTTACTTCTGGCCTTGGCTGCGGGTTTTCTTGATAACTATGCAGTAATTCGGCGGCTCTTTGTGCGTGGGCTGCTGCTGTAAAAATAGCCCGTTTATCATTTTTAAGAACTTCCAGCCAATTAGCAATATAAGCCGCGTTTTCTTCGCGCACGTCTGGCACTAAACCAATATCAGCACCAATATAAGCACTTCCAAGCTCTGCGACTAATTCCTCCATTGCATAACCTTCATCACCCCATTTTTTACGGCCTAAATCCCGATCTAGGCGGCTAGGGTGGCGTGTCCAGTGCGTTGTTTCATGTGCTAGGGTTGAATAATAGCCCTCGGCATCTTCAAAGGCCACAAAGGGCGGCATCTGTATATGATCGTTTCCAATGGCATAATAGGCACGGTTTCCACCTTCTTGAATGTCTGCGCCTGTATTCAAAAAGAATTGCTCTATTTCTCCGATGCGCTGCTCTGGCGTAATCTCTGGTTCTTTTGCCAGTTCATAATATTTTTCTGGTAGCCCCTCGATTTGTTCAACATTAAAAACTGTGTAGCCCTTCATAAAAGGGATATTTTGTTCTATCTCTTCGCCTGTATTTTCGTCCGTTTCGGTTTTTTTAAAGGT
>NZ_BDMN01000599.1 GCF_002189065.1 Bathymodiolus platifrons methanotrophic gill symbiont
GCCTAAGCGAAGTGATGATTTTTAGTCCGCGATAGCCGTAGGGCCGTTGTTTTGTCGGAGTCTGAGCGTTAGCGAAGGTGGAGACAAAATAAAAGGCCATCCGACACGGCGTCAAGTCATTTGGAGCCTATGTTCCGACCCCTTGTTGGGTCGGGACGAGGTGACGAGGACGAATCGGGGCCGCCGGAGGCATAAGTGGTCGCGTTAAGTTTTTGCTGCTTGCTTGGGCTGGGATGCCCAAAACAAGCTTTCGCAAAAATAGCGACTCCCCGAGCTGGAATGAGTGGCGGGCGCACTTGTTGCGGTTATAAATCTAACCTTTAAGGTTATTATTGGGTATTGATAAAATACCTTATAGGTATTTTATAGGTGGTTAATCAGGGAAGGGCGGTTCAAGTTAATAGTTTAGTAATAAAGTCTTTATTTTTATCGATCTTCACGGGCATGCCAGATTTTCAAAATCACAACTTGTTGATCGATGATTTGATAACGAAAAATGTAACCATTTTTTCCAAATGAGGTAAATAGCTCACGGTCATTTCTTCCATCTAGAGTTTTTCCAATGGCAGGATTATTTAAAATGCTCTTTGCTGCTTTCAGGATTTTTTCAGATGATTTTTTAGCCGCACGGGAATTATGCGGTTCAATAAATTCTCTTAAGCGAATAAGATCACGCCGCGCAGCAGGCGACCAAATTAAGATTAGTTTTTCAGTTCTGGACATGTACTTTCCTTGTCGCTACCCCATGTATTTAGCCAGTCTTCCATGTTTTCATGGCTAACATATTGCCCTGTCGCTTGATACTCTCTTAAGGCTACATCCGCTTCTTGGTTACGTTTATCTAAAGCTTCTTCCTGATCTAAAAAATCAGTAATTGCTTTTTTCATTAACCAGTGCGGGGTTCTATCGCGGCTTTCCCCTAACTGTTTTAATCGATTTCGGATCGTGTCATCCAGCTTTACGCCCATCGTTGTCATTTTTGCCATATCCTTTCCTAAAAGGTTGCACCTATTGCAACCAGTATAATATTATTTTTCTTAAAATAACAATAAAAAAACGACATTGACCAAATTTAAAAAGGCTCTATGTGAA
>NZ_BDMN01000600.1 GCF_002189065.1 Bathymodiolus platifrons methanotrophic gill symbiont
CTATTGCCTCTAGCTCAGTCAGTACGCTGGAATATTGCGAGTGCTCAGTAAAGCTACGATCGGTGATAAAGGTCAGTGCCTGGGAGCTTGAAGGTTCCGGAGTATGCAAAGACCATCGAGAGTCATTACGAAAAATCCCTTGTCCTTTTAGCGCATGATATAGCGTTTGTTTAACCGGGTCGAAAACGACACCTAAGTAAGGAATACCTGTTCGAGAAACCAAAGCGATGGCAACCGAATATCCAAGCGTTGACTCAATAAACGGCAGAGTACCATCCAGAGGATCTATACACCAGAAAAAATCCTTTGTCAGTCGTTTGCGATCATCAGGACTTTCTTCAGTCAATAAGGCGAGATCAAATTGTGCACAGGTTGGCTCCAGAATTTGCAGAATTATCGCCTGACTTAAATGATCAACTTCAGTTACCACTTGCGAAGCTAAGGTATGCCCATTCTGTTTATGCTTGATAGTGACTTCTTTTTGCGCATAGTGAGTAATGATTTGTCCAGCTTGAAAGGCTGCGGAAATAGCACATTGGCTTAATAAAAACAGATCCTGCTGAGTAAGTTGCATATTAGGCTTGTTTAGCTTCGTTATTGCTCAATTCGGAAATAACTTCACGCGCCAGGCGCTCACTATAACTGTTTATTTTCCAGTGGCCTGGGTTCCAACCTTTAATAAAACGATGAAAATCGGTCCAGGCAACGGGAAACAACGAACGCCATTCTTGCTCTACACCCTCGGCATCTATTTGTGCATGTTGAGCAGCTAGCGACGCTTTTAAAACCTGAAAATAATAGTCCAATAGCGCTGTTTCTTGCTGCTGACATTGCTGTTCATTTAGACAACTGCCAATAAAATAAGCCACATCTTTCATACCACAGCCACCACCGACATATTGAAAATCAACTGCAGCAACACGCTCACCTGACTGGCTAAAACAAAAATTAGCTAATTTTGCATCACCATGGACAATGCTTTGATAAGTACAGTCGCTTAATTTGGCTCTATGTGAATCCTAGTGGGTAGTCGAATTTTAACTTACCACAAAGAAAGTAAATCATATTGATAAAATTATTAATATT
>NZ_BDMN01000601.1 GCF_002189065.1 Bathymodiolus platifrons methanotrophic gill symbiont
AAGCCGTTTGTGATTGGCCGTAAAAACTGGTTATTTAATCAAACTCCACGCGGCGCTAATGCCAGCGCACTACTTTACAGTCTTGTGCAGACAGCGGTAGCCAATAACCTAGAGCCTTTTGATTACTTAAAGTATTTACTCACCGCACTACCCAAGCTTGGTAGGCACTATAAGCCAGAGGCATTGGATCAGTTTTTACCCTGGAACCTGACTGAAAAAATCAAGCCTTTAAAGTAAGTGGCGTAGCTTGTCTAGGTGGGAAGAAGCGACGCTTACTTTTAATAACTTGAGGTATTGTTGGACAATAATACAATGATAAAGGTTTTCTAGATTAAGGCTATCTTCAAAAAAGGTAGCAACAAGCACTGCATCATGTTTAATAATACTGGTAACAGAAAGGTCTAACCCAGAAAGTGAATGGTTTAACAATAAATGAAGAACTGGTTTTTGGAGGTTTTTGTTTTTATAGAGGCTAAATAAATGAGTCCAAATTAATTTTCTTAAGCTAAATAACTCATTAGTGTCAGCTAAATCAAAATTCACAATATTTATTGTTTGACCTTTTCCTGACTTTACACTAGAAAAATGCGTGTGAAGATATTTTTCAGATAAGGCTATAAATAGCCTAGAATAATATTCATTTTTTCCTGAATCACTATATTCAATTATTTTCTCAACTACAGCCATTTGTGCATGATAGCCAAAACGATAAGATTCTGGTTGAAAACCATAATTATCAACGAAGCAACGTAATATCTTAGGAGTATCTTGTGGTTGCTTATTTAAATACTGCATAAAAATATCTAAAGACATTTTCATTTCAGTTACACCTAAAAACCTAAACAATGAAAGTGTTGACAGGAAGTCTGTTAGATTTGAACTAGAATCAGTTTCAAATTTAATTTCATCAATACCTATTTTTTGAACATTAAGGCATTCAACTTTTTTTTGTATATAAACCAACGTTTCTGTTGGTTTCAAAAACCAAAACACATCAATTAATTGAAGAAAATTAGCTTCATTATTTTCTAGGGTCAGAGCACCTGATCTCGGGGAATTTACTTTGATCCCAGTTTAAAGAT
>NZ_BDMN01000602.1 GCF_002189065.1 Bathymodiolus platifrons methanotrophic gill symbiont
CTAAAAATAACTTCAAGGAAACTATTATGACGCAAATTAATCGACGTGATTTCATTAAATTGACCAGTGCCTCAGCAGCATTAGTTGCTGTCCCCTCAACCTTGAAAGCTGAAGTTAGTAGTGCTTTTGAAGCACGAGTCGTTGTTGTTGGTGGCGGATTCGCCGGGGCAACTATGGCAAAATATTTACGCCTATGGGGAAATGGAAAAATTCAGGTAACGATGGTTGATAAAAACCCTGAACATGTGTCTTGTGTATTAAGCAACCTGATTCTAAATGACCGCTTACAAATGGAAGATATCACTTTGCCCTTTACACCACTACAAGACAATTATGGTGTTATTGTTAAGCAAGGTCTAGTGACAGATGTAACAGTGGTACCCGAGAGCGATGAGAAAACAGTACATTTAGATTCTGATGAAACCATAGTCTGTGATTATGTAGTCCTGGCGCCAGGCATAGAGTTTATAGATATTGAAGGGCTTAAAAACGGCGATATAAATAACTTTGATGTTTATTCCTCATGCCTGGATTGCGGGGCCACAAACTGAATTATTACGCGATCAATTGCAAACCATGCAACAAGGTGATACTTTTGTAATGACCGTGCCTCAAAGCCCGTACCGTTGCCCACCGGGACCTTATGAACGGGCGTGTGTTGTAGCAGATTATATTAAACGTATTCTTGACAGTGATGGCCAGGTAATTGTGCTGGACCCACACCCTGAAATAACCATTGAAAAAGAAACATTTGAACAGGCCTTTAGTGGCATATATGGAGATATTGTCACCTATGTGCCTAACGCTACTTTGAATTCTGTTGAAATTAACCCGATAACTGGTGCGAAGGTTGCTATAACGTCAGTAGGAGACTTTTCTGGTAAAGTTATAAACGTGATACCCACTCACCAAGCCGCAAAAATTGTCGACGATTTAGGTTTGTTACCCATAGGTGCTAGATTTGCTCCTGTTATAGCAGCCAGTTATGAGTCTACTCAACGCCCTGGTTTTTATGTTATCGGGGAGTAACTACTCAGCGTAAATAATTAAAAAAGTTCTTGACAGAGTTTTAGC
>NZ_BDMN01000603.1 GCF_002189065.1 Bathymodiolus platifrons methanotrophic gill symbiont
TCTAGGTGTATAGACGTTTGATGTGATAAATCCAGCAACGGGAAAATGCGCACTTCTTTTGCAAAACGGCATAATTCCAGAACTGACTTAATATGAAAATCTCTGTCTAATTGATCGCTATATAAAAACAATAAATGTGAGCATAAAGCCAGATCGAATTGCTTGGCATCAAACGCTATAACGGGTAGCTCATGATCTACATATCGTCCTTGTTGTTTTCCGGTATCGAAATCCTGTAAAAACCGAGTCATTGCCTGCATACGCACTCGCCCTAATGCTTCGGCTGAACCAAATTTATCCAGCCGTAACTGACTTGCATTGTTTGCAACTTGTATCAGCATATCCTCAAATATTTCATCAATGCGCTGAGCAATCTGCTTACTACTAAAAGTATAAGCTGGATCGACAGAAATTATATTGCCGCCTTGTTCAGTTAATACTGCATTAAATGCGGCCGGACCATCTGCAACGCCAAGTATTGATTTCTGTAGATCCTGTTCCCCCAAACTGAACATAGCACAATATTCCTCAAAGGAACGTCCCCATGGGACAACCTGTTGTAACTTAAATCCCATCATTTTCTCCAGGCAAAAAAAAGGCCGCAGATTCAGATGAACCTGCGGCCTTTATTGAATTCGTTATAACGCTAACATTATTGAATCACTTTAAAACACAGCTCCACCCTCCGGCAACAAATTTCTTCGTAGCCAGCGTAAAGCAGAACGTCTTTTATGTAATGAATGAATAATCATGAACACAGTATGTGTACTATTTGTTGCTGAGTCAAATAATAGCCCATATTTTTTTAGGAAAACCTATGCCTCAAGTTTAACATTATTGTTTTATCATAGCTAACATAATGGTTCTGTCGCAAAAAGTGTAAAAACCGACTATATCCTAGTTTTATGCAGCTAATGAATAATATTTCATTCAAGATGAAATCTCGATTACCCTATCGTTAAAATTTCGACAGATAGCTTTTCAAGCCATATACCACCTGGCATACAGATTAATAATGCCTTAAAAAATACCGCTATTTTTAGCTGAACATGTGAATCTTTTTTGG
>NZ_BDMN01000604.1 GCF_002189065.1 Bathymodiolus platifrons methanotrophic gill symbiont
TTTTAGTCCGCGATAGCCGTAGGGCCGTTGTTTTGTCGGAGTCTGAGCGTTAGCGAAGGTGGAGACAAAATAAAAGGCCATCCGACACGGCGTCAAGTCATTTGGAGCCTATGTTCCGACCCCTTGTTGGGTCGGGACGAGGTGACGAGGACGAATCGGGGCCGCCGGAGGCATAAGTGGTCGCGTTAAGTTTTTGCTGCTTGCTTGGGCTGGGATGCCCAAAACAAGCTTTCGCAAAAATAGCGACTCCCCGAAACATCTGATCTACTTTGATCATAACCTGCCTGAGCTTCATAAACATCGGTAATGGCAATCAGGCCAACCTCGAAGCGCTGTTGAGCCTGCTCTAGCTGCCTGGCTATGGTTTTCATTTGAGACATAGAAAAAGTGAGATCGTCCTGAGCAGCTAAAACATCAAAATAAGCACTGGTAGTTCTAAGAATTAAATTCTGTTGTTCAGCAAGGTAGCTGGCATCAGCTTGGGCAATCTGTTTTTCTGACTGGGATAATTGCACCCACATATCCCAATGAAAAACGGGTTGTACCAGGTTAATTGAAAACTGGTTATCCCAAAATTTATTACTGGGTGTTTGGCCGAACTCAGTTTGAAATTTTGACTTCTGATATTGCCAGTTTTGAGAACCGGAATAACCCGCATTTATCGTGGGTAATAACCGGGCAATACTCTGATCCTTAGTTTCGCCTACTGCCATTTTATTAGCTAGTGACTGGCTTAAAACAGGGTCATTCTGCATTGCAAGGTCATAGGTTTTTAATAAATTTTGCGCAGACAATGCACTAGAAAATAACAATAAAACTGAAATACTCGTTTTTTTCATACGCTGAGAATCATGGAAACGGAGCTTAGCGAAGTGGTGATTTTTAGTCCCTGATAGGCGACAGGGCAATTCGCTGATTCGACGTGTGCTAGCAGCACGCGAGAGGAGCAAGAATTGCATTCCGAATAGCCGTCCAGCCAGTGAGGTAGTAATGACGAAGCGGCTTTTGTGCGTAGTCGTTGCGGACGCAGGGCGTTCAGGGCATCTCCCATCCG
>NZ_BDMN01000605.1 GCF_002189065.1 Bathymodiolus platifrons methanotrophic gill symbiont
TCAATGGTGGGTAAACGAGGGTATTATTCATTATCCTAAAGCAAAATCATTGTTGATCCTTTGCGATGGTGGAGGGAGTAACAGCTCACGGCACTACATTTTTAAAGAAGATTTACAAAAGACTGCGAATGCACTTGGATTGGAAATTAGGATTGCCCACTATCCTCCTTATACCTCCAAGTATAATCCCATTGAACATCGTTTTTTTCCTCATGTGACTCGTGCTTGTGAAGGTGTTGTATTTGACTCGGTTGAAACAGTTAAAACATTGATTTCTAGAACATCAACGTCAAAAGGACTAACAACAATTGTTCACATACTCGACAAAATATACGAGACAGGACGAAAATATGCCGCTGACTTCAAAGAAATAATGCCGATTGTATTTGATACACATTTACCAAAATGGAATTACCGTGCAATTCCTCAAGAATAATTAATATCGGGAAGTTGTTTCGTGCTTATTCCTAAAGATAGTTCTAACCAAAGTGGGACAAATTCAAGGAATGAATGCCGCAAAAGTAATTGGGCAAATAATTGGTTTTGTCACGATTATATCGGTAATAGCCCTTGTGGGTTCAATGGGGTATAAATTTTATGAATTGTATCTACAGGGTGATAAGAAAATTATTTTAGATAGGTTAATTGCAGAAAGCAGCCTTCAAGCCCAGCGTGGAAATATCGAAAGATGCGTTGCAAAAAGTAACCTGAAAAAATTGTTGTACATGGATTTTGAATTTTCCCAACACGACAAAGGGCTAAATATTGATATCCGACCGAGTCGTGACTCTTGTATGGATGGGTATTTTGAACTCTCTCATTATCGGGTTCCATATTTTCAAAATGGTAGCGATCGGTTGGGGTATAAATTAAGTGAAACCAATCCGGATCTTAACGGGTGTATAGTTGGCTCAGACTCATTTGCGAAATATAAATTGGAAAAAGGAAATGCTCTTAGGCATACGTTTGCCTTAGATAAATGGGTAGAGATTAAAAAGCTGAAGTTTCCCAATTATTGAGTAGCTGAAATACACAATGCTGGT
>NZ_BDMN01000606.1 GCF_002189065.1 Bathymodiolus platifrons methanotrophic gill symbiont
AGCATAAATTAAATCGCATGATAATCTGGGGCTTGTTTTATGCAGCAGCAAAATATGGATATAACAATAATATTCAATACTGTTATTTTATGACAAGCTCTATATTGGCTAGATTATTACGTAAAAGTGGTTTGAATTTAACAAGCATAGGTGGATCTAGTCAGCATAAGGGGGAACGGTTTCCATTCAAAATGAATGTTCTGGAATCCTACAAAAACAAAATGTGGCAGGGTGCTTATAATTGTAACTATCAATTATTTTCTGATCTGCGTGAAAGATAGTTCTATAAAAACATATCGTCAGCCTAGAAAAGGTTAAACTTGAATCTATCATCTTTATGATGCTATTCGTTTGAGACTATACTAGTAAGGCACCTGGAAATATTTATTTTAACATTGTGTGTTAAGGTTTTGCATAGGATGGGTAGAGCGTCTTTTTGCGAAACGCATCAATGTTCGAATGATTGATGGGTTTCATTGTGTGCCTAAAAAACAGGCACTTCATTCTACCTATAAATAAGTTTTCGTGAGTACTTACAACCTAGTGCATGAAAGATAGAAAGATTCTTTTCTAATTTTAAAACAGTAATATAGGGCAGCACCTATGTACCAAAGGGGTAGGGTATTATTAGGGGGCGTTAAACGGGTATAGCGATTTTTTAGATACCTGAGTTGCGCCTGTATAATAACAAAAAAGCGCAATGCTTCGCACTGTACACACAGTCAGTTTTGCTGCTTATTGCTTTGTCGTGACTCCACTCATGCACCAGAAACAAAGTTTAAGTTTTTTCTTAATTTCCCAAGCTTATAAAGCAACATAACTATCACCACACTGATAAGTTTAGTTATTGAATGATCCAGAAAGATACTTATTATGATGCGTTCCCTGATGTATAATTAAAAAATGTAACAATTTATTACCGCTGCAAGTGATGAAACAATTCAAGGGTAGTGGGTTAAATCTGTTATTTCACTTAAATAATTAGGAGAAGTAAAAGGTTTACATCATAATTCCTCGAATGAAATGTTATCAAGAAGTAAG
>NZ_BDMN01000607.1 GCF_002189065.1 Bathymodiolus platifrons methanotrophic gill symbiont
ACGCGGCTTTAGATAAGTCCACCTAATAGATGAATTCATTGGATTGCCTGCTGTATGCTGTTGAAGAATATCTAAAAAGTCTTGATCTATTCCACTGTATTCAGGGGTAGAGGTCTTTTTTTTCGACCGCCTCCAGGTTGTCTGATTCCTGTTATATCCAGTTCTAATTCGGTGAGTTCTTTTTTTCCTTGGCGGATAGTTTTTGGGTCACACTCTAATAAAGCTGAAATATAGTTAACGCCACCATGAGATAATTTTTCACTTTCAATGGCGGCATACCGTCGCTTATTTTTTTCACAAAGTGAGTCATAAAATTTCTTCATCGACTTTTCGATATTTTTTTTATAAGGAAATGACATAAGACAACCACTGAGTAATAAATTAAGATAACCTTAATTTAGGGGAGATATTTCATTATTCAAGCTTGGCTGCTTCAGGAAGTTATTTCGTGCACATTCCTAAGACAATTAAAAGGCATTGGGATGGAATTGTCAGCTGGAAAAAGAGTCAAATCAATAGTGGTATTTTGGAAGGATTAAACTCGGTTTTACAGGCTGCAAAAAGAAAAGCGAGAGAATATAAAATGCAGCACTTCAAAACAATTGCTTATTTACTAACTGGAAAATTAGACTTTTCTAAAATAAATGCGAATTGTTTACCCACTTGAAATTCAAAAGAGCCAGTATTATTGATTATCTGGCTTTTTATAATGGTGAGCGAACGCACTCTAGATTGGGTTATAAATCACCCTTAGAGTTTGAGCGTGAGTTCCATAGAAAAACTGCTTAAGAATGCGTCCTGTTTTACTTGACCATTACACTCTATGCTGAACTTGCTAGCCGGCCCTAGAATAAGGTTTTTTTCACTTCCCTGGTTTATCTGCTAGCGAACCCAGTCTTTTAACCGATATTTAAGTAAGGTCCCAGCGCTTTCCAGTATTAGATTTCTTTCGCTATCGATAGAAATAGTTGGTGCACTCGCCAACACATTTCTTAATAACTGAAGTTTCCCAATTATTGAGTAGCTGAAATACACAATGCT
>NZ_BDMN01000608.1 GCF_002189065.1 Bathymodiolus platifrons methanotrophic gill symbiont
AAGAATTCCATTTGTAATCTTCGTTTCAACGAAATGAATAATGCCAGACCGCTATTACTGTACTAAACTTTTCACTAATTCCGGATCACCTAAACCAACAAAACCATATTCAGGGTCATCAAATTCACCGTATACCTTGAAAATAATCCCCTTATTATTTATTACATATCGCAAAAGTTCTTTATCAAAGAGCCCAAGATGCTCCCATCCCATACAAAGAGCCCCTTTAATATTGGTGCTTCCAGGCAAAGAAATTATATATGAATGACTATCTTCATTAAGAGACTTGACAACTGATTCAATGGATAGCTCTGAAAGAGATATTGCACGAAAAAACTTTACCTTATTATCTCTTTCTAACATCTCTTCATATAATTCACTATAGTGAGTTATATTTATACCTCTTTGTTTCCGTCTTTTCCAGCGGAGAATTCGTGTATCATCTTGCCACCCCCCGTCACCTTCAAAATACCACAATGTGAATCCAGGCATTTTTGTCATCACCAAGCTAAAAATGAACCTCAGTACCAAAAGCCTATCATCATAAAGAGAACCTGAAGCTGATGACCAAGCAGCAGCAGCTACTTTTGTATTTTCTGGAAGGTTGTTTTTACGAACATTATAAGTTTCATTTTCTTTCGAAACATCCACCGTACTTGAAATTTCAATATCAGTAATCATAATGATTATTTTTTCCTTGATTAAAATGCGGCCCCCGATTTTGTGGGTTGCCAAGACCGAAGTCATGTCCACCTGCATCATCCCTGATTCTCACGGTTTGGGTTTTACCACTAGAAAGACGAGTATCAAATTGATAAGATCTTCCAGGTTGAACTTTACCTTGTTTGTCAATATTCGGACGGACACTAGTTGGATGCTTACTTACTGGTATCCCCGCTTGTCTTTTTGCTTCCCTGAAAGCTCCATTACGACCCGCGCCTGGAGGGCTAAGGTTTGGTGGCCTTGCTCCTTTTTTTGTGACATTAAGAACTTTAGTAACACCTGCCGGTAAGCCAGGTATTAC
>NZ_BDMN01000609.1 GCF_002189065.1 Bathymodiolus platifrons methanotrophic gill symbiont
AATGCTTAACAAATGAGAGGCTAATTAAGATATAATTAACGTCCGTTTGACTGCAAGAGTTGGTCTCTTACTTTCAAGCTGTGGTGAGTGTTCGTCGCACGGTTCTGTCGCAAAAAAACAAATCACCCTATTACCTACGATCATAAGATTAAATTTCAGCCAAAGAAGATTCGCATGTTCTACCAAAGGTGTTTATATTTTTCAAGCCGTTGCTTTTCTGAATGCCACATGATACTTGGCTTTCACATTAGATTATCGTGATTTTAATGATGGGGTGAGAATGTTTTTCTCCAGCATGGTGTTTTATCCATTTGTCGCATAAAAACAGGTTGCAGTTGATTTTTACACAAATATTAATTTTTTGCGACAGAACCAAAAATAGTATGAGTTACGTTGAGTATGAACAATTTCTAAAAGACTGTGGTACACCAAGAACTGATGCTGAGAATGGTGAGGTGGCACTAAAAAAATCTGATGCCATTAAATCGTTAATTTTGTTAAGTGATACTGATATTGGCGTTTTGGGTGGTGATGTCTATGAATTAGAAAGTGATGGATATTTTCGGCCAACTTATAACAATTGGTATTGCGATAAAAATACGGATAGGAAAGTAACTTTTTCAGAAGAAAGCCGTAAGGTAGCATACGAATACTTGTCTAATTATCGGGAAAAGATAGATTCAATTACAATGTATGTCTTAGTGATAGATGCATGATTAGGCGTGACGCAGCGCGCCGGTTCTGTCGCATAAATTTGGCTGAGACTGTAAATAATCCTGTGTAACTGGCATTTTTAAATATGCTCTTTTAATCGGTCTTCAAATACAATCATAAAATAATTTAATGCAGTTTTCCAATTTCTAATTGGCATGGTCCATTTTTTTTAGGCTTGTTGAATGGCTAAATAAATGACTTTTTTAGCGGCATTATCGCTGGGAAATAATTTACGTTTTTTAACGGATTTACGAATGAGGTTCTGTCGCAAAAAGTGTAAAAACCGAATATATCCTAGTTTTATG
>NZ_BDMN01000610.1 GCF_002189065.1 Bathymodiolus platifrons methanotrophic gill symbiont
CCTGTTTGACTTTTTGAATTATTAATAGAAGCTGCTATATTACCATCTGAATCATTTATTTTAATATTGTTAATGCTTCCTATTTTAACACCATTTATAACTAAGCCTTTTACTGTATGATTATCATCTGTTGCACCAGTTCCTATAGGAACAGATCCAGTAGATTCTACGCTCCAAGAAGCTCTAACTTGTAACTCATTAGAATTCTTATTGATTACTTCCGATAAAGCACCTATTCCTGTTCCTACTCCATGCGAAATAATTGCTGACTCTATTGTAATATCATCTCTACCATTGACTGCTTTAAAAGTAAGTGATGTAACACCCTCTGAAGTTATAGTTTTCCCAGTTTCAAATCTAGTCTGACCTATCTTATCAGAAGAAGTTGCTGTTATTGATGCAGTAATAACAGTATTTGAATAAGCACCTATTTGAAACTTAGCATTTGAAAATCCTCCAGCAAGAAGTGATTTACCATTAAATGTGGTTGTTGATGATATATTATCAAGTTCTTCTAGTAATCTTGTAATGTCTGATTGAAGAGCTGATCTTGTTTGGGTAGTTTGACCATCTTGTGCTGCTTGAATCGCTTTGACCTTAATCGTATCAAGTATTTTTACTTGTTCATCCATAGCTTTATCTGCTATTTGGATAATCCCTATGGCATCATTGGCATTTCTTATTGCTTGACCTAATGATCTTGCTTGGGTTCTTAGTACATCCGCAATTGCCATTCCAGCTGCATCATCTGCTGCCTTATTGATTTTGTACCCCGAACTCAGTTTCTCTAAAGAAGACTGAATCGATTTCTGTGTTATCGAAGTATTGTTTGCTGCATTTAATGCCGTTACATTTGTTGCTAGTGTAAAGCTCATGGATAATTCCTTTTATCGTTTAAAATTTTCGAGTTCCTTTCGTCTGCTCAATTATCAAATCGCTTATATTAAAAAAAGATTAAGAAAATATTAAAAAAAGATTAAAGAAATATTAAAAAAAGCTTTAGATAAGCTTTA
>NZ_BDMN01000611.1 GCF_002189065.1 Bathymodiolus platifrons methanotrophic gill symbiont
CTCATGATAGCAGGTAACGCGGAGAAGTGAACTTTATGCGACAGAACCCCGCTATTTTGGCTCGTGATTTTTCATGTCTTTCCAGCTCCATAGAGCTAAATAGCCAAAAAGTATAACCACTGAAAGTACCGCTAAACCTACAAATATTTGATTAAGCATCTTCAAGCTCCTGTAATAATTGTTCAACTCTTTTATGTCGAGTGAAAATAAAGAAAACATTAAAAAACAACAACAGCAGCAGAACCGCCAATAATTGGATACCATGTAGCTGTATCAATATTCATAACTAACCAGCCTGTAATAGCTACGGCTACTGTTATTGCTATTGCTACAGATATGTAATATCTTACATAAGATAACTCTTCCTTTAGTCTATCTAGTTTTGGCATTGTTCAGTTCCCCTTTAAGATTAATTAAGTATGGCTTATTTTAATACAATAACGCTATTGTGTCAATTTATTTCTTTGATATTTGTCTTTTTGACGGCATTTATTAGAGCAAAATTTAGCTTTCTTAATGCCTTCAAACTCTTCTTTGCAAACAGGGCATATCTTGGTTTCAATTTTTCGTTTTGAAGCCAATATTGCACCTGCTGATAGCGTATTTTCTACTGCCATGCGTTCATCACCATATTTCTTTTTTCTGCTCCTATCGCACTGGTATAGATTTCAGTGATTTTTGTGTCGGAATGCCCCATCAAATCACGCAAAATATTTAAAGGTAACGCCTTTTCACCTGATAGCATAGCTATACCAAAACCATGCCTCAATCCCTTGGATGTAGCTTGCTTGCCTTTTATGCCAGCTCTAGCCATAACACCTTTAACCATTCGCCATGTAGTAGCTCGGCTCATAGTCCAAAGTGGTTGATCCTGTTCTTTGTTTAATCGGGCAAGCCGTCTTAAATCAAAAGGTGGATTCAACTCTGAAGTGCAATTCCTGTAATCATGCGGCCTCACGTTTATTCTTATGAAAAAACACAGCATGAGGGGTGTCATAGTTTAACGTTTTTC
>NZ_BDMN01000612.1 GCF_002189065.1 Bathymodiolus platifrons methanotrophic gill symbiont
TGCCGATCGACTGTATCATGCACTGGGCAGAGAACCCCCGATTCATCAGCAAAACGGGCGCCTGATTCAAAACCTATCTGCAAATGATAGTTCATTCTGTTCTAAAATATTGTCGTTTGAAAAGATAATTTCTTCCACTTTCCAAGGCGATTGTAAGCCTAAAGCCATACTAAATAAAGATTCATTATTCATGGTATTATTATCGCACTACCCACTAGGATTCACATAGAGCCATTCGCTGCTAGTCAGGGTGGAGGTGTGTTAATTTACGTAACGGCTGATGGCTCCAGTACAATTTTGGGCATGATTAAATGCATCATTTCCTGCTTGGGTATTCGCCTCCGTCCCACAATCATTGCCCCACCACAACACTTGCAACTGTGTGCGGGCGTGGTTTTAGTGTGCGTAATATCTTCGTCGGGTCAAATTTTAGCAAGGACAGCGAACACAATTATATAGACGAGCTGAACGACACATAAGAATTCCAGTCAGAGATAACTGGAAAAAACGTTACAAGTGCGATACTTGAACCGCTTGTGCAAAAGCACGGAGGGTGCTGTGGTGCCGGACGTTTGACGCTAATCTATTGACCGGTATCACAACAGTTCTCTACCAATCTGCTTTCTTCAACATATGAGTGCCTGCTGAGTAAAGTTTCCGCTTTAAATTCATCCAGATTTACCCTAGCGTATCAATAATTCATAAGCCCGAACTCATCTGATAAGAGTAACAAAATCACTCGCCTTCAAGAAATATGACTTTATTTTTTAAATTTTGATAGATGGAGCTCTAGAGCGTTATGGGGTAATAATAACGTGCAAGATGAATAGAGAAGGTCTGGTAAAAAACTCAGATAGAATGCTGATTCGATAATATTCGCCATAGTTAGGCGGGTTTTGAGCACCGTTGACAATAAAGGCTATTCTTGTAATGCTTTAAGAGTCTGCATTTCTGCTTGAAAGAAATGCAGACGATCTTCCAGTATCGCTGACTGGTAGAAATTA
>NZ_BDMN01000613.1 GCF_002189065.1 Bathymodiolus platifrons methanotrophic gill symbiont
ATATTTACACCTTTTTTCATCATATACTTGCACAATTTTTATTGCCCTGTATATTTGTAAAGGTTAAATCATGATGATTAAGTCATCTCTTTTCAATATCATATAATAATAAAGAATAGGTAAAACCATGAGCTTTGATTTTAAACGTATGCTTAAATTTGAAATTAATGTTGGCACAAAAGAAAAACAAATACGTCTTTATGCAGGCTGTGCCGCATTATTTATCTCTCTATTTCTAGCTTCTGTACCTTTATTACTTATCGGTTTAATTTTAGTTGCTACTGGCTATACAGTTTGGTGTCCTGTTTATTCAGGACTGGATAAATCAACCGTAAAATCAGAATAGAATCCTTTAAATCTTTGATCAAAAGATGTATTTTGCAGAGCAGACTTTAGTTCGTTACAGGATAGAATCATTGCGCACTAAAATCCGCTCTTGCTCCCTCCACATATAGTTATTAATACACGTTATCATTAAGTAATTTCGCCCGAAACCTACTTTAATAACGATTAAAAAACGTCTTTACTTCCCCCTGCCAAAACAAATCAGTATTATCAACCTAGGAGCAAGTATTATTGAATTCTCGCTCCTTACTATACAGAATAACTTTGGCTCTATGTGAAATACAGTGGGTAGTCGAATTTTAACTTACCACAAAGAAAGTAAATCATATTGATAAAATTATTAATATTACGATAACCTCTTGCTCGTCGTTTGGCCAGTTGGACCTTGCTATTAATTCCCTCAAGAATTCCATTTGTAATCTTTGTTTCAACGAAATGAATAATGCCAGACCAATGGCTCCGAACGGTCTTTACAAACTTCATAAATGCTGAGATTTTAGATTTTTCTACTTCTTCACACCACTGCTTTAGAAAGGCTTCAGCCGATACTTTATCGGGCATTGACCATAAGTCATTAAAAAGCTGAAGTTTCCCAATTATTGAGTAGCTGAAATACACAATGCTGGTGTATCGAGGTTTATTTTAGGTGGTTTTGCC